>NC_014364.1:3412911-3723176 GCF_000143985.1 Sediminispirochaeta smaragdinae DSM 11293 | reverse complement strand
GGAATTATTTTATATCCTTGTAAGCCATGAGACTTATAATAAGTTTCTGATTTTTATTTAATAGAGTTTAATGAAGATGTAAAAAACAATTGACAGATAAAGAATATATGTTATCCTTAACATATATTTAAGAGTAATTGGTTGGAGGTAGTTGCATTTTTTGATCCTGTGCCGTGAGAAAGGGTGATCTAGCTTAATAAGAATATTGTATAGAAACAGTAACTGATAGTGGGAATTATTTCTGGTTATAAAATTACAATCAAAAAATAAGAGTCGAAATTACGTAAAAATAAGAAGTAAGAAGGGAGGTTTAAAGAATTACGAACTACTTTAATTTCTACCATTAGTGTAGAGATCAGAATTCTGTCTGCTTTTTATCAAGTTTGCAGAGTTACTTACAATTAAGACCTTATTGTTTGCCCATAAGGGGGTGACCCCCCCCATGGAAAATAACCTCATTACGAGGAAGTGTTTTAAGGAGGATTTTGGAATGAAAAAGATGCTAATTGTTTTTCTTGTTGTTATTGTAGTAGCGCAGTTAGGGTTTGCGAATGGCCAACAGGAAGCTACTCAGAAATCTGGTAAAGATAGCATTATGATTGGATTTACTGTTAATGATTTTAATGATCTTTGGGTGACTTTTGTTATGGATGCTGTCAAAGAATGGGACAAAGAAAATTCTGGGGTTACTGTGGCTTTGGGGAACGGGCAAACGGATGTAAATACACAGTTGGGTATTGTAGAAACCTGGATAAGCCAAGGCTATGATGCCATTTGCGTAAAACCTGTTGAAGTTGAAGCAACCGTTGCTATGGCAAAAGAGGCAAAGGCTGCAGGTATTCCCTATATTGCTGTTCAGCAAGCCATTGCTGAGGCGGATGCTGTAGTGGCCCAAGATTCTGTCAGAACTGGTATCGATCAAATGCAGGCCGTTGCAGAGGCTTTAGGGGGTAAAGGCAATGTTGCTCTAATGGTTGGGGAACCTGGGACACTAATTGCTCAACAGCGAATCGAAGGGAACAAAAAAGTGCTTGGTAATTACCCCAATATAAGCATAGTTGCCGAAGAAATTGGAAATTGGCAACGTGATCAGGGAATGTCAATTATGGAAAATTGGCTCCAGGCTGGTATTGAAATAGATGCTGTTGTTGCCAGCAATGATGAAATGGCAATAGGTGCAGTTCTTGCGTTAGAGGCTGCTGGCGTTAGAGATCAATATATAGTGGCGGGCATTGATGCAACTCCGAATGGTCTTGCATTTATGAAAGAGGGAAGACTTGATATCACTATGTACGCTGATGCAAAAGCATTAGCCGTAAAGTCACTTGAAACGGCAATGGAGCTCATTAAAACTGGGAAGGCTGAGAATTCTGTGATTTCTGACAAATTGGTTATGCCTGCAAATGTCGATGAGTATTTGGCAATTTACAATAAATAAATACAATAGTAATTGTCTTCCGCCCCCTTCTGGAGAGGGGGCGCATTGATGTTTCATGTGTCCTTTGCCGACATGTTCTGTTGATGGAATTGTGAGTTGCTATTAAGGAGTTTTTCCAATGACGAATGATAGCTACATTTTAGAGCTGCAAGATATAACAAAAATATTCTCAGGGGTCACAGCCTTAAATCATGTAAATCTAAAAGTAGAAAAAGGGACGGTTCATGCGCTTGTTGGCGAAAATGGCGCAGGAAAATCGACTTTGATGAAAATTATTCTTGGCCTATATCGTCAGGATTCTGGCAAGATTGTCTTTAATGGCAATGAAGTGAATTTTACTAATCCAAATAACGCTTTGCAGTCGGGCATTGCTATGATTCATCAAGAGCTTAGTTCTGCACTTGATTTGACAGTTTCCCAAAATATTTTCTTGGGGAAAGAGATTGTAAATAGAAAAAGTAGAATACTTGATACAAAGAAAATGGTAGAGCAAACAAATTTGTTGCTAAGGAAATTAGGCATTACGGATATTGATCCTCATATGCCAATGAAGAAGTTGAGTGTTGCAAAGCAACAAATGTGTGAGATTGCAAAAGCTATTTCATATAATGCAGAATTAATACTTATGGATGAACCTACTTCGGCAATTGCTGACCAAGATGTTAATAAATTATTTTGCATAATTAAAGAGTTGGTTCTAAAGAAGAAGACAATCATTTATGTAACTCATAAATTAGATGAAATCTTTGCAATTACTGATAGTATTTCGGTATTTCGTGATGGCAAGCATATTGAGACAATCGCTACTTCTGAAACAAATCCGACAGAAGTTGTTCATCAAATGGTTGGACGAGAACTGTCTGACTTATTTCCGAAAGAGGTTGTTCCAATTGGAGAAGATGTTCTGCGAATAGAGAACCTTACACGAAAAGATGAATTTAAGAATATTAACTTTTCTGTGCGGAGAGGGGAAATTCTTGGTGTTGCTGGTCTTATGGGTGCAGGACGATCAGAGATTATGGAAACGATATTCGGTATAAGGAAAAAGACATCAGGTACTATATACTTGCATGGAAAACCCGTTGATATCACTTCACCTTTTAGTGCAATTAGAAATAAGCTTGCTTTCTTAACGGAAGATAGAAAGAGTAGTGGATGCTTTTTGCCTCTAAGCGTATCTGTTAATACCTATATTGCTTCAATACAACGATATAGTCATTCGCTATTTGTTAGCCAACGAAAAGCTGAAGAATCTGTAAATAGAATAGTAGACCAGCTTTCAGTAAAGGCTTCTTCAATAGATCAGAAAATTCGCAATCTTTCTGGTGGAAATCAGCAAAAGGTTCTTGTCGGGAGATGGCTATTAACTGAGCCTGAAGTATTAATAGTTGATGAACCGACGCGCGGGATAGATGTAGGGGCAAAGGCTGAAATCCATAGATTACTTGTTGCCCTGGCAAAAAAAGGAACGGCTATCATTATGATTTCTTCAGAAATGCCTGAGATTTTGGCAATGAGCGATAGAATTATGGTTGTTAGTTCAGGAAAAGTTGCCGGATTTCTTGAAGCTGGAAAGGCTTCTCAAGAAAAAATAATGCAATTATGTACTGGTATTGAAAATAGTTAGTTTATTGATTAATTGACCGATATTAAGCAATTTGCAGTTTAGACACCTTAGAGCAAGGAGTAATGAGGAAATGGGAAATAGATACCTTTCAAAGGGCTTTTGGCGAATAGCATTTGAAAAATATGGAACTGTGCTGATTTTATTGGCTATGATGATCATAATGACTTTTTTGAAACCAGGATTTCTTACTGTCCGAAATTTAACAAATATTCTGCGGCAACAGACCCCTGTAGCAATTATGGCGATTGGCGTTGCCTTTACTATTATATCTGGTGGCATTGATATATCGGGTGGATCTGTTATTGCAATGTCTGCAGTCATTTTGGCTAAGTTTGCTCAAGTAAATTCTACTGGTACTTTTTATCCAATAATTGTGCCAATCATTGCTGGTATACTAACAGGAAGTTTAGCTGGTGCAGTGACAGGTATCTCGGTATCTTATGGTAAAATTCCTCCCTTTATTGCTACATTGGGTATGATGTCTGCAGCACGAGGTGTTGCACTTATTGTATCTAAAGGTCGACCAATTACTGGTTTCTCAAGCTCGTTTGATTTTATTGGTGGAGGGGATTTCCTGGGAATTCCTATTTTGGTTTTTATACTTATTGTTGCTTATATTATTGGGTACATTATTTTACACAAAACAAAATTTGGGACATATATTTTTGCTATAGGAAGTAGTCAGGTTGCAGCAGAGGTCTCTGGCGTAAATGTTAAGAAAACGAAAATTCTGATTTACACATTATCTGGATTATTTACGGGAATTGCAGCTATCTTGGTAGCTTCACGAACGCTTTCAGGTCAGCCTGGAGTTGGAAGTGGATGGGAGATGCAAGCTATTACGGCAGTTGTCCTTGGCGGTGCAAGTTTCTCTGGTGGAATTGGTACCGCAATCGGCACACTTATTGGTGCTCTTATTATGGGAGTTCTAACTAATAGTATGACTATGCTTCAGATTGATCCCGCTAGTCAAATGGTTGTTCGTGGAGCCGTAATTGTCTTAGCCGTCTTGCTTGATGAAAGAAGAAATAAGCATGTATAGAAATAAGGAGGAATCGTTATGCGCCTAAAAAATAAAGTTGCTTTTGTTACTGGTGCAGGAAGTGGTATTGGCCGCGCCATAAGCCAGAAACTTGCTGTCGAAGGAGCATATGTTGCGGTAGTGGATGTTAATTCTTCTGCTGCAGAAGAAACAGTTACTTTAATTACAAACGAGGGAAGAGTTGCCAAGGCTTTTAGAGTGGATGTAACACTAAAAAATGACCTTGAGGATGTAATCAGGCTCGTCGTAGATACATGGGGGACTATTGATGTTCTAGTAAATAATGCAGGCACTGATATAAAGGGGAGAATCCAAGATTACGATGTAAAAAATTGGGAAAGGATTATGGATCTTAATCTCAAAGGAGTTTTTTTGGTGACTCAGGCGGTTGTAAAACAAATGCTTAAGCAGCAAAGTGGAAAAATTATAAATATTTCTTCTATCGCGGGGAAAACTGGAGAAACCTTTACGAGTCCGTATTGTGCGAGTAAATTTGGAATCATTGGATTTACACAATCTATAGCTTTAGAGCTTGGACCAAAAAATATAACAGCTAATGTAATATGTCCTGGGCCAGTAGAGACTGAATTAATAAGAAATAGTATAGCTGGTACCGCTAAATTGAATAATAGATCATATGAAGAAGAGCTTAATGCTAAGTTTTTAAGTAGAACTCCATTGGGGCGCTTAGCAAAGCCTGAGGATATAGCAAATGCTGTTTCTTTTCTGTCGTCAGATGAAGCAAATTTCATAACTGGCGTTTCTTTGAATGTGTGTGGTGGAATGGAATTACATTAAGTTATTAATGTGCCTTTGTATAGATTATTGGTAAACAAGGAGAAACAAAATGAAAGCAGCAGTTTTCGAAGGTAATGGTAAGCTAACAATAAAGGATGTCTCTGAACCAAAGTTGACTAAAGCTACCGATGCGCTCATCCGCGTTAAGGGGGTCGGAATTTGTGGAACAGATTTACATATTCTGCAAGTTCCTCCTGCACATCCGGCGAAACTCAATAATATACTGGGGCATGAATTCACTGGAGAAATAGTAGAATTGGGAAGCGAAGTTCAAGGTTTTTCAGTTGGGGAACGAGTTCTCATTGATCCACACCCGGGGTGCGGAGTTTGTGATGAATGTCGAAGAGGATATCCCGATAACTGTATTCCCTTATACGAAGAATGTGAAGAACCTGGCCATCCAAATACTATAGGTATTTTTTCACCTGGTGCTTACACAAAATATGTTATCGTTCCCAGGCAGTCGCTGTATAAAATTGATCCAAAAGTACCTGTAAAGATTGCAGCATTGGCAGAGCCACTTTCTTGTGTGGTCAATGCCACTGAGAAATTGAAAGTTACACCGGGACAATATGTAGTCATTTTGGGTGCAGGCCCTATCGGTTTATTGTTTACAATGCTTATGAAGGCTAATGGTGCATCAAAGATCATTGTTTCAGAGCCTGCTAAATTCAGACGTGAAGCAGCTATTGGCTGCGGTGCGGATATTGTGGTTGATCCTAAACAGGAAGATATCAGTGAAGTTGTAGCTCGGGAAATGGGAAAAGGCGCCGATGTTTGTATTGAAGCAGTTGGCCCTCTTTTGCCATTGGCAATTATGTTGGTAAGGGCTGGTGGAAAAGTGCTTCAATTTGGTCATGATGAAACCGTAAAGCCTGCAATTCCCGTAGGTGTTATGCTAAAAAAAGAAGTTGAGATCTATGGGGCATTTATTGGAAAGCAATCTTTTGAAAAAACAGTCCGTATCATGGAAAGTGGTAAACTGCCACTGGAAAAAGTTGTTTCCCACACATTGCCACTTTCTAGAATTCACGAAGGAATAGACAAACTGAGAAAGGGTGAAGGTTTAAAGATCATTATTATGCCTGAGGACGCATAGAATTTGAGAAATCTAAGTAGGGTCTTGATGCTTTTCCCTTTGTGTAAGATCCTACTTTTTTTCGATTATAATCACTATTCAACATATACTTTAAGAAAGAGTTAAGGTTAACATTTTTACTTCTCATTTTGCTTTGAAAATAGTATACTTTTAATAAAATGATTACGTTATGGAAGTACTAATCAATGGTTGCAACAATTAAGGATATTGCAGAGCGTGTAGGGGTTTCGACGATGACCGTGTCCCGAGTTATCAATAATTCAGGCTATGTCTCGATGCAAACTCGGAAGAAAGTAGAAGCCGCTATCAAAGCTTTGAACTATCAGCCGAACCTTCTGGCACGTAGTCTGATTAATAGGAAAAGCTCTTTTGTATATGTGATAGTTCCTGATATCTCAAACCCTTTTTATGCTGATTTAACAAAAGGGGTGGAACGAGTTGCCAAGAGTGCAAGTTACAACATAATCTTAAGTAGCGCTTATTGGAAAGAGACGTTGGAATGTGAACATATTGAAGCAGCTCGTGGGCGTATGGCTGAAGGAATTATTCTAGTATTACCAAAAATCTCTGAAAAGAAAATAGCAGCGTATGCGAAGCGTATTCCCTTAGTTGTTGTTGACAAACATATCAGATCAAAGTCAATCGACAAAGTTTATCTTTACCAAAACAAAGGGGCATTTCTTGCTGTAGAACATCTTATCACCCTCGGTCATCGTCGTATTGCTTTTCTTTCTGGTGAAAGTCATATTTACAATAGCCGGTCACGACAACATGGCTATGAGGATGCTCTTTCACACTATGGAATTCCCTTTGACCCGGCCTTAGTGCTGAAGGGCGACTTCTCTTTTGAGACTGGTGAACGGGCTTTTCAGCAGATATTTGATATGGCGCCTCAAAAGCGACCAACGGCTATCTTCGCTGCAAGCGATCTTATGGCACTTGGTTTTATGCGTAATGCTTTTCGGTATGGCGTACGTATTCCTGATGATATTTCACTAGTCGGTTTTGATGATATTCTTCTTGCATCCATAACAAATCCTCCGTTAACTACGATTCGACATCCTTATCGGGAAATGGGAGAAGAGGCAATGAACCATCTTTTGAAGAAGTTAAATGAAGGTTTTCAGCCTTCCGATAGGAAGCCTCTTGTGAACCAACTGATTATACGGGAGACTACCAAACTCTTTTCTGGTGATGAACTTTAAATATTTATTCTTATCGTAAATACAAAATCCTATTGGCTTAATGTTTGACACCGAAAGACAATTTTATACCAGATTAAAAGAAATTTAAAAATCGAATAGAAAATTTCCAAAGCTAATCACCGTTTTTACTTTTTGTATTTAAAATTTCCTTAAATTCAATACCTCCTAAAAAAGATCCTCAACACCCGGTAACGCTTCTTCAGTCTTATGCAATCGGTGTGAGCTCGAGCAGTAAGCATCAGAGAGAAGCGTGGGACTTCCTGAATTTCTTAACATCCGATACTGATGGGCTCTTTGCTGCTGCTGGTTATATTACCTGCCGAAAAGAGTGGCAAGATGTTCCTTCGGTGAAAGAATCGAAATTCATGCCGGCCTTTGTTCATGATTATGCTTATGGCCAGTATGTGTGGTCTTCCCCTACTTTTACAGAGGAATCGGAAGCAGTCAAAAAGGCAATCGAAAACTTTTCCAGTGGAAGAATGTCCGTTCAGGATGCTTTTGATCAGTGTGCTGAAGAGATTCGCTTAATTAGAAAGAAATAGCTATATGCTTAAAACCACTGGGGAGTTTATTTTCCCCAGTGGAATATAGATAGGGGCAATGCATGCTGGGAAGGAATACAAAATCTATTACTGGTCTTTTTTTTGTAGCGCCAGGTTTATTATTGATTATTTTGTTCTATGTCTATCCGATGGTTAACTCATTTGTTTATAGCTTTACCGATTATGACTTGTTAAGCAAACCCGTATTCATTGGATTTAAAAACTATATTGATGTATTCAAATCACCAGATTTCTATAACTCGCTACGAGTTTCTTTTATATATGTTTTTGGCACGGTAATTCCCGTCTGGTTTCTTTCTTTTGTCGCCGCCTATTGTCTTGAAGAAATTACCAGGGGATCGTCCGTGTTCAGAACATTGATCTTTTTGCCAACGGTACTGCCACTTGTTTCCATTACCCTGATATGGAAACTGATTCTCAATTACAATGGGTTCATCAATAGTTCGATAATGCTTCCGCTATTCGGCAAAGCAATCCCGTGGCTCACTGATGTGAAATATGCTCCACTTGCACTTATCATAACAAGTTGGTGGCATGCTGTAAGTTATTATATGGTATTGCTGCTTGCTGGTTTGCAGAGTATTCCAAAGGCGTACTACGATGCAGCGGAAATTGATGGAGCGTCACGTTTCAAACAATTGTTTTTTATTACAGTCCCGGTCATGAAGCCGACCATTGCAATGGTGATGGTTATTTCTATCTTTAATGGATTTAAGACCTTTTCTCTTCAGCAAATTATGACTCAAGGGGGACCTGCAAGTTCGACAGAGGTTCTATCGCTTTTTATCTACAAAACAGTTTTTAGCTATACGAGGATGGGAAGGGGCTGTGCCGTTTCGATACTTTTTTTCCTGATTATTTTATGTATCGGAATTTTTCAACTCAAGATAATGGGAGAGGAATGATGGTTAAAAAATATCGACATACTGCATATGCGTATTTCATATTATTGATCTTTGTAGTTGTCACGATTTTCCCTATTTTCTGGATGGTTTCAACGTCCTTAAAGGCACCTGATGAGGTTTTCTCAACACCGATTAAACTCATGCCACGTGTTTTACTATGGAAAAATTATAGTACAGCTCTTCATGCACGACCTTTTTTTATATATACGCTAAATTCTTTGTTTGCTTCGACAGTGAGTTTGTTCGTTTCCTGCTTCTTCGGTTCGCTGGCCGCTGTCGGTTTTACCTACTATTCATTTCCCGGCAAGAAAATGCTCTATTTGATAGTCCTCTCTTCATTAATAATCCCTGTTGAAGTTATTGCTGTTCCTCTGTATTTAATGATTAACAAGATGGGGCTTCTCGATACATATGCAGGTCTTATTATTCCCATGATGATGTTTCCTCTTGGAATCTTTATCATAAAACAATATCTGAAAACATTTCCTGCAGACATCTATAATTCTGCGATTATTGATGGCGCAAACGGGTTTACCATATACAGCAAAATAATATTGCCCCTCATAGTTCCCGCCCTTACCTCGGTTGGTATCTTTTCGTTTGTTATGACCTGGAACAATTATCTTTGGCCCCTTCTTTCAATCAGTGATGATATGAAACGAACTCTCTCGTTGGGAATGGCCTTATTCGAGAATAGTTCGATTGTCTCCTATAACCAAATAATGGCCATTGCTGTGTTTGGAAGCGTGCCTCTGATCATCTTATTCCTGATTTTTCAGAACAATTTTGTTTCTAGCATTTCTATGACTGGTTTAAAAGAGGGGTAGTATGCATGTAATAGCTTTGGACATTGGAGGAACGGCGGCCAAGGTAGCCTGTTTCGACGATTCATTTAATTCTTCATTTGAGACATATCTGCATATCAACGCCACCGATGTTTTATCGACAGAACGTATTATTGATCTTTTAATGCCGGTGCTGGAGAAAAGTAAGATGGTCGGTAATGAAGTCTCCGGTATTGGTATTTCCATTGCCGGAACGGTGGAAAAGGATGGCTTGATTCGAAAGAGCCTTAACACGAAATTACAGGATCTTAATCTCGCAAAACAGCTTGAAGGTTATTTCCGTCTTCCTGTTGTTATTGAGATCGATTCGGTGTGTGGAGCCATAGCCGAATGGCGTATCGGAGTAGGGAAAGACCTTGATACCTTTCTGTATCTTTCCATCGGCACCGGTATCGGCCATGTTTTTTTGCTTCAGGGGTCGATATGGAAGGGACTCGATAACGGTGCCACAGCCATCGGCCATCTCCATTGTTCTGAAGATGGGGAATGTTCCTGCGGAAAACGCGGATGTCTTGCTGCACATTCTTCAGGGGGAGGCCTGAGCCGAAAAACCGGTTATCTCTATGATGGGAAGGAAATAGAATTCCTTGCCAGTCGGGGGGATAAGAATTGTCAGAATCTTCTCGAAGAAGGAGAGGACAAACTGGCATTGGCATTGTCGTATGCCTATACCCTTCTGGATTATACATACACCATTATCGGAGGTGGGGCAGTCTCTCAAGAGTGGCCTAATATGGATAGACTCACTAAAAAAACCAAAGAATATCTTTTTTCAATCGTAAGAAACGTTTCAATTCAAAAGGGGCGATTCGGAGCCAAAGGGCCGATTCTTGGAGCCGCAATAACCATTATGAATGCACTACAACAAGGAGAAGCTAATGTCAAATGAGAATCGAATTCAGGAAATGATCAAAAGGGCGTATCATGAGCACTGGGCTATAGGTCAATTCAATATATCTAATTTAGAAACAATGATGGGAGTGATTTCCGCCGCTGAAGAAAAACGCTCTCCGGTTCTTTTGGGAATTTCCAATGGAACCATCCGCCATCTTGGATATTCATACATCGAGGGCTTGGTTCGTACTGCCGAAAAGGTTGCCGACATCCCTTTATGGTTTCATCTTGATCATGGAAAAGATTTTGAGACGGTTAAAAACTGTGTCAACATTGGGTTCAAGTCGGTTATGATTGATACTTCAACCCTGCCTCTGAAGGAGAATATTGAGCAGGTCATTCCTGTTGTTCATTTCTGCAAGAGCCATGGGATCGGTGTTGAGGCACAGATCGGCGTTACCTGGGATGAAGAAACCGGCGATGAATCTCAGGAAAAAACAAATCCTGAAGAGGTTAAGATTTTTGTTGAATCGACGGATATTGATTATCTGGCCTTCTCCTTTGGAAATACTCCCGGTAGATTGTCCGGTTACTCCAACCCCGATATCAAACTGCTGAAGGAAATCGCTGATAAATCCCAAGTCCCTATTGTTATGCATGGAGGTACCAGTGTGCCTGACCCTGATATTATGATCTCTATCAGCATGGGGGTATCGAAGATCAATATTGATACCTTGCTTAGAAGGGCCATTACCGATACCTTCCTTTCTCTTTATCCTAATGAGGCCTCTGCACCAGGGGATCCCCGCATCGCCTTCAAAGCCATGCGGAATGAGATTGCGGAAAGAGTTGGCAACAGAATGGAGCTTTTCGGCTCTGCCGGCAGAGCATAGTGGTAGGATGTGAATATGATTGTTGTTTTCTGTGGTCTACCAGCCGTTGGGAAAAGCTACCTTGCTGATGAGCTTTCAAAACGGTATAGCTATAGAGTAATAAATCGTGATATTTTGCGTGACAGGATGTTTGAAAATGCTGAACTGGATTACAGTGATGAGCAAAACCAATTTGCCAGTTTGGTGGCTGGTGAGCTTTTGACCTATCTTGCAAAGAAGGATCCAACGCGTGTTTTTATCATGGATGGCAGGCCCTTTTCCAAGCGTACACAACGGGAAGCAATAAAGAGCTTGGCAGAAACCCTGTCGCAGAAAATCATTTTTGTTCTTTGCTATGTCGATGATCAAATCGTTAAGGTGCGCCTTGGCGGTGAAGGCATTATCGACAGAAAAGATCGACGTACATTTCATCGTTACCAAAGCCTGAAAGAGGAATTTGAACCTCTTATAGGCGATTATCTTGCCGTTGATACAGGACATTCCGTTGAAAAGAACCTGAGTATTATCAATAATTACATAAAGGAAAGGGAATGAACAACGATCAGCTTGTGAAAGTTGCATATATGTATTACGTGGATAATATTTCACAGAAAGATATTGCCAAAGAGATGAATACTTCCAGAGCCAATATTGCACGGATGCTACGACTTTGCAGGGAAAAGAAGATTGTTGAGATAAAAATCAATAATGAATCATCCTATGAAACGTTTCTTGCTCTTGATTTGAAAAGCCGCTTCAACCTCAAAGATGTGACAGTCATTCCCGATACCATAAACAATGAAGAGGCAATGATTCAGGTGGGTAAAAGTGGAGCTGCCATCGTCGATAGACTTCTTGAAGATGGAGCAGGCATCGGCATTTCTTTAGGAACTACACTTTATCATTTTGTTTCCAATATGCCGACTTCTTATCATCAAAATGTTAGTGTGGTTCAGCTGGTTGGCGGTAGCCAGGCAAGGCCCTTTAAAACCGATGGCATCAATCTTGTCGACACGCTTGCCACTAAACTTGGGGCAAAAGCTTACCTCATACATGCACCGTTTCTTGTAAAAAACGAGCAGTTGAAAGAGATGCTTGTTGCAGAACCCGAAGTACAAGAAACTCTGCAAATGATGTATAAGATCGACATAGCAATCATTGGAATTGGTTCAAATCATTACGAAATAAATGCCTTATATGAACAGGGGCTTTTGGACAAAGGTGATGCTGATAACATCATTTCTCCAAAGGCTGTTTGTACAATCTGTGGCCAGCAACTCAATAGTGAAGGGGCCGTTATTGAATGCAGTTTAAATCGACGAGTTATTGCATTTTCTGTAGCGGCATTGAGATCTGTTAAGAATGTTATTGCTCTTGCCTGTGGTAAGGATAAGGTGTCGGCGATTAAGGCTGCTTTAAAAGGTGGATTTATTGATATTCTTGTGACAGATAAAAAAACCGCGTTGGGAATTCTTGGAACGGCACCGTAAAAGGTATTATGAAACGCTTCGAAACTCGCTTATAGGTAAATGTAACGTATCAGCCCAATATGGTTTTCTCTCTCTGTTTTCTGCATCATATTTGAAATATTTTTCACGTCTGGTGGAGAGTACTTTCCCGGTAGATAGTGCATTATACTATCATGCAGTTAATGGCGAAGAATCAGATTTCACCCCAACCTCTTATGAAAGCGCAGGGCGGCTCCGATGAGCAAGGTAAGTCCTATGCCGCCCATTGCTGCTGCCTCTCTCCAGAGGTAACGGAAGGGGGTCGCCTTAAGGTAGATTTCCCGAAGGACATTTATGAAGTAGCGTAGAGGATTAATCAAGGTGAGGTACTGGACGAATATCGGCATGTTTTGAATCGGAACAAAAAATCCGGAAAGCAGAAGCATAAAAATGATGATGAAATAGGCGACGAACATCGCCTGCTGCTGGGTTTGCGTTATGGTCGAAACAAAAATCCCCAGCCCCATGGTCGAGAGAAAAAAGAGGCCGACCATCGCATAGAGGAGGGGCAGGCTGCCGCGTAATGGGATTGCGAAGATGATCCGGGCGGCAAGCACACCGATGGTAAACTGCAGGAAGCCCAGGACGGTAAAGGGAATGATCTTACCGATGATCAGCTGCCACCCTTCCAGCGGGGTCACCATGAGCTGCTCCAGTGTTCCGATCTCTTTTTCCCGAACGATATTGAGGGCGGTAAGCATGGTTGTCATCATGACCAGAAGGATACCGATGAGACCGGGAACGAAGTTGAGGGTGCTGTCGAGATTGGGATTATAGAGCATGCGCGGGATCAGATTGATGGACGCGGCGCCTTGTCCTGCTGTGTGGAGTGCCCAATCATGTTGGACCTTCGCAAGTACCGAATTGATGTATCCTAGAGTGATTCCCGCCGAGTTACCATCCACCCCGTCGATAAGGACCTGAATGCCGGGCCGTATCCCCCTGGAGAGATCACGCTCAAAATGCCGGGGGATTACGAGCACAAGCTTGAGGCGGCCATCGTCCATCTCTGCTGTTGCCTCCAGCCGTGACTGGACCTCACCGAGATAATCGAAAAGATTCACTGCCTTAAACGCTTCGATCACCTCTCTGCTGTGCGGAGAGCGATCAAGATCCAAAACCGCTGAAGGAATATGTTTTACCTCATTGGTGATGGCCGATCCCATAATCAGCAATTGCATGAAGGGTGCGATAAAAATAATGCCGATATATGCCTTGGTTCGGCGGATCTGCCTGAACTCTTTCCGTACGACCGCGATGATTCGTCTCATGATCTACTCCAAGCGAATTCGAAATGCTCTGATACTTACCGTGATGAGAAAGATATCTATGCCAAGCAGCACGGCTGCCTGCCGATAGATTTGTGCGATGCCGTTTCCCTTCAGAACGATTCCCCGAATGATCTCGATAAAATAGGTTGCCGGTACGATCCTGCTGAAGTATTGAAATGCCCGGGGCATGCTGCTGATGGGAAAGATAAAGCCGCTCATCAGCATGGAAGGAAGGATGGTCAGGGTGATGGCCGCAAGCATCGCCACCGATTGACTTTGGGAGATCGTCGATACCAGTATGCCGAGACTGAGTCCTGTTACGACATAGATCAACATCATACAGGCGACAAGCAGGAAGGATCCCTGAATCGGAACATCGAAAAGGAGGCTGCCGAGAACCAGGATAATGAGCCCATCGACAAAGCCGAGGAGGGTGTAGGGGAGGACCTTGCCGATGATGATCTGAGACGGCTTTACCGGGCTGACTAAAAGCTGCTCCATGGTCCCGCTCTCCTTTTCCCGTACGATGGCGATGCTTGTCAGAAGGGCGCTTATCAGGATAAGGATGAGGGCGATAAGTCCGGGAATGAAGAATGGTGCCGACCGCATATCCGGGTTGTAGAAGATCCTCGGCTCTATGGAAAAGAGTCCTGCCTCTGTTCCGTTACGCCTTATCATCTCCTCTGCGGTCACCTTTCCCATGTAATTCTGGATGAAGCTTGCCGCATTGGGATCGCTTGCATCGATCACGAGTTGAAGGTCTGCCTGTCGGCCTGAAATTATGCTTTCGGCGTAATCGCCGGGGATAAAAAGAACACACTGGGCCATCCTGCTTTGAAACAGGGTATTGATGTCGTGAATGCCGCTGTCCACCTTGCTTATCCGGAAGAAATCGGTTGAAGAAACGTGGCGGATCAGCTCCCGGCTCTGTGGCGTGCCGGAATTGTCGACGACCATGATATTGATACGTTGCATGTCGAGGGTGATGGCGTAGCCGTACAGCAGCAACATGAGGACAGGCATGGTAAGAACCATAAAAAGACTTTGCTTGTCCCTGAGAATGTGGACAATCTCCTTCCCGACGATCGCCGGAATCGAACTCTTCATATCTTTTTCTCCCGTACGGCTTCGAGAAATACTTCCTGCATGGAACCTACTCCGTAACGTTTCTTCAACTCCTGCGGGCCCGACAATTCGATAATCTCACCCCGCTTCATGATCGCCAGGCGATTACAATACTCCGCCTCATCCATATAGTGTGTCGTGACGAATATCGTTTTACCGGTTTCTGCAAGCTGATAGATGAGCAGCCAAAAGCTACGCCGTGCCACGGGATCGACACCGCTTGTCGGCTCGTCGAGAAAAATGATGTCCGGATCATGAAGCAGGCTGGCGCACAATGCCATGCGTTGCTTCCATCCCATGGGCAGGGAGGCTGCCAGTTGGTCCGCATGTTCGTTAAGGCCGATAATCGCAAAAAGTTCTCTACTCCGTTCGATCACTTCATTGCGGCCGAGGCCGTAGATTCCACCGTAGAATTCGATATTCTCCATGACCGTGAGGTCTTCGTATAGACTGAATTTCTGGCTCATGTAGCCGATACGTTCCTTTAT
The DNA here is from genome assembly GCF_000143985.1 of Sediminispirochaeta smaragdinae DSM 11293. Lineage (GTDB taxonomy): Bacteria > Spirochaetota > Spirochaetia > DSM-16054 > Sediminispirochaetaceae > Sediminispirochaeta > Sediminispirochaeta smaragdinae. Next base: position 3,707,556 of record NC_014364.1, on the reverse strand, counting down.
CTTCTCGTACTCACTGCTGATATCGAAACCGGCGACCCTTCCGCTTCCGCCGGTGGGCGAGAGTAAGCCGCAAAGCATACGAATGGTCGTTGTCTTGCCTGCTCCGTTCGCACCGAGGAATCCGAAGATTTCTCCCTTCGCAACCTGGAAGGAAATTCCATTTACCGCAATGAAATCGCCGAAGCGACGTGTCAGCCCGTCGACATCGACGGCGGATCTTTCCTCCATGTTTTTTCCCTCTATCATGTATAACTTCCTTTCGTTTCCATAAGGAGGAGAAACAGGTCCTCAATCCCCGGTTCTATCCGAACGATATTGTCGACCGTATACGAAGTGCTTTGGATGAGCGTTTCGATATGCTTCGAATCCTCAGCCTTCTTCAAGGTAAAGTGAACACCGTCGCCGAATAGATTACACTGGTCGCAGAGACCGCTTTCGTCGAGAAACCGGTAGATTTGATGTGCTTTAGCTCCTTCTGCACGGTAGAGGGGAACCTCGTAATAGGATTTGAGCCTATTCGGTTCATCGACTGCCAGAAGCTTTCCGCCGAACATCAGGCCCACCATGTCGCAAAGATAGGCCTCGTCCATGTATGCGGTACTGACGAGGATAGTCGTGCCCTCATCGCGCAGCGAGGTAAGGATCGCCCAGAAATCGTTCCGCGAAACAGGGTCGACGCCAAAGGTAGGCTCATCAAGAATGATAATCTCCGGAGCATGGACCAGCATGCAGGAGAGGGCGAGCTTTTGCTTCATCCCGCCGGAGAGGGCGCCTGCCCTGCGTTTCGTAAAACTTCCGAGACCGGAGAATTCGTACAGCCTTTGAATGCGTTTTTCAAGATCTCTCCGTTCGACTCCGAAAAGCCGACCGAAGAAGCGCAGATTTTCTTCCACGCTCAGATCCTGATAGAGGCTGAAACGCTGCGGCATGTAACCGACATGAGATCGGACGAAGTCGGCACTTTTATTCACCCTCCTTCCCTGAAAGTAGAGTTCTCCTTCGTCCAGGGTGAGTAAAGAGACGAATGCACGTATGAGGGTGGTCTTTCCCCCTCCGTCCGGGCCGATCAGACCGAAGATTGTGCTTTTTTCTACGGAAAAGGAGACCCTGCTGAGTGCCTTGATCGCTCCGTACCCTTTTGAAACGGCCCGGGCTTCGAGGGCGGCCGTTGCTTCTTTTTCAGAGGTACACATCTACCGGCATTCCTATCTTCAGCAGACCACCAGGATTCGGAACACTAATCTTTACCTCGTAGACCAGGGTTTCGCGGGTTTCCTTGGTAAGAATCGTCTTTGGGGTGAATTCCGACTCGTCGGCTATCTGTTCGACCTTGCCCGTCAACCTTTTTTCGCTTCCCGTCACCATGATCGAAACCTCGCTTCCGATGCGAAGCGCCGGCAGCTGGGCAAGGGGGACATAGATCTTAACGGTAAGCGAGGAGAGATCGGCAAGTTCGAAAAGAGGCGTTCCTGTGGCGGCCAGCTCTCCTGCTTCATGAAAGCGATTCAGGACCACTCCGTCTATGGGGGCGCTTATCGACGAGTCGCGGATGGCTATGTTGGTGAGTTTCATGCCGGCAAGAAGTTCTTTCTTCTGTGCCTGCAGCAGGTCGTAGTTGGCCTTAAGCCCCCGTATCTTCGACCTGCCGACCCCTACCTGGGTGGCCAGCTCGTCCCTTCTCTGCTGAGTTGCTCCCCCCTGCGGCAGAAGCTTTTCGGTTTTGGCAAGGGTCTCCTCGCTGAGTGATAGTTCCTCCTTGGCTTGATCGATCTGGGAGAGGGCGGCCTGTATTCGGGCCTCGATACCATCGAGCTGGGCCGCCTGCTGCTGGCGCTGCAGCTCCAACCTTTCGGTGTCGATCTCGGCAAGGAGATCCCCCTTTTCGACGCTGGTGCCTTCGTCGACGAGGACCGATGTAATGATACCCGCACTCTGGGAGGAGAGTACAATCGTGTCGCTGTCGGTCTGTCCGCTAAAACTCTGTTCTTCATTTCCGTTCCCACAGCCGGCTATAAGCATCAGGGGCAAGAGGACGGTAAGTATTCGCTTTGAAGCCTGTATGATCATTGTGAAACGCTCCATTGTTCGATTGGTTTTCCGCTTAACAGCTCGATACGATTCAATTCCAGCAGAATTGCAAGGATCTGACTGCGGTAGCGAAGTTCAGCCTGGGTGAGAGCAAGGTTCGCATCGTTGAAGTCCGTTACCGAAGCCATTCCTTCCTTGTATTGTACTTGGATGATCTCCATCTTTTTCGAAGTAACGTCAAAGGCTTGTTTCAGTATGGCGAGCTCACTGTCCATACTGATGTAGCGGCGGACTTCCTCTTTGTACAGCTGCTCCAACTGCTGTCTGACTGCCCGGCTATTTGCATCAGCCTGGGTTACTGCCGCTCTTGCACCGGCCGATGCAAGCCTGTTGCCTCCCCAGTTGCACGACCAGTTTAGCGAAAGCCCTATTGTGCCGTAGAACATCCACTCGTCTTCGACGGAATTCGTTCCTGGTTTTCCATAATGGAGTAGGGAATCCACCGAAAATGTGGGTAGCCTCGCGGAGTCTGTGAGTCGTTGCTGGTTTCTTGCCATCTCCTGGCGGATGCGAAACGCCTGCATCTGATACAGCTGTTCGATGTGCAGTTCTGGAACCACCAGAGAAGGGAGCTGTGCGGGCGGCTGTCGGACGGTGAATGTCTTGCTGCCTGTTAGCGTTTCAAGGGTCAGGCGGGCATTGTCGATGTTTGCAGCGGTTTCCATAAGCTGGCGGTCGTAGTCTAAAAGCGCCAATTTGAGGGATAGCAGATCGACTTCGTTTGCCATACCTTGCTCCCTCAGATGTTCCACCTGCTCAAATTGAATTCTTGCCCGCTCTCTTCCAGAGGCAAGGGAGCTGTGCTGTAACTGGGTAGCCTGAACATTTCGGTAGGCGCTTATCGTTTTGAAGGCAACATCGAGTTCCGTCGATTGGAGCGCATTGTCGGCAAGCAGGCTTTGCAACCTCTGCTGCTCGATGTTCGATTCTACGGCAAAACCGGAAAAAAGAAGCCAGTGAAGGCCTGCCGATAGTTCCATATTGTGTTTCCGGGAAAGGTTTATCGTCGTACTGCCTGTAGGCAGAGTAAGATCGAGTTCATTGTCCGGGGCCCTGTATTGATAGCTGCTGCCGAGGCTCAGCTGTGGGAGCCGGTCGTAAGCAGCTGCCTGTGCTCCGTATTCGGCTGCTACCCTGCCTGCCCGAGCGGCCGCAATATCGTTATCATGCGCAAGGGCAAGATCAATCGCCTCTTGTGGTGTCTGGGCAAAACTTGTAATAACGGTACAAAAAAAGATGCCGAGTACTATTGAAACAGGCGGTCTGCATCGCATGAAGGCCGGTTTTAGACCCGCCTTACGCCTTGATACCGTAGTAGAGAACATTGAAAATTTCCTCCTTGCGTTCTTCGATGAAGGCCGCCCGATCGAACGCCCCGACGCTATCTTGTTTTTTAATGATCTCCATGGCGATAGGCTCGGCAACAAAGAAGTAGATACAGCCTCCAATCAGGGTGAGAAGGAATTGAATGGGATCGATCCGACGTATTGTTCCGGTCGCAAGTGCCTGGCTAACGCGCGACATCAATAATTCGGGTAGGACCATCTCTTCTCGGTCGACAACATCCCTCAGCACCTCGCGCACTGTTGCGCCACCACGGGAAAGTTCTTGCATGATGAATATAGGCAACTGTGGGTTGTCGTTCGCCGTGTCGATAATTGCCGCAATCGCCTTCCTCAGAAAGCTCTCAAAGTCATCAGCCTCATCGTAGTTGATGCTGGCCTGCCGAAAGAAAAAGGTGAGGACCTGCTGAAGAATCCGTCTGTAGAGATTTTCCTTTGAACGGAAATAATAGTGGAGAAGGGTTTTATTGATTCCCGCCCGATCTGCAATTTCCTGCATTCTTGCTCCGCTCCATCCTTTTTCGATGAAAACCTTCATGGCCGCCTCAAGGATGAGCTCCTCTTTCGACGGCTCGTTATCGGAAGATAATGTGAACATGTGTACCTCCGTGTTTACCACATGGTTAAACTTTATTGTTTAACCATGTGGTACAATATGTGGTGAAAGAAAAAAGGTCAAGAGGGATCCTATGATCACCAATATTCGAAACACTACTCAAGATTTTCTTGCGCTTTCCCATATCCATGATACAATGCATGTAATGAGAACGTTCTCATTGTGAAACCTTATATTCATCAGGAGAAGTCGGCATGGGGGCGACAATATTGGATGTTGCTAAGCTTTGCGGCTATTCAAAAACTACCATTTCCCGTGCTTTCGCTTCACCCGAGAAGGTTTCAGAGAAGACCCGAACCATCATTTATAAAGCGGCAAAAGAGATCAACTACACTCCTGATGCCATTGCCAGAGCCATGGTCAGGAAAAAAACCGACAATATCGGTTTTATTGTTGCCGACCAGCAATATCCTGTTGTCTTAAACCCGTTTTATTCCCCGGTATTCGAAGGCGTCTTGCGGACCTGCAAGGAGAAGGGGTATTCGGTATTCATAGCATCGGAAAGTGATATCCATATTTCTACAGGGCAAGTATATATGAAAAAGCAGATGGATGGAGTGATTATCTGCGGCCAAACCGATAAGGCGACGATCGAAAGTTTCAAAAGCCAAAATATACCGGTTGTCCTTTTGAACAATATCATTGATATGGATGATCTTGTCTGTGTGGCGGTTGATAACTACAATGGTACAGTTCAGGCTGTTGAGCATTTGATCCAGCGGGGACACGTGGATATTGCAATCATATCAGGTAATTTTTCTCCTAACGTCTACAACGCCAGATACCGTGCCTTTGTCGACACCATGAAGAAGCACGGCCTTGAGATTGACGAGCGGTTTGTGAAGCGTGTGGAACCGAGTCTCGAGGCTTCAATGGAATGTACTACGCAGCTACTTGCCCAGAAAAGAGAGCCGACTGCCATCTTTGCAACAAATGATGTAATTGCGATTGGGGCGATGAAGGTTGCATTGCGCGCCGGTTACAAGCTTCCGGAGGATCTGGCAATAGTCGGTTTCGACGATAGCGACTACAGCGAAATAGTCGAACCGGAGCTTTCAACCGTAAGGATCAACAAGCTTGAAATAGGAAAGGTTGCTTCCGAGCGGCTCATTGAGATTATTGAGGGCAAAGCGGCTGAGAAAGAGGTCATACTTTCGGAAACAACCTTGCTTGTCAGGGCTACATCATAGGGAAGGATATGGAGATAACGTTTGTAAATGTTGGGTATGGAGATGCCATACTGCTTAGGGACAATGGGCATGCTGCTTTAATTGATGGTGGAAGTTCTTTGGAGGAAGAGTATGCGACAGGGGCGAACCGAATTCGTCTATTTGATTACCTGAAAAAGAATAATATAGGGAAGTTGGATTTCGTCATTCTTACCCATATTCATGAGGATCATGTCTGTGGAGTGACGGATGTTCTTAAAGCCGTTGAGGTTGATGTGGTCTATGTCCCGTACCTGCCCTCGATTGCAGGGAAGGAAACCATCTCCCTTGTTTCTGAGAAAAGGCGGAACATCGTACTGTATACACGGGCTCTGAATGCCTTCAAGGAAATACTTGCCTCATCGGTAGAAAAGCGAGTGATCGCCAGCGGCGATTGTATCGAATTCCAGGGGGCCGTGCTTAGGGTCCTTGAACCGTCACGGGCTTCCCTGGCGGCCTATTCTGCGAAAGTTGAGCAGGTGTTTCGTGAGAACAGCGATGCTGTACTCGATAAGCTCATCGAGCTTGACGAACGTTCAAACGCCTATAGCTTGGTCATAGGGATAGCGTACAAAGACAAAGGTGTTTTGCTTGCCGCGGATAACTGTCCTTCGAATTGGAGGAAGGAAACATTGCTTTTTGCTAAAAATGGGAACGTTCTCAAATTGCCTCATCATGGCCAGGAGGACAGTATTGATGAGACCCTTATAGAATATCTGACCGGTGGTCTGATCGTTACCTGTTCTTCCTCGGATAAACGAAACAATAGTGCCAACCGGAGTGTCTACGACAGACTATCGGATTCCGGAAAGAAATTCCGGTTTTTGTTCACCGATGAGGTTTCATATACTCCGTATTTCGCCGTTGATGCTGGTTTCCAGGCAATCCTGCTTGGGCTTGATGACAGAGAAATATCAGTCAGATTTGACTGGTCAAAAACAGAACAAGGAGATGACGTATGAAAAGAGTATTGGCTTTGATGTGTGTCTTGTTTTTCGCTTTTGGCAGCCTTTTTGCAGAAGGCCAGGCAGAAAAAGAAAAAGCCTTCCCCAGTAAGCAGGTGACTATCATCATGCCCTGGAGTCTTGGCGGGGGGCCGGACACCATCGCGAGGAAGGTTGCATCCTATGGAGAAGAGTATCTTGGTGTCCCTGTGATTGTGGAAAATAAGACGGGTGGTGCCGGTACTATTGCGATGAACGAGCTTATGCTTGCCAAGGACGACGGATACACAATGGTGGTCTCAAACGGTCCTCTTTTTTCCCTAACCCCGGCCTTTCAGGATGTTACCTATACCATTGACGACATTACCCCGCTTATCGGTATGCGGATAGTCGAATTTGTTGTTCTTAGCAATCCTTCCTACAGTAAGATCCACAATTTGAATGAACTCATAACAGCCGCCAAGAACGGGAAGAGAATCAAGTATGCGACCACCGGGGGACCGGGTAATGATAGCTATACGATGATAGCTGTGCTCTTTAAAAAGCTCGGCATTGATGCGCAAGCAGTACCCTACAATGGTGGCCAGGATGCGATCAATGCACTTATCGGCGGCCACGTTGATATCGCAATCGGCAGCCCCCCGGTATATAGGGACTATGTGAAAAGCGGAGAGCTGGCTTGTCTTGGCACTTTTATCCCTGAAGGCATTGATGTGGAGGGGATCGGCCACATTCCCTCATTTAAATCCCAGGGAGTCGATGCGGAATTTATCGGAATGGATTATTTTGCGGTAAGAAATAGCGTTGATCCTGCCAAACAAGCAGTACTTACCCAATTTATCCGAGACGTCTATGCTGATCCGACTTTCCAAAAATTCATGAAAGATCTCGGAATGGAAGCGTGGGAAGCAACTGAGGATCAGATCCTCGAGAATATAAGGCTTCAGACAGGGGCAATGAAGGAATACATCGATCTCATCAAATAAACAGATTATGTTGCCGGTGGACCATCCTCCGGCAACATGCTAAATGGAAATATTTTCTTATGAAGATAAAATTTAATGCAGAGATGATAGCCGGAGGGCTTTTTACCGTAGTTTCCGGACTCTTTTGGTTCTTGATTCCTTCCCAGGTCAAGACGATGGAGACTACGGCTATTAATGCCCAGACCTTTCCCAGGATAGCAATTGGCGGGTTATTCATTTTTTCGTTCATTCTGCTTATTCAGGGCTTATTTTTTATTCCGAAGCGAGAGATAGAGCTGGATAAGGAGTATCGGAATACCAGGGAATACCGAGATGTGGTAAGAAGTTCCGTCTATATTCTCATCATCATCGGCTTCGTTTTTTTGTTTAAATTCTTCGGTTTCATACCGTCCACTATTTGTATGGTGTTTGCGGTGCTTCGTTACTATGGGGCACGTACATGGTTTTACTATGCAATTCCACTTTCGGTCGTCGGCATAGTCTATTTCCTGTTTTCCACCATGTTACATATCTCATTGCCTTGAAGGAGGATCCAAAGTGGAAATTTTCTTGGATGGATTGCATACACTGGCAAGCTGGCAGGTCCTCCTTGCCATTCCCGTCGGCCTTGTGATAGGAATTATTGTCGGCGCTATTCCGGGGCTTACTTCCGATCTTGGAATCATACTTTGTATTCCGTTGACCTACGGTATGGAACCTTCCGTTGCGATCATTATCCTACTGGCGATATATGTCGGCGGTACCTACGGTGGATCAATCACTGCCATCCTGATAAACACGCCCGGGACCTCGGCAAATGCCGCTACCCTGTTCGACGGCTATCCGATGACGCAAAGGGGGGAGGGCTACAAGGCTCTTTCCATGGCTTTGCATGCGTCTGTTATCGGCGGCTTGGTGAGTGCCTTCGTTCTTCTCTTCGCTGCTCCTCAAATTGCAAAGATAACCCTTCTCTTCGGACCTGCGGAGTATCTTGCCTTGTCCGTATTTGGCCTCTCCGTTATCGCCGGTGTATCCAACAAGAATATCTTCAAAGGGCTCATGGGTGCTTGTATAGGAATTTTTGTCTCGACGATCGGCATGGACAATATCAGCGGGGCCGTGAGGTTCACCTTTGGAAATATCAATATCAGACGGGGAATCGACCTCATTATTGCTTTGATAGGTTTATTTGCAATTTCTGAGATTCTCATGAAGTCTAAGTACAATCCGAAGACAGACCGTAAGGTTGTTGATGCCGATTCAATTACCAAATGTGTGGTAACCAGGGAAGAGTATAAGAGATGCAGAAGGCCAATTACTATTGGGACCCTCATTGGGGTTATCATTGGTGCGACTCCGGGGACCGGCGGTGGGCTTGCCGGATTTATCTCTTACAATCAAACAAAGCAGAGTTCTTCTCATCCCGAAACCTTTGGAAAGGGGGAAATCGAAGGGGTCGCCGCTTCTGAATCGGCAAACAACGGTGCATGTGGTGCCACCATGATTCCAATGCTTACCCTTGGGGTACCCGGCGATGGCGCGACTGCGATACTCATGGGAGCCTTCATGATTCACGGCATGGTTCCCGGGCCGATGTTATTCAAGGAACAGGGGAATATCCTGTATGCAATCATGATTGGCCTGATAATCGTTAACATTTCTTTATTGATCGTCGGTCGCGTACTTACAAGATACTATGCGCATATTACCAGAATTCCCTTTGAGATCCTTGCATGTATCGTTCTTGTTTTTTGTACTGCAGGCGCCTACTCAACCAATAATAGTATCTACGATGTCTATTACATTTATATCTTCGGGATACTGGCCTATTTTCTAAGGCGTCTTGATTTTCAACTTGTGCCTATTCTTCTTGGGATAGTTCTCGGTCCTCTTGCCGAAATGAATTTCAGGAGAGCCCTGATTCTGTCTGACGGCAGCCTGTCTATCTTTGTAACCAGACCCATCAGTCTGGCGTTTTTGCTGATTGCCTTTGGGTCGACCATTATTTTCTCAATACGAAATCGGAAAATTAATTCGAGAATTGAATCTAAGGCCGGGGTATGAGCTGATGGGATCTGGTGAAGATAAAGCGAATCGTGAGGAGACTACTATTCACTAATCTCTATGTTAAGAGCATAATGATGCCGAGGTAGCTATGGGCATCAAAAAGCGATTCAAAACAATTCTTGCCTTTCTGGGACCGGGGTTTCTTGTGACTGTAGGCTTTATTGATCCCGGCAACTGGGCCACCAATATAGAGGGTGGATCCCGCTTCGGCTATAGCCTTTTATGGGTGATTTCTTTAAGCACCCTGATGCTTATTGTTGTGCAGAATATGGCTGCGAAGTTGGGCATTGCAACGGGAAAGTCTCTGGCGGTCAATATTCGTGATGGCTTTCCCCGACCCGTATCTTTTTTTCTGGGGATTTCGATCGTTGCCGCCTGTGTCGCAACCGATGTTGCCGAACTTTTGGGCGGTGCGATCGGCTTCAATCTGCTTTTGGGACTGCCTCTCTGGCTGGGGGCTCTTGTGACGGTCTTCCTCGAGGTTTTTCTGATCGTGGGGCAGCGTTATCACCAGCTGGAGAAGATCATCGTTGCTTTTCTGGGGATTATTGCCTTGTGCTATGTTGCGGAACTTGCCATCGTCAAACCGGTATGGCATGAGGTCTTTCCGGCCCTTGTGATTCCCCGTCTTGATTCCTCCAGCATCTATATCGCCATGGCAATGTTGGGCGCGGTGGTGATGCCTCATAATATCTTCCTCCATTCGAATGTTATCCACTCCAGGGAGTGGGGAATAAACGATGAGAAAAAGCTTTCTCTTTTGAAATATGAACATATCGATACCCTCTCCGCACTGCTGCTTGGTCTGGTCGTGAACGCAGCAATGATCATAGTCGCCGCAAGGGTGTTTCACGGCAACGGTGTTGTAGTAACCAGCATCGAGGATGCTTCGAAAACCTTGGTGCCCTTGGCGGGAAGCTTTGCCGCTTTCCTTTTCGCCGTTGCCCTTGTTTTTTCCGGTGTCGGTTCTTCGGTAACCTCTTCCATGGCCGAGGTCAATGTCATCACGGGCTTCCTCGGAAAACCCGAAGACCCGAAAACCCTGCTGTATCGTATTTCGACCTTTATAACGGCCATTCCCTCCTTCGTCATCATTGTGGCGGCAATCGATACCTACAAGATTTTGATATTCAGCCAGGTGATTTTAAGCATCCAGCTTCCCTTTACCCTGGTGCCCTTGCTGTTGTTGTGTCGAAAGAAATCTCTTATGGGGGTGTTCAGGACAAAATTGCCGGAATTCCTGCTGGCTTCGGCTATCTCTCTCCTCGTCATTGGCCTGAATATCTATCTTCTCTATTCGACCCTTACGGGAGGTGCCGCCTGATGTGTCCTTTTTCCCATATTTTGTTACTCTTGGATTGCTCCCTTGTCGATCATGCCATTATTCCGAAGATCATCGACATGAGCCGTTGCGGAAACGGCAGGGTGACCCTTGCCCATGTCGTTCACTCTCATACCATCGACCAGGACCGCGCTCTAAAGGCCAAGGCCGATCGTTTTCTTGATCCGGTACTCAAGCAATTCCGCGATGCCGGAATCAATGCCGAAAAACTCCTTTTGAGTGGGGAACCCGAAAAAGAATTGGTGAAGGAAATAGGGGAAGGTGACTACGATCTTGTGGCCATGGCAACCCACGGCCACAAAACCTTTTCCGATATCTTGTTCGGAAGCGTCTCTGATTATCTGAAACATGAGACGGACGTTCCGCTGCTCATGGTTCGGGGAAAGTAGGAAACCTGGCGCTGATCTGATACATCTGCTCTATATGTTATCGCGGTAGTGAATTTATTCCCTCTTGCGTTAGGTAGATCCATATTTATAAAAATAAAAGTTACCAAAAACCTTAGCATGGCCGGTCCCAATAGATTATGCTTTGATGCATTGCCAACATATCTAATGCGGAGGAATGCTCTTAATGAAACAGAGCCTTGCACCAGTAATACAGATTGATGAAAGTAAATGTGTAAACTGCCATGCCTGTATAGCTGCTTGTCCGGTTAAATACTGCATTGACGGAAGCGGCTCTACCGTAACGATCCATCATGACCTCTGTATAGGGTGCGGGAAATGCATAGAAGCCTGCACGCACAATGCGCGATCAGTGGTTGACGATACAGAGGCCTTTTTCGATGCCTTATCACGCAAAGAGCCCATGATCGCCATCGTTGCCCCTTCCGTCGCTTCAAGTTTCCCCGATTCTTACCTCAGGCTGAACGGGTATTTAGGGTCCTTAGGCATTGAGGCCTTTTTTGATGTAAGCTTTGGGGCCGAGCTTACCGTTGCCTCCTATATCAATCATATCAAAAGGGATGATCCCGATCTTGTCATAGCCCAGCCCTGTCCTGCCATTGTTACCTACATAGAAATATATCATCCGGAGCTCATCCCTTATCTTGCGCCGGCACACAGCCCTATGCTTCATACCATTGCCATGATTCGGGAATATCGAAAAGAGTTTGCAGACCATAACGTTGCCGTTCTTTCTCCCTGCATTGCAAAAAAACGGGAATTTGCGGAAACAAAGATGGGAGACTACAATGTCACCTTCCTTATGCTGAAAGCATATATGAAGGCTAAAGGGATTACCCTTTCTTCTTATCCGGAGGTCGACTTTACCGGCCCGGATGCCGAGCGTGCTGTCATGTTTTCGACGCCCGGAGGGCTGATGCAGACGGTGGAACGTTCTTCGCCCGAACTCCTTTCGGGGATCAGGAAGATTGAGGGTGTTCCCGGGATGTATGAGTATCTTGCCGAGCTTAAGGCTGTTCTTGATAAGGGGATGCAGCCGCGCCTTGTGGACTGCCTCAATTGTGATCTTGGATGCAACGGCGGAACAGGGACGGGGCTTTCCCAGGCACATGCCGACGAGATCGAGTATCCTATAAAAAAACGAAGATCCGAGGCCATCCGGAAATATGGCAAGGGTCCTCTGAAACCGAAGGTCCAGGCGAAAAAAGTTGATAAGATCATCTCACAGTACTGGAACGAGGGACTGTACAGGCGAAAGTACCGCGATCTTTCGAATAATTTTTCTTTAAAAACGCCCAATGCCGAGGAACTTGAACAAATCTACAAAAGCATGTTGAAAGAGAATGAAGAGGATTTTCTGAATTGTGCCTCCTGCGGCTACGGAACCTGTGAGGCCATGGCATTTGCCATCTTTAATGGTCTTAACAAACCCGAAAATTGTCACCACTACCGGCAGGCAATTGTGACAAAGCAGCAGAATATGATGATAGATCTTGCAAGGAACCTCCATGAGAAAATAGAGAAGGCAGAACACCTCATTCTCAATGTCAAGGAGATCACAGCGGATGTCGAACGAAAAAGCGAGGATCAGTTTAAAGCAATAGAGGAATCATCAAGTGCTGTGGAACAGATGATCCAGTCCGTACATGAAACTTCGGTCTTGTCCGGTAGCAAACGGGAATCCATCTCGTCTTTGAAAGAATTCGCCCAGTCCAGTGATGAGGAAATGAAGGAGACCATTGAGGCTATCGGGAGTTTAAGTGCATCTGTCGAAGGTATTGGAGACTTTGTCGATATCATTGATCAGGTAGCATCGAATACAAACCTCCTTTCAATGAATGCCGCGATCGAGGCTGCTCATGCGGGAGAATCGGGAAAAGGCTTTGCCGTAGTTGCCGAAGAGATACGAAGATTAGCCGATATGAGCGGGGAAAACGCTTTGGTTATTCAGCAGACACTTGATAAGATGCTGGAACGGATCAATACGACGGCATCCGTATCGCAGAAGACAACCCAATCCATGAAGCAGGTTATTGAAGGATCTGAGGACATGGCAGAAAGCATGCTGACAATCATCCATACGATGGACGAAATGTCGGCGGCAGGAAGTCAGATCGTTACCTCTCTGGAGAGCCTGAAAAGCCTCTCCTCCGAGGTCCAAACGGTCTACCATGATGTTATGACCGCAGTCCTGGGAATGAGTGAAACGGTGTCCGCCATCGGAACGCTGTCCCGCGAAACTATGACGGTCATTCATGAGACGGAAATGGAGTAGATGCGCCGACAGCTTTCGCAGTGACGGTATTGACTCACTACCGCTTTGGGTATCGCCTGCGATAGAAGCAAAAGCTAGCTTCCTCTTCTGCCTCTACAAGGGCGTTTGCTCGGTATATCTGCTCGTAAAGCACCCTTCTGTCTGTTTCCTTGCCCTGCTTCGGCTCCCTGGTATCGATCTCTGCCGACGTGGCACTATTGGTTTTCGTCATGCATATACACTATTCAGAGCCGCATGAGGTTTCCAGGACATATGTCCTCTACGGGCGAAAAATGCGTGTTACTATGTGAATGAATTCGGAGGCTCTATGGAAGAGGAGAAAAACAGGGCAGTTGCTGAAGAAATTGAATCGTATATTGCCGATTATGGGATGGACCATTTCCTGAGCGCTCCACTTTTGGAACGGCTTCGCCTTTTTCATTTTCCTGCCTATACCAATATCTATCTTGAGCAGACCGAGGCCCGCTTTTTTTATTTTCTGGTCAAGGGCCAGCTTCAGTGTGTCCATTATCATATGAATGGCAAACTTGCCGTCATTGCCTTGACCAATCCTCTTGCCGCCATAGGTGATCTGGAACTGTTCAGCGGCATGCCGATACACAGCAACGTCATATCGACCTGCCAGGTGTCAATGCTGGGGCTTCCCATGCGGACCGTGGAAGCCTATGGCTCGCAGGACCCCCGATTCCTGCGCTTCATTGTCGATGAACTAAAAAAGAAGCTGTATAGCAACAGCTCTCTGCTTTCTGGGCATGTGCTTTCTGCATCCGGCAGACTTGCACTTTTCCTTCTCTCCGAGGCATCGACTCGAAGACAGGAGACCATCGAGCTTCCGGAAAAAGAGAGTCTTGCATCGCTTCTGGGAACCACGCTCCGCCATTTGAATCGAATCATGCATGAACTGCAGGCCTCAGGAGCGGTCGACGGCAAATATCCGTCACTTCGACTCCTTGATCGGACAATTCTTGAGGATATTATCGATCGATAGGGAAGAAAATCCTTTCTCTGTACCCAGTCTTAAAGGGCCATCCCGGAATCCGACTCCGGAATGGCCCGCCCACATTATTGGATCATATACGTTTTCGACTTCAAAGCGTTTTATTCCGACCTTAGAATCTTAGAATCCTCCGAAACCGCCTTTCATTGCGTAGTACACCTCGTTCCAGCGTAATTCGTTTTTGAACTGGCGTATGGTGGTTTCATCATCGATGACCAGAAATTCGACATCCGCCATCTCTGCGAAATCCTCGAAGTATTCGGCGGTCAGTGCCTGGGTGAAGACCGAGTGGTGGGCCCCTCCTCCGAGAATCCATGCGGCCGCAGCGGTTTTAAGATCCGGTTTAGGTTTCCATAGTGCGCGGGCAACCGGTAGCTTCGGGAGATCATGGGGCTGTTTTACCACATCGGTTTCGTTGATGATCATTCGAAAGCGACCTCCCATGTCGATGAGGGTTGCATTCAGCGCTGAACCTGCGGGAGGGGAGAATACCAGCCGCACCGGGTCGGACTTTCCCCCGATTGAGAGCGGATGGATCTCCGCTTTCGGTTTTCCCTCCGAGATGCTTGGACAAACCTCCAGCATATGGGCTCCCAAGATCATCATCTTGCCCTTTTCGAGATGATAGGTGTAGTCCTCCATAAATGAGGTACCGCCGGAAAGGCCCGAAGACATCACCTTTGCCGCCCGAAGGAGGGCAGAGGTTTTCCAGTCTCCCTCCGCTCCGAAGCCGTATCCGTCTGCCATGAGATGTTGAACGGCAAGCCCCGGCAGCTGGGGCAGGCCGTAGAGATCCTCAAAGGTGGTTGTGAAGGCGGTGAATCCCCCTTCTTCCAGGAACGATCGCATCCCCAATTCGATCTTTGCCTCGTCGCGGAGGGCCTGCCTGCGGGCTCCTGTTTTACTAAGCTCCTCGGCGAGGTTGTAGCTTGCCTCGTATTCTTCCACAAGGGTGTCGATCTGCTGTTCGGTGACCGCGTCCACTCGTTCGACAAGCTCTCCCATGCCGTAGCCGTCGACTGCATAACCAAGGCGAATTTGCGCCTCGACCTTGTCTCCTTCGGTCACGGCCACCTCCCGCATGTTATCGCCGAAGCGGGCAAGCTTTCCGGTGTGCCAATCGGCCCAGGCACAGGCTGCCCGAGACCATACACCAAGCCGTTTACATACATCCTCATCCTGCCAGTGCCCTACAATCACTGTCCGGTTCTTTCGAAGTCTGGTGCCGATAAAGCCGAACTCCCGGCCTCCATGTGCCGATTGATGGAGATTCATGAAGTCCATATCGATATCGGCCCAGGGAATGTCGCGTCCCAGCTGGGTATGGAGATGGGCAAAGGGCTTTTGCAGGGCCGAAAGTCCTGCAATCCATTTCTTCGCCGGTGAAAAGGTATGCATCCAGAAAATCAGGCCCACACAGGCGGTGCTGTTGTTTGCCTCAAGGCAGACTCTTTTGATCTCCTCGGAGGTGGTTACCACCGGACCTGTTTTCACCTTGATCGGGATTTCCCGTGAGCTGTCCAGCCCCTCGGCGATTTTTGCCGCATCCGATGCAACCTGCCGCAGGGTCTCTTCCCCGTAAAGATGCTGGCTGCCGGTGACAAACCAAACTTCATACGTTCCTATGTCGATCATTGTAGTTCCCCCTTATGGTTCTTCATGATTGTCCGTAATATGCGTTCTTGCCATGTTTTCTGTAGTAATGCTTATCCCGTATCGTCTGTTTGAGCTCTTCTGCGGCGGGATTGATTTGCAGTGTAAGCGTTGCCATTTTTGCAAGTTCTTCGAGGACTGCACTGTTATAGACCGCCTTCATTGCGTCTTTGCCCCAGCTGAACGGTCCGTGGCAGGCAACCAGGACCATTTCGACCTCTTTATAGTTGATACTTTCGAAGGCCGAAAGGATTTGCTTGCCTGTCTCTGTTTCATAGTCCCGGGTAATGGCTTCGTCACTCATCACTTCGGTTACGGGAACCTCTACGGTGAGGTGGTCGGCATGAGTAGTCCCAAAAATGGGAATGGCCCGCTTTGCCTGGGCCCAGGCCACGGCATAGGCAGAGTGGGTGTGGCAAATTCCGCCAATCCCCTCGAAATGCCTGTAGAGGATGGTATGGGTCTTCGTGTCCGATGACGGCCTGAGCTCTCCTTCGACAATGTTATTCTCGAGGTCGACCACGACCATCTTTTCCGGCGATAGTTCATCGTATGGCACCCCGCTCGGCTTGATGGCGTAAACGCCGAGATCGGGATCAAAGGAGCTTGCATTTCCAAAGGTGTAGATGGCGAGCTTCTGCTTGCTGATTTCCATATTTGCGAGGTATGCTTCCTCTTTTATGGTGCTAAAATGTCCCATGAATCTTTGTCCTTATTTCTGGTTTGTCTCTTCTTCGACGAAATTTCCGATCGCCAGATAATCTTGATAGAGCTTGTCGTAGACGGGTACATAGTTTGGATTGGGGCTATACTCGGCTTCAAAACCGCTTCCGAGTGCCTTTTGGGCCTCTTCGATGCTGGCATAGAGCCCCGAGGCGACGGCTGCAAACATTGCCGCTCCGAGGGCAACGGTTTGTTCGCTTCGTGCAACCCGTATGGTTCGGTTCATCACATCCGCGACGATCTGCATAACCAGCGGTGATTTTTTTGCAACTCCTCCGATGGCAATAACATCGCGGATTTTTGCCCCTTCCTCTTCGAACCGTTCTGCAATGCGACGAGCGCCGAAGGCTGTCGCCTCGACAAATGCCCGGTAGAGAGCCGGAGCATCCGTCCCAAGGGTGAGACCGGTGACCGCACCCTTGAGCCGCTGGTCCGCAAAGGGTGTCCTCCGCCCGTTAAGCCAGTCGACGGCAACGAGTCCCGATTGCCCCGGTTCTATCTCCGCCGCAGCCTTCTCAATTTCGGGAATGATCAGTGCGGAAACCGACTCGGCAAGCTCCTCGGCATGTGCCTTGTCTATCTTGCCTGTTTCTGCAAGCAGACCCAGCGGCCAGGCAATGAGGCTTTTGAACCAGGCGTAGACATCCCCGAATGCGGACTGTCCCGCCTCCATCCCCAGCATGCCGGGCATGATCGAACCGTCTACCTGGCCGCAGATACCCTTTACCAGGACATCTTTCATCTCTTGATTCGGGGCGATCAGCATATCGCAGGTGCTGGTTCCCATCACTTTTACCAGGGAGCCTGGGGCAATCTCCCCACCCACACCTCCCATATGGGCATCGAATGCGCCGACCGCCACCGTTGTTCCTTCCTCAAGACCCAGCCGTTGCGCCCATTCCGCTGAAAGTCCCCCTGCCGGAACATCGGAGGTGTAGGTCTTTTCGAAAAGCCGTTCCCGCAGGCCCTTCAGCAGGGGATCGAGCCTGACCAAAAACTCCTCCGACGGGAGCCCCCCGAACTCTTCATGCCACATCGCTTTATGACCGGCGGCACAGCGGCTCCGTTTCATGGTGAGCGGATCGGTTCTTCCCGTAAGAAGAGCGGGGATCCAATCGCAGTGTTCGACCCAGGAGAAGGCCGCACGTCGTACCGCCTCGTCCCGGCGAAGCACATGGAGAATTTTTGCCCAGAACCATTCGGAAGAGTAGACTCCGCCCTCGAACTTGGTGTAATCGATTCCTCCCCAGCTACGTGCGATCTCGTTGATTTCCGCAGCCTCTGCTACGGCCGTATGGTCCTTCCAGAGGATAAACATGCCGTTGGGATTTTCTGCAAACTCATCGGTAAGGGCCAAAGGAAGCCCCTCTCTATTTACCGCCACCGGTGTGCTTCCCGTGGTATCAACCGCAATTCCCCGAATTTTCTTTTCCGTACCTGCCGGGGCTTTCTTCAGGGCTTCCTTCAGCGATGCCTCCAGGCCCTCGATGTAATCCCGGGGGTGCTGTCGGAATTGGTTGTTTTTGGGATCGCAGTATGTACCCTCTTTCCAGCGTTTGTAATAGCTTACCGCGCTGGAAATTTCCTCTCCGTTCTCACCATCGACAATAATGGCGCGTACCGAGTCTGTCCCGTAATCAAATCCGAGAACATAGCTTTTTTCGGCCACAATTTCCTCCTTATGTTACTTTGTGATAAGGCCTATCGATAGAAATCAACGTTTTCTTTGGTAAGAATATCCAGCGGCATGACAATCCGGCTGGAAGGTTCACGTTTTAGTACAAGCTTTCTGTAAAGGGTGTAGACCGCTTCGAAGCCCTGTCTTTCAGGCCTCTGGCTGATGATGAAATCGATGTAGCCCCTTTTCAGGCATTCCTTGTTTGGGGGGATCAGATCATAACCGATTACCTTTATCGGAGAACCTTGCGGAAAACGTTGCTCAAGGTATTCGGCCACACGATGACAGGAAGCGTTTGTGACAAAGATTCCCTCCACCTCCGGTCTCTGGCTAAGGAGAGTATCCATGAACTTTGTACAAACATTCCGATCTTCGATGTGTTCTTCGATCACCAAAGGCGGTTTTTCATCATCGGCATATTGGCTCAGGAAACCGTTGATTCGTCCCGTGATATGGACATCAGGGATAACCGATTGAATAATAACGCACGTATCAGGATTCGGAGAGAGCAGTTTCATCAGTTTGCCTGCGAGAATACCGCTGCAGTAGGAGTCCTGCCCGATAAAGGCAAGTGCCGTGGTCTCCGGCAGATTGGAGTCGAAGAGTACGTAGGGAATGTTCCCTTTCAGTGCGTCGATGAGACGGCGGGCAGGGCTTGGGAGAACAGGGGCGATGATAAGACCGTCGGGACGATCTGCGATAATTCGTTCTGCCTCCTGCCTGAACGAGTCTTCGCTGTATCTGTCGAACTCATACCGAACTACATGTATCGAGAATTGTTCGAGCTCGGTCTCGGCCCTGAGGAGGCCCTTCGCCGGAAGCTCCCAGAATCCCCCATCCTGATCATGACGAGGAGTAAGCGCGGCGAGGGTATAGTGTCTGGAGCTGGAAAGGGTGCTGGCATACATATTGGGTTTGTAGCCAGACTCCTTAACAATGGCCCTGATCCTCCTTGCTGTTTCTACCGATACGCGGCCCCTGTTATGAAGCACGCGATCGACTGTTCCGATCGAAACGCCTGCCTGCTTTGCAATATCTTTGATGGTCATTCACGGATGTCCTTTGCAAGTATTGTCGCGTTAACGTTAACGCAATAGGTGATTATAATACCCCCGGAAGATTACTGTCAACTAAAAAAACATGTCTGTTATCTCCTCGGCACAGGACTCGAACAATCCTGTCTCCCAGGCAAAATCCAAAACGGTGTAACGCGAGCGGATCATCTGTGCAATCTCGAGCGTACGAAGAAACCGTGACCGGTCGACCCCCAGCTCCCTCGGGCTTGTAAGGCAACCGGCCCGGGCGAGCATCCCCTTGAGCTCTTCAAGAGGAACAAGTTGTGTCTCTATCTTGTCGGCAAGATTCCTATACCACTTCTTCTCGTAATTATAGCGTTCGT
This sequence comes from Sediminispirochaeta smaragdinae DSM 11293, assembly GCF_000143985.1. Lineage (GTDB taxonomy): Bacteria > Spirochaetota > Spirochaetia > DSM-16054 > Sediminispirochaetaceae > Sediminispirochaeta > Sediminispirochaeta smaragdinae. Next base: position 3,687,851 of record NC_014364.1, on the reverse strand, counting down.
TGACGGTTTCTTGGGTCGGAAGCTTTGAGAGGGCGACTTCCTCGATTGCGCGGTAGGCCGACACCGGAAGGTGGGCACACCGTTGTGCAACCTCCTGCGCTCTGACCTCAGGGCCGGGGATCTTAGGCAGAGCATCGAGGTTGATGCCGTTTCTCATATGGTCTAAAACCAGGAAGGTAAAGGCGCTGATGGTAAGCAGTCCGATACCAACCTTGATACCATGAGGAACGGTTATCCCATCGATTTCCAGATGTTCCATTTCCCATACATGTGAGATTAGGTGTTCCGCTCCGGAAACGGGCCGACTGGATGAGGTGATCTGCATCGCAAAACCCGTTCGAACCAGACCCACAAAGATTTCATTGGCAAGGTCGTCGGGAGCTGCCGACAGTCGTTTGATCAGCCCCTCCTGGGTATAGGCCCATGCCGTCTCATCTATAGGGTCAAGGCCGAATGCATCGGCAAGGACCCAGTCGCTTCCCGCCGTAATCTTGCTCGCAAGATCTCCGTAGCCTGCGGCTCGAAGTTGCACTGGGGCGGCCGACAATACCTCCGGAGCCGTAAACACCGCCCGGGGTGCAGGGCAGGGAAGGGTTTGCTTAAAGTTCTCTTTTAGGATCGAAGCGCCGAAGGAGGAATAACCGTCCACAGAAGGTGCGGTGGGAACCGAAAGGTAGGGGACGCCTAAGGTACCTGCAGAACACTTGACCAGATCGTTGATCGTTCCTGATCCGAGGGATACAAGAAGACTCTGGCATAATGCTCTTTCGCCTTTCTTCCCGTCTCTCATAGGGGTGGTCAGAAGCCCTTGTACCTGGGTAATAATCTCCTGGATACGTTGATAGTCGGCGACCAGGGGGGGCTTTCCCTTGAGCACAAGCAGTTCTGTCAGGGTGAGCCCTTCCCTGCGAAGGGCTTCTTTGAAGCTGGGAGCCACAGCATCAGCTATGACCTCATCGGTGACCACGATCATTGACTTCGTTCCAAACCAGCGTTGTACTACCGCTCCCAATCCTTGCCAGCCAGCGGACAGGGCCCAAAATTTCGTATCCGGTAATTGCGTCAAGCATTCCGATGTTTCAAAATTTCTCATGCTACCTACTATATACCCCGGCCATGGGCCTTTACCATAGTGGGGGCTTTTGCCGGCGGTGGCATCGCGTTAGTAGATCCTGCCGAGATTTCAAAGAAACGCTACAGATGACGGATGACGCAATTGAGAATATAAAAAAAGAAAAGTCTCCGTACCTATTGATGTAAATTCTATTGATGAAGTCAGATTACTTCAAGAGAAGTAAATCGAAGAATACTTGACAACTTGACAAAATGAAGTATATTGAAATTATGAAAACCTTACCAGTTGGCGATTTTAAAACGCACTTCTCAGAAGTAATAGATGATGTTCGTTCTGGAGAAGAGATTATAATTACCTATGGAAAAAAGAAGGAAAATGTAGCAGTTCTTATTCCCTATAAAGAGTATAAAAAGCGAAACTCCCTAAAATTAGGATTACTACGAGATAAGCGGTATGAAATTAAACCAGATTTTGGGATGACAGAAGAAGAGTTAATAAATTTATGAGGTATTTGATCGATACACACTATCTTTTATGGTCATTGTTTGAACCAGAGAAGATAACGAAACGAATCTTGAATATATTTTTAAATGACGAGGATGAAAAATATATATCTGGAATAAACTTCTGGGAGATAGCATTAAAATATTCATTAGGTAAGTTAGAATTAGATGGGCTAAATCCTGAACAAATAAGTGAAGCATCAATGAAGGCAGGATATCATGTAGCAGAATTAGATTACAAAATATTTGCGTCATACTATAAGCTACCGAAAAAAGAAAATCATAAAGATCCATTTGATAGACTGCTAATATGGCAGGCAATACAAAATAATTATACATTACTAACAAGAGATGGAAAGATAGAACAGTATGTATCTGATGGATTAAAGGTGATTGTTGGAACATAACCCATATAACGCCTCCTGATGTCAAGAGGGCACAAGAGTCCCGCCGTTGCGTATTCAGGAATTCTGAAGTATAGAAACTTCGCAACGGATACTATGGAGCATGAATTCAACGAAGCACAAGGAACAGTCCGACTTTTATTCTCCGATGGAAGAGCGGAAAAAAGTCCGCTCTCAAACACATATAGAGAGCCGCCTATAAGCGCTCTATAACGTTATGCAGCCCAACCTGTCGTCCGACTCAAAAGGATCTCATCTTGTTGATGGATCAGTTACACCGGCGGATCATCTTGGGGCGGACAGAAAAACTCCCATACCCTCGTGAGTCATCTATGTCAAAAAGGGGCGCAGCGCTTAGATCGTACAACCACCAGGATTCGGAACACTAAGATTTTCTTGAGTTCTCACAATCTCAGGTGTACAATGGGTTAACGTACACGCATCAGAAAGGGTTTCTCAATGTCAAAAAAAGGAATGTATAGTATCGCTTTTGCTATGCTCTTCACTGTATGCGCCATCATTGTAACCCAGTGTGTTCGTTCCGAAACGCATCAGGGAGCAACCTCTGGTCAGGGAGGGATTATTCTCGGCTTTTCGCAAATTGGTGCGGAAAGTGCATGGAGAAAATGTAATACCGGGTCTATTCAGCAGGCGGCGGAGGAGAGCGGGGTTCAGCTGCTTTTTGCGAATGCCGAACAGAAACAGGAAAATCAAATAAAGGCGATGCGTTCCTTTATCGCCTATCAGGTGGATGTGATCGGTTTCGTTCCCATTGTGGCCGACGGGTGGGACAATATTTTGCGGGAAGCTATGGATGCAGGAATTCCCGTCCTTGTCACCGATCGAAAGATCCACACCGAGGATGATCGTTTATATGCGGGCTTTATCGGGACCGATAGCGAGCAGGAGGGGCGGGAGGCTGCGTTTTTTCTTTTAAAGAAATTTGCACGATTGGGTAATCAGGATGAAGCCGACGGAAAACCGGTACGAATCATTGAAATTTCGGGTACCGAAGGCTCCTCCGTTGCCCTTGGTCGGGCCGCCGGCTTCAGGGAGGCCCTTGCGGACCACCCCGAATTTACCATTATTCACTCCCAATCCGGTGATTTTCTCAGGTCCAAGGGCTATGAGATCATGAGGAACCTTCTTGAGGTCTACAGTGATTTCGAGGTGGTTTTTTCTCACAACGACGGGATGACCCTGGGTATTCTTGATGCCATGCGTGAGGCTGGAATTCGTCCCGGAAAGGATGTGGTGATTGTTACCATAGACGCCGAACAGGCGGCCATCGATGCCCTGAGGCGCGGTGAGGTAAATTGTGTAATCGAGTGCAATCCGAAGACAGGCCCCGCCATCATGTCTCTTGCAAAGAGGCTGGCCCAGGGAGAAAAGATCCCTCGTTTGCTGCATGTCGATGAAACCGTCTTTTCGGAGTATGACGACCTCTCTTCGGTTGCTCCCCGGGGGTATTGAATTGGACCGATGGAAGAGCAGAAGCATTCAGCAGACCCTTCGTCATTCTTACATCATCATTATCTGTTTGACGCTTGTGGCCCCGATGATCAGCCTTGCCTTTTCATGGTATCAAACCCTCCGCTACGATAGGATGATAACCAACGTAAGCAGGACGAATCGACTCAATCAGATCGTCAAGAGTGATATTTCCAATGAGCTGTGGGACATCGTCGCAGGGAATAAGAGCTTCGATGAGGGGCAGCAGTACGGCATCATTCGAAACATCAACATGCAGCTTGATTCGATTATGCGGGATACGGAGGTACGTGAAAATCGCCAGCTGCTGGAGGTGGCCGGACGAGCGATGAACACCCTGACCGATTATGTAGACAGGCTCGGTAATCAGATGCGTAAGCGGTTTCCGGTGACGGAGAATGAGGCGATTTTAGACGAGATCAGGGGCGTTGCCGAACTTGTTTCGGATATTCTGCAGGATTTTATTGTGCTCGAAATCGAATCGGCGTCCCGAACCAACGAAAGTATCAAGCAGACGGCCACTCTTTTGTCGCTGCTTCAGATCGTCGTCGTTGCCGTTGTCGTTCTCTTTGCCGTCTTTGCCCAGAGGTCGGTCTCCACCAGTATCAACAGACCGATCAGAGAGCTGGAAGCCTTATCCAACCAGATCGCCGCCGGTAATTTGTCCGCGAGGGCCGAGACCCCCCATGTGGAGGAGCTTGATAACCTCACTGAAAACCTCAATATCATGGCGGTGAAGATCAAAGAGCTGATCAATGCCAATATTCAGGAACAAAAAAATCTTCAGAAATCGGAGATGAAGGCCCTGCAGGCACAGATAACCCCTCATTTCCTCTACAATACCCTCGATTCGATTATCTGGCTGGCCGAGGGACGGGAATATGAGCAGGTCATTTCGGTTACCCGCAGCTTTTCGAACTTTTTCAGGCGCTCTTTGAACCGTGGAAAGGAGTGGGTCACGGTTCGGGATGAATTCGAGCATGTGGAGAACTACCTCACCATCCAGAAGATCCGCTATCGTGATATTCTCGATTTTACAATCGAATACGACGGGGAGATGGCCGATAAAAGCATGCTCAAACTGCTGCTTCAACCTTTGGTGGAAAATGCTTTATACCACGGCATCAAAAACAAACGGGGTCGGGGGATGATCACGGTCCGGGGATGGCGGGAGGATGGGAAGCTCTGTTTCCGGGTCGAGGACAACGGGATCGGGCTTAAGGCTGAACGGCTGGAAGAGATCAGAAGGCAGATCGATGTCGAGCTGGATAGTTCGATGCTCAGCGATGTGTACGGCTTGTACAATGTGAATAAACGGCTTGCCCTCTACTACGATAGTCTGACGAAACTGGACATTTCCAGCGTCTATCGTGAGGGGACCGCCGTTTCGTTTCGATTACCGGAGAGGATAAACCATGTATAGTGTATTTCTTGTCGAAGACGAAATTGTCACCCGGGAAGGTATCCGCAACAGTATACCATGGGACAGAACCCCCTATACCCTTGCCGGGGAGGCGCCCGACGGGGAGATGGCCCTTTCCATTCTACGGGATATAAAGCCCGACATTCTCATCACCGACATCAAGATGCCCTTTATGGACGGCCTTGCCCTTTCCAGGATTGTGAAGAAGGACCAGCCCTGGATGAAGATCATCATTCTTTCCGGTCATGATGAATTTCAGTATGCAAAAGAGGCCATCTCCATCGGTGTGGAGGAATATCTGCTTAAGCCCGTCTCTGCGACCGACATGCTCAGTTCCCTGAAAAAGGTAACCGATCAGATTGAGGCGGAACAGAAGCGGATGACAAATATTGAGACGCTTCGAATGAAGATCGAATCAACCGAAGAGGTGGTCAGGGAGAAATGGCTCTGCAATCTTGTCACCGGTCAGATCAAGGGTTCCGATACCGTGGAGAAGGCTCGTTCTCTCGGAATAGATCTGATCGCAAATGGGTACCTCGTTCTTATCGTGGAAATCTTCACCAGCCCCGACAACTATGCAGCGTGTACCATTGTAAAATCCCTGATCGCCGAACTTGTAAAAGGTCGGAACGATCTGCTTCTTTTCTCGCAGAGCCTGGTCAAACAAACCATGATCATCAAGGACATATCCAGGGACTCCCTTGATGATCGCGTCTATCCCCTTGCCCAGGCAATACAATTTGAGGCGCAACGGAGAAACGGCGATTGCAGAATCTCCATCGGTATCGGCACCGTAGCCGAACACATCGGTGAGATTTCCCGTTCCTACAGCGATGCCGAAAAAGCTGTACGCTATATGTCCCTGACCGGCAAAAAGAACATTCTCTCTTTCGGCGACATACCGTGGTGCAGATCATCGGAATGCTTGTGGCTTGATGCCGATCCCGTGGCCGAACGTCTCCGCTTTGCCTGCATAGAGGAGATAGACGATATTCTCGCTCCCTACATGGAACTTCTCGATGAACGGGCGGCGGCGACGAACCTCAGCTACTGCCTCCTTGTCTGCGGCGACATCATCGAGGCCATATCCATGCTCGTCGAGGAGTTTAAGGGCGATCCCCACGATATCATCCCTTCCGATCTCCGTCGGGAACACATTATCGTCTCTTCCCGCTCCCGTGCTTCCTTTGCCGCCGAACTCCGGTCTATCATAGAGCACTGGATCGCCTTTCGGGATTCCCGCCTGAACTCCAGACACCATGCTCTCATTGCAAAAGCAAAGCAGTACATCGATGAACACTATATGAGTCAGGATATCTCCCTCAATTGCGTTGCGGCCCAGGTGAACGTGAGCCCGAATCACTTCAGCACCATCTTCTCCCAGGAGGCGGGTATCACCTTTATCGAGTATCTGACCTCGGTAAGAATCAATGCCGCAAAGCGGCTCCTTTCCGGAAGCGGAATGAAATGTGCCGATATTGCCTATGAAGTGGGGTATGGTGATCCCCATTATTTCAGTTTCATCTTTAAAAAGACGATGGGAATCGCTCCGAGCGAATTTCGCCTTTCTCCTTCGGAAAGAAGCGTACCTGCCCAGTAAAAAAACAAACCTCGTTTCAAGGATCGGGAAAAAAGTCCACCAAGCTTCATAAGATAACTCATGTACGGCTGCCGAAAGTGGCCGTACCATTTTTTCATCACAACTATTTCAAGGAGGAGATTGTATGAAAAGGCTGCTGGTTTTTTCTTTGGCCCTAATGACAATCGTTGGTGGGTTTTTATTTGCAAATGGCGAATCCGAGGCTCCTCAGGCGGATGACGGGCTTATCGTGGTAGGTTATGCACAGGTCGGCGCCGAATCAGATTGGAGGACGGCAAATACCGAATCCTTCAAAAGTATGTTTACCGAAGCGAACGGCTACAAGCTGATCTTTGATGACGCCCAGCAGAAGCAGGAGAATCAGATCAAGGCGATAAGAAACTTCATCCAACAAGATGTCGACTACATCGTTGTCGCTCCGGTTGTGGAAACCGGATGGGAAACGGTCCTAGGCGAGGCAAAGGCCGCCGGAATCCCCGTAATTCTCTCCGACCGTCAGATGAAGCTCTCCGACGACTCCCTCTACACCGCCTGGGTTGGTGGAAACTTCCTTAAGGAAGGGCAGGATGGAGTAAAGTGGCTCAACGATTATCTGAAGAAGAATGGACGCGACCAGGAGGATTTGAACGTCGTACTCCTTCAGGGAACCATCGGTTCTTCGGCTCAGGTAGGACGGACCCAGGGCATTACCGAAGGTTTGGATGCCAATCCCCATCTTCATCTCCTTGCAAAACAGACCGGTGAATTTACCCAGGCGAAGGGGCAGGAGGTTATGGAGTCCTTTCTGAAGGCCTACCCCGATATCGACATCGTCTTTGCCGAGAACGACAACATGGCCTTCGGCGCCATTGATGCCATCAAGGCTGTCGGAAAGGTCCCGGGCAAGGATATCATCATCGTTTCCTTCGATGCCGTTCACGAGGCCTTCAATAAGATGATTGCCGGAGAGCTCAACTGTGCCGTGGAATGTAATCCCCTGCACGGTCCGAGGGTAGCGGAGATCATCCAGAAGCTCGAGAAGGGGCAGAAGGTCGACAAGATACAGTACGTGGTGGAAAAGGTGTTCGATCAGGAGAATGCCGCCGAGGTCCTGCCCACTCGAAAATACTGATGTAAGCAATCGGAAAGAGGCACGGGATATCCTATCCCTGCCTCTTTGCAACCGCGAGCGAATCCGGGGAAAGCGATGGAAGAAAAAAATATTCTGGAGATGCGGCATATCAGTAAAGCCTTTCCGGGAGTCAAGGCCTTGAATGATGTGGATTTCTTCCTGAGAAGCGGGGAAATCCACGCACTCATGGGGGAGAATGGCGCCGGCAAAAGTACCCTTATTAAGGTGCTGACCGGTGTCTATGTTATGGACGACGGCGAGATTCGTGTTTCCGGCTTTGATCGGCCGGTCGTGAACCACTCTCCCGAAGAGGCCCAGAGAAACGGTATCAGTACAGTCTACCAGGAGATAAACCTCTGTCCCAACATCACCGTTGCGGAAAATCTCTTTGTGGGGCGCCAGCCCCTTACCACCTTTGGGGCTGTGAACTGGAAAGAGATGAACAAACGTGCCAGCCGTGCACTGGAAATCGTCGGGGTGGATATCGATGCCACAAAGCCCCTTGCAGATTATTCCGTGGCGATACAGCAGATGGTGGCAATTGCCAGGGCCGTCGATTTCCAGTGCAAGGTACTCATTCTCGATGAGCCGACAAGCTCTCTCGATGATAATGAGGTGAAAAAGCTCTTTACCGTTATGCGAAATCTAAAGGACCACGGGGTCGGTGTCGTCTTTGTGACCCATTTCCTTGATCAGGTATATGAGGTATGCGATAGGATTACGGTCCTGCGGAACGGAGAGCTGGTGGGCCAGTATCCGGTCGCAGAGCTGCCCAGGGTACAGCTTGTGGCCAAAATGCTTGGCCGTGATTTTGACGATCTTGCCGAAATCAGAAGCGTGAAGACCGAAACAGGAGAGGCCTCCAGCGATGAAACGACTATGGTTCATGCCGTGGGGCTCTCCCGTTCCGGCATGATTAAGCCATTCGATATCGACATAAAAAAGGGGGAGGTCATCGGCCTTGCTGGTCTCCTCGGCTCCGGGCGTTCCGAATTGGCCCGTCTGCTTTACTGCGCCGAAAGACCCGAAAAGGGTGAGCTCTTCGTCAAGGGGCGTAGCCTGCGGGCCCACGCTCCCATCGACTCTATGCGGGCAGGGATGGCCTTTCTTCCCGAAGACCGAAAGGAAGAGGGGGTGATCGGCGACCTTTCCGTCAGGGAAAATCTCATCATCGCTCTGCAGGCGAAAACCGGCATCTTTCGACTCCTCCCTCTTGCCAAACAGAACGAACTTGCCGATCGATACATCCGGCTTCTCAATATCAAGACACCCTCTCCCGAGACCCTGGTGAAACAGCTTTCCGGCGGGAATCAGCAGAAGGTGATCCTCGGTCGCTGGCTCATAACCAATCCGGAGTTCCTGATCCTCGATGAGCCGACAAGGGGCATCGATGTGGGAACAAAAACCGAGATCCAGAAACTCATCATCAAGCTTGCAGAAGAAGGAGTTACGGTGCTCTTCATCAGTTCGGAGATCGAGGAGATGCTGCGTACCGTAAACCGCCTCTATATACTCTGCGACAGACAAAAAACCGGGGAGCTTGCCAACGACGATCTTTCTCAGAACGAAGTGATGGCTGCCATAGCCGGAGGAACGTGTTCATGAGACAGCAACAAATAGGCATAAAGGCCTTTATACGAGCGATAAGCCACAAACAGCTGTTCTTACCCATTTTTGCACTCTGCCTTGTGCTGCTTTTTAATATTATTAAGACCCCGGCGTTTTTCAATATCTCCATCCAGAATGGCGTTTTGTACGGCTATATCGTCGATATCATTAATCGTGCCAGTGAGCTGATTATTCTTTCCGTGGGGATGACCCTGGTTATCGCCTCGGGGGGGATAGATATTTCAGTCGGAGCGGTGAGCGCCCTTGCCGCGGCGGTTTGTGTTCGCCTTCTCGGCTCAAGCTACGATTTCTATGCCACCCCCCTGGTTTTGAGCATCCTTGCAGCTTGTGTCGCAGGACTCGCCTGCGGCGCCTTCAACGGTTTTCTGGTTGCGAAGATGAAGATTCAGGCAATGGTCGCCACCCTCATCCTCTTTACCGCCGGTAGGGGCATCGCCCAGCTCATCAGCGCCAGGGAGATCAACGGACGGATGGTTCCCGGCCAGATCCTCTATGTGCGCATGGATTCCTTCAAGAACATAGGGGGCTTTCTTCCCCGTGTCGTGGTGCCGACCCCCGTCTTCATTGCCATCGGAGTTGTGCTGCTTGCCTATCTTCTTTTGACGCGTACGGCGTTGGGACTCTACATAAAGTCCGTGGGTATCAATAGCGGGGCGGGTCGCCTTGTGGGTATCAATTCCGTCTTTATTACCTTTCTTTGCTACCTGATCTGCGGCTTGACGGCCTCTGTCGCCGGAGTCATCTCGGCAAGCCGTATCTACTCCTGCGATGCGAATAATATCGGGCTCTACATGGAACTCGACGCCATCCTTGCCGTAGCCATGGGAGGCAACAGCCTCGCCGGAGGGAAATTCAGTTTGGCAGGTTCGGTCATAGGAGCCATCACCATTCAGGCCCTTACCACGAGTCTGTATGCCATGGGTGTCACCGCCGACCAGCTGCCTGTCTACAAGGCTATTGTGGTGGTGCTTATTGTGGCGATCCAGTCGAGTGAGTTTAAACGATGGTTGTCGATCTATAAACAAAAAATCCAGATGAGAAAGGCAGTTGCACAATGAATATCCTCGGCATAGCGAAACGGAAAATAAGCGGAACCAGTTTTCTTTTGGTCATCACCATCGTTATGTTCATCATCATGTATTTCGCCGGTGTGCTCATCTATCATGAACAGGGCTTCGGCAAGATGCAGACCCTGATGAACATGCTCATCGATAATGCCGGGCTCATCATAGCGGCGGCCGGTATGACCATTGTCATCATTACCGGCGGGATCGATATCTCCATCGGTTCGGTAATCGGCCTTGTCTGCATGATGCTTGCGGACATGATGCAAAACCATGGCATGAACGCATGGCTTTCGATTGGCTTGGTTCTTCTCTTCGGCGTTTTCTTCGGTATCGTGCAGGGCTGGCTCATTGCCTATCTCAAGCTCCAACCCTTTATCGTGACCCTGGCGGGGATGTTCTTCTGCCGGGGGATGACCGCCATGATCAGCGTGAACCAGATCGCCATCACCGGTAATCAAACCTTTCTCGATATGGCGACGAAGAATATCTATCTCTTTTTCGGGGCTACGGTAAACAAACGGGGGATAAAACTCTATCCGTTTATCCATCCGAGCGTAATAATCGCTCTGGTGGCCCTTATAGCCGTCTGGTATATTCTGCGCTACACCAAGTTCGGCAGAGGCGTCTTCGCCATCGGCGGCAGCGAACAATCTGCCCTGCTTATGGGGCTGAATGTTCGCAGAATCAAGATGCGGGCCTATGTACTAAATGGTTTTCTTGCGGCCCTGGCGGGATTTGTCTTCTGTCTCAATACAACGAGCGGTTTTGTGGAACAGGCCAGGGGCTTTGAGATGGAGGCCATCGCCTCTACGGTGATCGGCGGAACCCTCCTTACCGGGGGGGTGGGAACGGCGATCGGCAGCTTCTTCGGGGTGATGATCAAGGCCACCATCGAGACCTATATCCGCAGCAACGGGACACTTTCCTCATGGTGGAACAAGATCGTCCTCTCGGCATTACTCTGCTTCTTTATCGTGCTGCAGAGCATCTTCGCAAGCCTGAAGAGCAGACGAAGAATATAAACAAAGGATATGAGCACCGGCGGGCTTGATGAGGCTTTGCGCCCCGTTGCCGCCGCCGGACTCAATCCTTTTGTCCTCTGTTCCGGTTCCTCCAGTAGTCGTAGGCAAAATCAAAAGGCCTCAGGGCACGTTCGAAGATGCCGAGGGAGTAGGCGATGGTGAGTCCGTAATTGGTGATGGGCACAGCTGCGGCCTTGCAGGTCATGATGCGTGAGAGCACCTCTCTGCGGTTCGTCATACAGGCCCCGCAGTGGATCACCAGGCTGTAGGAGGAGAGGTCGGGGGGAAAGTCATGGCCCTGGATATGCTCGAAGGTAAGCTTTGCTCCGGTGTACTGGGTAAGCCAGCGGGGGATTTTTACCCGACCGATGTCTTCGGCAATGGGATGATGGGTGCAGGCCTCGGCTATGAGGATCTTGTCTCCCGATTTCAAATCATCGATGGCGAGAGTCCCCCTGACCATTTCCAGAAGGTCGCCTTGTTTGCGGGCGAAGAGCACGGAAAAGGAGGTCATGAGGATATCGTCCGGTGTATCTGCGGCAACCTTCAAAAAGGCCTGGGAGTCGGTGACCACGATCTTCGGTGGCGTTTTAAGCATCTCCAGGGCTGCAGCCAGCTCCCGTTCCTTGACCACCATACAGCAGGCGTCGCTATCGAGAATATTGCGGATCGTCTGTACCTGGGGCAGGATAAGTCGTCCCTTGGGTGCTTCCTTGTCGATAGGGACGACTAAAATTGCCGTTTCTCCGTCCCTGACAATATCGCCGATGATCTCCTGTTCATTCACAAAATCTGCGGGTACGCTTTTGAGCAGGCGCTGTTTTAATTCCAGGATTCCGCTCTCTTCCTTGGCACTGACAAGGACGTAGGGAAGCTTCTTTTCCTCCAGCTTGGCGAAGAGCTCGGAGAACTCCCTTCCGTAGAGGTCTGTTTTGTTGATGACGATGATAACCGGGGTTTCCCGCTTCCTGAATTCCCCAAGCAGCAGATCCTCGAAATGGTCCCACTTTTCCCCTTCTATGACGATCAGGGCGATATCCAGCCGGTCCATTACCCTGCGGCTTTTTTCGATCCGCAAGGCGCCGAGGGCCCCTTCGTCGTCGATGCCTGCCGTGTCGATAAAAAGGACGGGCCCCAGGGGTAACAACTCCATCGGCTTTTCGACGGGATCGGTGGTGGTTCCTGCCTGGTCGGAAACAATGGATACCTGCTGTTTCGTGAGGGCGTTGAGGATGCTCGATTTGCCGGCGTTGCGCTTTCCGAAGATGCCGATATGGAGGCGCAAGCCCTTCGGTGTCTTTGTCATACCTTACTCCTGGGGTGTGCCGAGGCGGGTGACCGCCTCGGATGATATTGCCTGTGTAAACTGCTCATCACTCAGGAGCCCGAGCCCCACCGCGGCTTCCCTGAGGGTCGAACCCTTCTCTTTTGCAAAAAGAAGGAGCTCTTCGGCTTTTTCATAGCCGATATAGGGAATGAGGGCGGTGGCTATGGCGCTGGCCCCTTCAAGGTGACGTCCAATTTCATCGCTACGGGCCTTAATCCCTTTGACGCAAAACTCCGCCAGGACCTTGCTCGCCGAGCTCAGCTTGCCGATGCCGGAAAGCAGGCAGTGGGCGATAAGGGGAAGAAATGGATTGAGCTCGAGATTTCCCGATGAGGCGGCCAGGGTGATGGCTTGGTCGTATCCCATATACATAAAAGCGCTTTGCACCACAGCCTCGGGAATGACCGGGTTGATTTTTCCGGGCATGATCGAGGAGCCCCCCTGGCGGGGGGGCAGCGTTATTTCGCCGAAGCCCGCCTGGGGCCCGGAAGAGATAAGCCTCAGATCATTTGAGATTTTGACTAGGGTCGATGCGTAGGCCTTCAACAGGCCCGAGACCTCGACGAAAACGTCTGCATTCTGGGTTCCGTCGATCAGATTTTCCGCCCGGGCAAAGCCGATACCGGTGAGCCCCCTAAGCCTTTCGGTTACCTGCATGATATAGCTTCTGGGGGCTCCCAGTCCGGTACCGATTGCCGTTCCTCCGAGGTTTACCACTCTCAGACGTTCTTTCGTTTTGTATAAACGCCAGCGGTCCCTGGAGAGGACGTCGGCATAGGCCGACATCTCCCTCCCCAGGGTGGTAAGAACGGCATCCTGAAGCTGAGTCCTCCCGATCTTCACGATAGAGGAGAACTCCCGTTCCTTTGCCTGGAAGGCCTCCTGGAGGGCGACAATATCCTTTTCCAGTACTTCGATAAGACGAATTGCCGCAAGCCGCAGGGCTGTAGGGTAGGTGTCGTTGGTAGATTGATGGAGATTGACATCGTCGAGTGGTGAAATGACCTGATAGGAACCCTTTGGAAGGTCGAGAATTTCCAGGGCCCTGTTTGCGATCACCTCGTTGACATTCATGTTGGTAGATGTTCCCGCTCCTCCCTGAAGAGCGTCGACAATGATACTCTCGTCGAATTTCCCCTCTGCCACCTCGCTACAGGCCTGTTCAATGGCCTCTCCTTTTCGGCTTTCCCAGGTTGCAAGGGCGCGGTTTACCTGGCAGGCGGCCAGTTTCACCATGCCGTAGGCGTGTATCAGTTCCGGAGAAACCGACTGTTTTGAAATAGGAAAATTGACGGCGGCCCTTCGGCTGTGGATTCCCCAGTAGGCATCCCGAGGAATATCCATTTCACCGAGCAGGTCCCGCTCCCGTCTGGTTTCTCCGTCCATCGTCATTTCTGCATTACCACCCTTTCTTTTAAAGATTCCGCAAGAGCCAAACAGAGCTCCTGCCACTGCTCAGGGGAAAGACGCAACTCATCGGCAAGGAGACCCCAACCGGAGCCAAGATCCCAGCGGTTCCGGCCGGTCAGCACCTCTGAAGACCCGACGGTGTAGGCCCACCGCTTTCCGAAAATAGAGCAGATCCATACATGTTGATCAAACTCACGCTCCAGCCATACCGACACCTGCCGCAGGGCCGAGTGTCTGTCCGGATTTTCCTCGAAAAGGGTCCCGATCCGATCAGATATAGACATCCCGTTCTCCCGCCTCGGTGCGCCTTAGCATCTCCTCGAAGGTCGCAAGAAGCGTCCCTTTCTTGAAAAACGGCTCGTTCCGAATCTCTTCCATTTCCTTTGCGATCACCTTTTCCCCGACCTTTTTTGTCGCAGGGGAGGCAAAATCATCCAGATATTCACGAAAGGTGAGTACCGCATTGAGCTTGCAGAACTTTCCCTCTTTGCAGCTTTTCAGCAGCCCCATGATCTTGTCGCCTGTTCGTCCGCATCGGTATCCTGCGGTGCAGAAGGAGGAAATCATCCCCATTTCGGCGAATTCCCTCATCACCGCGTCGAGGCGGCGGGTTTCTCCCAGGGTAAACTGCTGGATATCCTGATCCTGTTCGTAGGGGTAGTCCTCCCGCTCCTGCAGGGCCTTGAGGGTCTCTGTATAGCCGCCTATCCCGATCCGGGTGGAGGCGTCAGTCTGGGTACATCCGACCTTGATCACCTCTTTCTTGATGCCGGGGGCTTCTCTTGCCGTTACGATCAGCCCCGTATAGGGGACCGCAAGACGCAAGACGGTAACAAGCTTCTTGAAACTGGAATCGTCGACAAGATAAGAGGAGTTTGCACTGAAATCTGAGCCGCTGGCGGGAGTCATTCTCGGAAAGGAGATGGTGTGGGGGCCGATTCCAAAATGATTTTCGAGATCGATGGTGTGCTGCAAAAGTCCCATCACCTCGAAACGCCAATCGTAAAGGCCGAAGAGGGCCCCCATGGCGACATCGTCGATACCCGCATCCATGGCCCTGTGCAGTGCATAGAGGCGCCAGCGATAGTTTCCCTTGAGGGTTCCGGCCGGGTGGAGGGATGCATAGCTTGGTTTATGATAGGTCTCCTGGAAGACTTGGTAGGTTCCTATTCCCACCTCCCACAGCTTGTGAAGATCCGCTATGGACATGGGGGCGGCATTTACATTGATCCTTCGAATCTGTCCGAAGCCCGTACCCCTGGGGGCAGGCTTTTTGACCTCGTAGGCGGCCCTGATGGTATCGCACATATAGTTGACATCGGAGAGGGGGTGCTCGCCGTAGACAATCATCATCCGTTTGTGCCCTTCGGTCACCATTACCTCTGTCTCCTGCTTTACCTCTTCCATGGTCAGGCGCCGTCGCTTTTCGTGGCTGTTTTCCGCACGAAAGCCGCAGTAAAGGCAGCTATTTACACAATAGTTCGAACAATAGAGGGGGGCGAAGAACACGATACGATTATCGTAGACCTTTTGCTTGACCTTCAGGCCAGTTTCGTACATCTCTTCCCAGAGATCATCATCTCTTACATTCAGAAGTACAGCGGTTTCTTCCGGTCCAAGTCGTTCAATCGCAAGCGATTTTGCGAGGATATCCCGAACCCTCGTTTTATCTGACTTCCTGTTGTTCTGCAGCAAGCTCTTGATCTCTTCTTCATCGATGAAATCCCTTCCGTTTTTGAGGTATCTATCGATCTCGTCCTGCTTGATAACCTGTGCCGTCCATTCTTTTACGCTCAGCGGCATACGCTCCCTCCTTGTTTCGCTTTTTTTCAGGGGAGCTTATGAGACAGCTACTACAATAATGTTTGGAAATAGATAATAATCGGCTGCTTTGGATCTTCATTCTCGCCCCCTGACGTCAGAGCCTTTTTGCTCCTCCGCTTTAGGTTTAATTTTCACATTATTATAACTATTCGGATTATAATAATCAATAGCGTCACATAAATAGTATATACATGATGTTTCATGTGAATGATTTGTAAAATATATATGCATCATGATTTATCTTCCATACTCAAAAGCCATGTTACAATAACACTGGTGGTTTCCGGCGATGTTCACAGAAGGACGACTGTCAAAAAAGTTTCTCGTGTGGCTGGTTATTTTTGCAGCTGTTGCCCTCCTTCTCTTTTATCTTTTCTTCGAGATCGCTCAGGATCCGAAGGAAAAATCTGACTGCCATCTTGCCTTCCTTGTGAAACGGACGGACATGCTCTGGTATCGTCGGGAAGTGGACGGATTCATTTCCGCCTGCAGGGACCTTGGTGCGGACCCGCTTATCCTCGACAATCAAATGGACCACAACAGAACTCTGTCGAATTTGAGTGCCGCTGTCAACAGAGAGGTGGATGGAATTGCCTTGGGCACTCCGGACTGCCGGCTCGGCCGCCTTTTGGTGGACCAGGCCTTTTCGGCAGATATCCCCCTGATCTCCGTCGACGAAAAGCTGACGGATATGAGTGGACGGCAGTTGGCGCCTCATATTGGTCCCGACAATCTTTCCCTGGGAACCCAGGGCGGATACTGGATGAAACGGCAGCTGGAAGCCCGGGGATGGCTGGGGGATTATCGCAGGAATGTTGGTTTTCTGCTTTTAGGCTCACAACGAGATGCCGGAATCGAACAGCGACTTCGGGCTGCCTGCCTCTTGACCGATCCCCTTTTTTTACCTTCAGGCTATTACAAGCGATGGTCGGAAGAGTTCGATAAGAGTGATCTTACCGGCGCGATATTGAAGATGCATGCCATGCTGGCCTTGTACCCCGAGATTACGAACTGGGTGGTCTTCGTCGGCAACAACGCTGGGGCATTGGGCGTATATGCCGCCCTCTGTCAGCTTGATCTTGCCGAAGACTCCCTCGTCTGCGGGCTTTATCCCACTTCCGCTCCTACAGCGATACCGCGGGAGAATATGGTACTGGCCTATGGGGACGGTTTTGCCATGGGTGCAAAGGCAGCCGGGATACTCTATCGCCATGTGACGGCGGGTACCCCCATACCCCCGAACACGGAAATTCCCATGAATATAGGAAGGGCTTTGGAGGAAGAGCACGAATGAAATCCCGTACCATTCTTCTTCGTCTGACCCTGAGTTACTTTCTCACGATTTTGTTGATCATTCTGCTGATTTCAGCCGTAATTACCGCCATCTTTTCCTCTCAGATAAAAGAAAATGCCGTGAATCAGATGGATGTCCGCATTTCCCGAATATCCGGAGATATCGAGGAACAACTGCTGCAAATCATCCGGGGCTGCGATGAAGTCAAGAATAATCCTTATATCATCAAACTTCTTACCGGAGTCGCTATGGAAGAAAAAAACGCGGATGCCCTTCTTAAGGATTATGCCGCGGGTATCTCCGGGACCGGGTTGGTCGGCCGGATGGTCCTTATCAATAGAAACATGGAAATTCTGGATGGTGTATACCGAAGGATCGTGTATAGCAAAGCCATTCTTCAAAGTGAGGATTTCTCACGATTCCTTACCGGCCATTATGTCTACTATTTTTCACCGCCCGAAACCTTTCCCGAAACCATGCCTCATGGCGACGGGGATCAGCCTCATCTGATCCTGTATCAGAGACTTCTTGACGATAACTATTTTTTGATGGGATATCTTGTTTCAGTTCTTCGCAAAGGGATTCTTTTCCAGACAATCTTCCAGCAAAACCGAGACCGTCTATTTACCTCCCTCGGTATCGTTGACAACCATGGTACCGTCATATATCGTACCGGCAAGCTGCTCGATGATCCTCAGGTGGCGGAAAGGGTGGGGCGGATTTCCGGAGAGAGCCCTGTTTCCCTCAAAATCGGTTCGGAACGCTATTTGACCTTTGTTCGCCCTGTCCAGCTGGTGCATTGGTCCGTCGTCGGTTTCGTTCCCTATCAGCGCCTCAATCATAATCTCAGGCTGGCCCTTTTTTATATCTTGATTTTAGGCCTTGCGTTCATTGCCTTTGCCTTTCTTATCAGCTATTCCGTTGCCAGTGCCATCACCCGTCCTCTATCGGCCCTTACCTCCGCCATGCACGCCTACGACAGCGAACAGGTGCTGAAACCCATAGATATCAAAGCCGAAGGTGAAATTGCCTATTTGGTTTCTGTCTACAACCGGCTGGTTAACAGCGTCAATGAATCTATACGAAACATCTATCACGAGCAGGAAGAAAAGAAAGAAGCCGAATTGCGTTCTATCCAGTATGAACTGGATTTCCTCCAGGCCCAGATCAACCCCCATTTTATTCACAACACCCTCAATGCCATAGGAAGCCAGGCTGAGGAGGCGGGGAACATGGAAATTTATGAAAGTCTTAAGTCTTTCAATGCCCTGCTGCGCGCTGTCCTTGGTGGCATGGAGGATCTTATCCCCCTTGAAGAGGAGTGCCATCTGGTGGAGCGCTATAGCACTATTTTGCATCTGCGTTACGGAAACAGCTTCAGGCTGGAAACCGATCTTTCCGAAGAGTGCGGAACGGCATTGGTTCCGAGGCTTATCTTGCAGCCTATCGTTGAAAATGCCCTCTTTCACGGGATCGGAGTGACCGCAGAGAGGGAAGGTGTCATTCTCCTCAGTTCCAGGAGGGAAGGGGACCATTTGCTTCTCTCGGTTTCCGACGATGGAAAGGGAATGAATCGGGAGGAATTGGAGCGATGCAAGAACAGCTCCGCCGACAAGGGACATTTCAACAGGATCGGTATAGGAAACATACGGGAACGGCTTGCCATTTTGTACGGCGAAAACGGAAGATTGGATATTCAAAGCCGGGAACATGAGGGTACAAGGGTCGTGATCGTAATCCCTTGGGAGTGTGAGGATGAATAAAGTATTAATCGTCGAGGATGAAAAAGCTGCAGTCGACCGGATCCTTCGGATGGAACTTTGGAATGGCCCGGAGTTTACCGTGGGCGGAGTGGCTCCGGATGGGAAGAAGGGCCTTGAGATGTTCTTCTCCGTTTCTCCCGACCTGATTCTCACGGACATCGCCATGCCTGTAATGGACGGTCTTGAATTCATCGAGCAGGTGAGAAGGGAAGATTGCTATATTCCCATTGTCATACTCAGCTGCTATGAAAGTTTTTCCTATGCAAGACGGGCGATCCGACTGGGGGTTGCCGATTACCTTCTGAAGGATTTTCTGGATGAACAGCGCCTCTACCACGTGCTGAAAGGCGTCCTCCCGGTTCCTCATAGCCGGGCCTCTTCCAGTCAGGGGATTTCCGGACCATCGAGGAGCGATCTTTTCGGCCGGGCCCTTCTCGGAGTACAGGGAGATCCCCTTAGCTTTCATTCATGGTGCCGGTTCCGCAAGAATAATGCCCCTTTCAGACTTTTGTTGGTCGGTGGATATAGGCCCGAACGCGAGTCCGAATGCTTTACCGAACGGCTTATGAATGTGGGGCATCCCGAAACTCTGGATTGGGTTTTCTTGGGAGATGAAACGATCCTCATCCTTTTTACCGGAGATCTCTGGAATGATCGTGAGGTGGAAGAGAGCGTTGTCGCGCTGCGGAATGAGCTTGGCAATGCAAAGGGAATTGCTTTGGTTCTCGGCAATTCCTTCGCGGAGCCGGAAACGTTGCCGGAAGAATATCGGAAGGTAAAGCATTTGGCTTCGTATCGGCTTTTTTTCGGCGCCAATTGCATCATCACGCCCGCCCTCGTGGAGCCTGTTGCCGACCTTTCTCCTCAACAGATTGACAGAAGGATGAAAAATATCGAAGAGCTTTTGACACAGGAAAAGTATCAGGAGGCTGCGGAAAAAATCGGAAGGCTCTATCGCCGTGATCTTGCGGGAATGATGCAGTATCACTATGTCTCCGAGCTAAATAGACGTCTATTGTCCTTGCTTCGCCGGGAGCGGAAACGCATCGGCTTGGATGAGTCGGCAGAACTTCCCGTGGCGGAGCTGGAAGCCGCTGATACCCTCCAGGAGATTGCCGATTGGTTTCGTGCCCAATATACGCTCTTATCGGGCGAAGCAGGGAAGATTGTCTTTCCTCAGGTAGGCAACCGCAAGATCCGTCTTGTTCTCGATCTTATTCGGAAAGAGTATGCAAAGGAACTTTCATTGGAACGCGCGGCCGAAAGGGTCGATATCCATAGGGTCTACCTCAGCAGGCTTTTTCGGCGGGAAACCGGCTACACCTTTTACGATTTCCTGCAGCGATACAGAATTTCCCTGGCTGCGGAAAGGCTGAGGCATTCCGATGTGAAAATTGGTGATCTTGCCGCCGAAGTCGGCTTTCACCATCCCGACCAGTTTGCTTCGGTTTTCAAGAAGATCACCGGTGTTACGCCCTCTTCCTTTCGTAATCATCCGGTTCCCCTCAGATAGTACTTGCGAATCCCGTGGCGGCAGGCCTTGTCCGATCACTGTTGTGAATGGCCGTCATATCACCACGATTCCGAACACTAATAAAAATTTGACAGGCTCTTATGTCGGGGGTACAATGCAATGAAATTAAATCTTTGTGGGGTAAGGAAATAAGTTTCTTTTTCCGGGAAAAAGTTAATATTCCAGGGTTTCCCGGAAAACTCTTTCCCCCACGCTGAGAAGGAGTGCCTATGAAAAAAAGCATTGGATTACTGATTGTTCTGAGCCTGATGGTTTCCGCTGGCCTGTTTGCAGGTGGTCAGGAGGAAGAAAAGGCCCCTGCCTCTCCCATGGATGTAGAGCAGGTTGTTCTCACCGACAAGGCTCCATCGGGAGATTTGGAATTGTTCTCCTGGTGGGCCGGTGACGAGGCCCCTGCGTTGGAAGCGTTGATCAAGGTGTATGAGTCCAAATACCCAAATGTCAATGTCATTAATGCGACGGTGACCGGAGGTTCCGGTGTAAATGCCAAGGCCGTTCTGAAGACCAGAATGTTGGGCGGCGATCCTCCCGAAACGTTCCAGGTCCATGCAGGACAAGAGCTTATCGGTACCTGGGTTGCGGCCAATCGTATGCTCGATCTGACTCCTCTCTTTGAAAAAGAGGGGTGGATGGATGTCTTTCCGAAGGACCTGATCAATCTGATAGGAACAGATAAAGGTATCTGGTCGGTACCCGTTAACATCCATCGTTCCAATGTTCTGTGGTATATTCCTGACAACTTGAAAAAGTGGGGTGTTGAGGCCCCGAAAACATGGGATGACTTCTTTACCGTCGCCGAAACGCTGAAAAGTAAGGGTGTTGTCCCCCTTGCGGTGGCTCAAACATGGACGGTAAACCATCTGTGGGAAAGTGTCGCCCTGGGCGTACTGGGGGCCGACGATTATGAAGCACTCTGGAACGGAGAGATTTCCTGGACAGATCCCAGGGTCGTTAAGGTGTGGGAGACGTTCGGAAAGATCCTGTCCTATACCAATATGGATGCCGCTTCCCTTTCCTGGCAGCAGGCAACCGACATGGTGGTCATCGGCGATGCCGCTTTTAACGTAATGGGCGACTGGGCGGCTGGATATCTCTCCACCACCCTGAATATCGAACCCGGTTCCGGCTACGGCTGGGCCCCATCTCCCGATACCAGCGGTGTTTTTATCTTTCTGGCCGATAGTTTCGGATGCCCGAAGGGCACGAACAATCCTGATGCAACACTTTCCTGGTTGAAGGTCTGCGGTTCTAAAGAGGGATCCGATACCTTTAATCCCCTTAAGGGATCCATTTCCGCTCGCACCGACAGTGATCTCAGCCTGTATAATGTCTATTCGCAGTCGGCGGCCAAGGATTTTGCCAAGGACCGGATTGTCGGATCTCTGGCCCACGGCGTGGTTGCCAACGAAGGCTTTATGAATGATTTCTCTACCGTCATGGAAATGTTCCTGACCAGCAGAAATGCTCAGCAGGCGGCAAATGCCTGTCAGGCGATTGCCATTCAGAACGGGATAGGTAAGTAGCGGAAACTTTGCCGCACAGTCTATGTTGTAATATCCGGTCCGCCGACCGATTATCTTGTCCGGCGGGCCGGCCTTCTTATTTTTTGCAAAGCGGACGGATAATATGGCACACAGCAAAAAGCTCAAAAACCGGTCGGACATGGTTAAGGCAATTCTCGTACTATTGCCTTCGGTCGTTTTAGTGGCCGTCTTCGTTTACGGTTTTATCTTTAACACGATATATGTTTCCCTGACGGACTGGGGACAAGGGGCCGGCCTTGCGGAACATCCTGTGAAACATTGGGTTGGTCTCGGCAATTATCGACAACTTTTTTCGGGATTCATCTACGGCCGTTTCAGACAAGATCTGGTCAATACGTTTTTTTACTCTGTTATTCTGCTGGTTGGAACACTTTTTTTAGGTTTTTTGCTGGCGGTGCTGCTTGATAGAAAAATTCGGCATGAGGGCTTCTACCGAACGATTTTTCTTTATCCCATGGCCCTTTCTTTTATCGTTACAGGGACAATATGGCGATGGCTTTTAGCACCCAACGGAGGACTTAACCTGCTGCCCACCTTCCTCGGTCTGAAAAAAGGGGAATTCCTCTGGATCAGCAGCCGTAAGGCTATTCTGACCTTCAATTGGCAGCATCTCCTTTCTATTCTCTTTTTTATTGCAGCTCTGGTTTTCCTTATGTTGCTTTTGCGGGCCGTTCGTAACAGAATCCACCGGAAGATGGTTATTCACTCGGCTCTTTTCGCGTCCTCACTTCTCCTTTGTGCTATAAGCAGATGGCTTCTCCCTCCGCTTCTTCCCTTCGAAGAGATCCACGGCTTTAATCTGGCTACCCTGGGAATTCTCCTCGCCGCAATATGGCAATATTCCGGTTATACCATGGCGCTCTATCTGGCCGGGCTCAGGGGCTTACCTGAGAGTATCCGTGAATCATCCC
Source organism: Sediminispirochaeta smaragdinae DSM 11293 (assembly GCF_000143985.1). Lineage (GTDB taxonomy): Bacteria > Spirochaetota > Spirochaetia > DSM-16054 > Sediminispirochaetaceae > Sediminispirochaeta > Sediminispirochaeta smaragdinae. The sequence continues at coordinate 3,664,919 of NC_014364.1, read as the reverse complement.
GTATGGATGGTGCTGGAGAGTTTACCTATTACTGGAAGATTGCCATCCCCAACATCAAGCCGATTACCCTCAGCGCCGTAATCATTCTCTCTCATATTTCCCTGAAGATGTTTGATCTCATCTATGCCATGGCGGGGGCGGACAACGCCAATACAGGTCATCCCTCGGTAAACATGTATCTGACAACCTTCAGGGCCAATCAATTTGCCATGGGAGCCGCGATCGCCGTTATTCTCTTCATTATGGCGGCGCTCTTTGTCATTCCCTATCTGATGCATTCACACAAACAAAGGAGACAGGGATGAGCCTTCGACATACACTCTCCAAGCAGAGGTTTTTTCTTTATTTCTTTCTCGTTCTTGGGGTTCTTCTTTTCCTTGTCCCCATGTATATGGCACTTATCACCTCGTTAAAAGATCCGGCTGAGATTAATTTGGCCCGGGCGTGGTCCCTTCCGAAACGGCTGAACTGGAAAAGCTACAAGGATGCGTTTGACCTCCTTCGCCCCGATTTCCTGAACAGCATCATTTTGGCGGTAACGGCTACCCTTATATCGGCACTGGTAGGAGCCGTCAACGGTTTCGTTTTTTCGAAGAATCGTTTCTCCGGAAGTGAGTTGATATTCTCCTTTCTTCTCTTTGGGATGTTCATACCTTATCAGATTATTCTTATTCCTCTCTTTCAGGTTTTACGGAGTATCGGCCTGTACGGTTCCCTCGGCGGCTTGATTCTTGCCCATGTGATTTACGGGATTCCCATTGTTACGCTTATTTTTCGAAACTTTTATGATCAGATCCCCAACTCCCTAGTCGAATCCGCAAGACTCGACGGCTGCGGGTTTTTTTCTCTTCTTATTCGCATGTTTATCCCTCTTTCCGCTCCTGCCTTTGTTGTCGTCGGGATCTGGCAGTTTACCCAGATATGGAACGAGTTCCTTTGGGGGATTACCCTGACAAGACCGGAGGCAAACCCTATTACCGTCGGCCTCTCAAAGCTGGCAGGCGGCCAGGCTGTAAGTTGGAATCTGCCCATGGCCGGATCCTTCATTGCAGGATTACCGGTTTTGTTGATCTACATCATCCTCGGTAAGTATTTTATTCGGGGGCTTCTTGCCGGTTCGGTAAAGGGCTAAGCCTCTTTTCTGTTGCGAATATTGGTGATTCCTTCTGCTTCCCACGGCTTTGTTCGCCACCAATTTTCGCAACAGTAGGAAAACCCCGGAGAGTGAGATCCCGGGGTCGCATTACGTGCACTATACCTTGCCTAATCGAGCTCTTTTATAAGCTCCTCTAAACGTCGTTTGATATATTGTTTGACCACATATTGTGCGTTTCCGGCATCAATGGGCTGAAAGTCTTTCATGGGATCATAAAACAGCTCGTAGGGGCGAATTTCCAGAGCAACACACAGTTTATCGATTGTTGCGGGAGAGGGGAACCTCCGACCGGATTCCAGACCTGCAATATAATTGGTCGAAAGGCCGCACTTTTCCGCTACGGAAGACTGTGATTGCCCCGTTGTATTTCTGATCCGGCGTAGGTTTTTGATAAAAATCTGCTGAGTTTCTGTCATACTATCTCCTTTGGTTTGTACAGCTCTGTACTTCACCATAAGGGAAAATCCTTCCATTCTCATCTACTTACTGTATGCAAAATAATACTAGTACTTTTACACTTCGGCACGCTTTTTCCCAAATAAAAGGATGCCTGCCTGGAAAATTCATTGACAATATTCCCATTAGACACATACTATGACTAATGGTTATACGTTGTCATTTCGGGAGGATATAATGGGTATACGGGCTAGGCTTCTGGTTGGTTTTTTGCTTGTTGCATTCATGTCTTTGCTGGTTGGAATTGTCGGTCTGCGAAACATGCGTGTTATTAATGATGCCGCCGATACCATGTATGAAAACGAACTATTGGGGCTTTCCTATATAAAGGAAGCAAATCTCAATACGCTTTATGCTGTGCGTGCGGAAAAGAATCTTTTGTTGGCCGATTCTTTTGAACTGAAAAATCAGTATGCCTCAGCCTGGAAGAAAAGCGTGGAAACGGTAGATGAACTTCTTGCCGAGGCCGGAAAACGATTTGTCACCGAGGGAGGACAGGCTGCCGTTTCCAAGGCCCTTGACGGCTACAATAGCTGGCTCCCCCTCACAACGCAAGTCATTGAGCTCGGCTCTTCACATGATATGGAGAAGATCATTGCTGCCAAGAAGCTCTCCATGGAGGCCGCTCGAACACAATTTGATAGTATGGACAGTGCCTTAACCGATGCTACGGACAGAAAGGAGAATAATGCCCATTCCATTGCCGAGCAAACAAGCGCACTTTATCGATCCAGTGTCATTCTCATGGCCTGTGTCATTGTTGCGGCTGTGCTTTTGGGCGGGACCATAGGATTTCTCCTTTCCAATTCTGTTCTGAAGACAGTTGGAGGTGAACCTGCTCTCGTTGAGCAAGTCGCCGATAAAGTAGCTGCGGGAGATCTCGAGATTGATATATCGGCGGTGGAAAAGGCTACGGGAATACGGCGTTCGCTTCTTTTGATGGTGCAAAATCTTAGCTCGATTGTCGCCGATATACAGAATGCTACCGCTCAAGTTGCGACGGGAAGTGAAGAGATCAGTTCTACCTCTGAGAATTTAAGCCAGGGATCTGCCGAACAGGCTTCGGGAGCCGAAGAGGTATCAAGCTCGATAGAGGAGATGGGGGCCACCATTAAACAGAATATGGATAATGCCGCCATGACCGAAAAGATTGCATTGCAGGCTGCAACAGATGCGGCAAAAGGGGGTACGGCAGTTGGCCAGGCCGTTCAGGCGATTCGTGAGATTTCCGGTAAGATCGGTATCATCGAGGAGATTGCCAGGCAGACAAATCTCCTGGCGTTGAATGCCGCCATCGAGGCTGCCCGAGCAGGCGATGCAGGTAAGGGATTTGCCGTTGTTGCAAGTGAGGTTCGGAAACTGGCAGAACGTAGCCAACATGCTTCCGCGGAAATCAGCAGTCTCTCCAAGACGACGGTTGATACGGCGACCCAGGCCGGAGAGCTCATTGATAAGATTGTTCCCGATATCCGTAAGACGGCGGATCTCGTTCAGGAGATATCCGCCGCTTCCAGGGAGCAGGGCACAGGGGCCGATCAGATTACCAATGCAATGGTACAACTTGATACCGTTATACAACAGAATGCATCATCGAGTGAGGAGTTGGCATCCATGGCAGAGGAGCTTTCGGGGCAGGCCAGTGCATTATCCGAGACCATAGCCTTTTTTCGGCTCAAAAAAACTGAAGAGGTCAACGGCCCCTCTCAGACAAATAAGAAAGGGGAGGAGCGGGTGACGGCCATTGTTCCGGCTGTTCCGGCGGATTTCGAAGATCTGTAGGAGAGAACTATGCCCATAGACAACAGCAGTCAATATCTTACCTTTAGCATTGATGAAAGCGTATATGCCATTCCCATTGCCTCGGTTCGAGAGGTTCTTGAACTGCAACCCATAACAAGGCTCCCCGGAAGCGATGATTCTGTACTGGGTATCATAAACGTGAGAGGCAGAAGTGTTCCTGTTTCCGATGTACGGGTGCTTTTCGGCCTTCAGCCACGTAAGGTCTCGGGGGATAATGTCATCATCGTTCTTGAAACTATCTCGAAATCGGAGATGAAAACCGTTGGAATGCTCACGGATGCTGTCCATGAGGTGCTTGAGATTTCAGACTCCGTCATCGAGGAACAGCCGGTAATGGGAGATGCAGCCGGTGAGAATTTCATAAAGGGCATTGGGAACCAGCACGATCGGTTCATCGTGATAGTGGATATTGATCGGATGTTCGGCGAAACATAGCGGCTATGGGAACGTAGCAATGAAAGAAAGAAAAAAACGACTTCTTTTGGTGGAGGATGAGGCGATAACGGCCTTGGCAGAAACAAGATTTCTGGAATCCATCGGTTATGAAGTGCTTCATGTCTTTTCAGGTGAGGCAGCTCTTGAAGCGGTAACACCGGAAATCGATTTGATTTTGATGGATATCGACCTTGGGCCGGGAATATCCGGAACAGAGACCGCATCCCGTATTCTAAAAAAACGTGAATTGCCGATTCTCTTTCTGAGTTCCCATTCCTCACAGGAGATGGTTGAAAAGGTCAGGAATATTACCAGATATGGTTATGTCGTTAAAAACTCAGGCTATTTTGTACTCCAGGCCTCTATCGAGATGGCTTTTACCCTGTTCGAGGCGTGTGAACAACAGCGGCAAACACTCCGTTATTTTCGAAGGGCCGAAGAAGTTTCGGCCATGGGGCATTGGCGAATGTCCAGGGATAGCGAACACTTTCTCTTTTCCGAAGGGGCTGTGGCTATCTGCGGCTTACCCGCTCCTCTTTTTTCCGTAGCGAAGTTTCGCCTGCTTGTTTTGCCTGAGGATCGAATACTGCGGGAGCAGGCATTGGAGCGTGCAATTCGCGACAAAACGACATACAAGGCCGAATATCGAATAGCCAGGCCCGACGATGGCCGGGTCATCTGGATACGCTCGATAGCGGATGTCGAGGCGAGCGATGAAATCGTTTTTGGCGTTTTACGTGATATAACAGATCTAAAAAAGCTTGAAAATCCGACTTTGGTTCAGCCGTACGGAGTGAGTGAGAAAAATCACTACTACAATCTTTTTGATGAGAGCTCCTTGCCTATGTTCATGCTCGATCCCGAGGACGGTTCGATTGTCGATGCAAACAGGGCAGCGTCGGAATTCTACGGATGGCCGATGGCTATTCTGTGTCAGATGAAGATGGCCGATATCAATATCCTTCCCTTTGCCTCGGCGAAAGCGGAAATGCGATCCGCCGTCAAACTGCGAAAGAACTTTTTTTTCTTCTGCCATCGAAAGGCGGATGGGAGTACATGCGAAGTCGTTGTCATCACCAATCCGGTAAGAATCGAGGGGAGATCCTATCTTCATTCGATTATCATGGATCTCTACTCACCACAATCCGAGGAACTTGAAAAGGCCAGGCGCTATTGGTATCTCGCGGAGTTTTCCGGAGCCGTTGTCTGGACGATTGATCTTGAGCATGAAACGCTATCCTATATCAGCCCTTCCGTTGAAAAAGTGTTCGGCTTTACGGTAGAAAGCGCAAAGAAGCTTGGAATACGAGGGCTTCTGACTCCCGATTCCTATGATGCTCTTATGGCGGATTCAAAACGGGAAGGACCGCAAATCGGGTTATATCAACACTATCGTTCGGACGGCTCAATAGCGGATATTGAGATAACGGCAATCGCCGTTACAGGTAAGGCTTGCCGCTGCTGCGAAATTGTGGGGGTAAGCAGGGATATATCGGCAAGGCTTGCCGCCGAACGAGAGATTGAGAAGCTGAATGATACAAATAAACAACTCTTTCAGGAGGTCCAGTATCGGATACGGTATACGCTGCTGGTTATCGCAGATCTCCTAAAGATTGAGGAACAAGCTCTGACGGTTGAGACTGCGTATGAAGCCCTTGAAGATGCGCGGAAGCGGGTTTCCTCGTTGAGTGTTTTCTACGATAAGCTTTTTACATTTCCAGATTACCGGGTTGTCCCCGTTCGTCCCTATATTGAAGAACTTTTGCGATACTTCTCGTCTCAAAGTAAAAAGCGTCATATCGAGATCGAAGGTTATGTTGAAGATCTTACCATGAACATTCAGCAGCTGTTTCTCGTCAGTATCCTGATTCAGGAACTTGTAAACAGTGCAGGCAAACATGCCTTTCACAATATGGAAACGGGCCATATTAGTGTGACAATCATTAAGCTGGCTTCTTCTTCCCTTGAGGTGGTGGTAAGTGACGACGGGGTCGATACCGATGAAGAGACTCACTATCCCTCGGCTATCGGCCTGGGGATTATCACCGAGGTGGCAAACATGCTTTCCGCCACCGTGGAATCCCGGACCTCCTCCGGCACTACCTACAAAATTCGCATCCCCTTAAGCTCCCTTTAGAGCCATCGGCCCATTATGTGATCACACATCTGAAGCATATGACAAATTTCCTGCCTTTACGTACGGCATTTGAATGGCCAAACCTTTTATTGATTCAGATGTCATAGTTGATGTACTTATAAAGCGTGATGAATATGAAAGTTCAGCAAAATTATTCACACTCATTGATAAGGATGAATTAGGTGGATGTACGTCTCCGATAAAAAGGATTATAAAGGTGCAAGTGATATGTCTTTTTTCGATTGATTAATAATACTATTAATAGTACTATGTAAGCGAGGTGAATCGTATGAATAATACCATAACGGCAAACGAGCTGAAAACGAAAGGTGTTACCATAATAGATGAGGTTACATCGCGCAATAATGAAGCCATCATCACTGTCCGCGGAAAAAACAAATATGTGGTTCTATCCATAGAGGAATACAGCCAATTACGAGAATATGAACTAGAAGCCGCGATAAAAGAGTCGGAGGAAGATATAAAAAATGGGAGAATCTATGATGAATCAATTGATGATCACATGAAGAGAATAACAAGTGTATAAACTAATTTTTACAGAAAGTTATGTAAAAAGGGCGAAGACATTTGCAAAAAAGCATCCAGAAATTCTTAATCAATATAAAAAGACACTGAAACTATTAGAAATAAATCCACTGCATCCATCATTACGCTTGCATAAGCTGGAAGGTAAGCTATCAGATTATTACAGTGTATCAATCAATATGATATATCGAATAACAATAGATTTTATCATAAAGGAAAAAGAAATAATTCCAATCAATGTTGGAACACATGATGAGATATATTAGGAACGTAAGCGCTTCAGAAACACCATCTGCATAGGAAGGGGGAAATAACTGTCACCAACCAGCTCTTGAAGCACCAACTATTTCACTTTCCCTGCTTTCCCCTCTTTTCCACTTTCTATATACTGATATGTCACAAAATGTATACGAGGTGTTTGGGTGCGGGATCTTACACAGGGAAGTATTCCTAAGCATATACTATCCATGTCTTTGCCGACGATGTCGGGGCTCATGCTTCAGGGGCTCTACGATATCGTCGATATGATATGGATTGGGCACATATCATATCAGGCGGTTGCCGCCATTACGATATTTGCCTCCATCTTCTGGATTTTCGAAGTACTCAATGAGATCATAGGGATGAGCTCGGTTTCGCTTATTTCCCAAAGCTACGGCGCAGGGGATATGAAGCGTACGGCGGTTGCCGCCGAGCAGACCATCACGTGTAAATTTCTCATTGCATCTCTTGCTGCTATCCTGCTTTGCATCTTCCTTAAGCCCATGTTGCACCTGTTTACCGATGATCAACTTGTCACCGAATACGCAAAGGATTATGGCTATCTTCGGGCTGCAACCATCCCGATATTTTTTTCCTCCTTTAGCGTGAATACCATATTTCGTTGTACCGGTGATGCGAAGACTCCGATGTTTCTGCTTATCGGTTCTGCGGTGATTAATATCATCCTGGATCCCATCCTCATGTTCGATTCGATTCCCGGCACCTCGCTGCCCGGGGCCGGTTTGGGGATGTTCGGCGCCGCCCTTGCCACTGTCCTTGCAAATATGGTGGCTCTTGGAATCGGTATGCTGCTTTTGCTCTGTGGGAAGAGCGGCGTCAGGATATCACCGAAAGGACTTTTTCGTCTTGTCCCTGTGATGGATAAGAAATTGCTTACCATCGGGCTTCCTTCGGGATTCGAAATGTTGTTCAGAAATACGGCAAACACCGTCTTTATCAAAATGGTCGGCGTATACGGCACCGCCGCGGTGGCTTTGATCGGAGTGGGCTTGCGAATCTATTCGTTTATCTTTATGCCGATCATGGGGATCGTGATGGGATCCGGCACCATCGCAGGGCAAAACCTTGGTGCGAATCAGATCGACCGAAGCCGTGCAACGGCATGGTATTCTTCCTTGATTGGATCCCTCCTCACAGCCGTTTTGATTACCCTTGTGCTGCTCCGCCCACAAGTGGTTCTCGGTTGGTTTCTTACCGACCTTGATGAAATCAGACAAGGGGTGGGCATGCTTTCCATCGTGCTCCCTTCTCTTATTATCGCTGCTTTCTCTTTAGGGTGGTCTTCTGTTTTTTCTGGTTCCGGCTATACTATGCCCTTTCTTATTAGTAGCTTCGTTGCCAAGTGGGTGGTGATGATTCCTTACTCTGCGGTGGTTGTCTATCGTTTTCATGCATCGCTTACCTATGTCTGGATCAGCTTTGTCTTAAGTGAGATTGCGGAGATGATTATTTTAGGAAGATTTTTTCATAAAGGGGCGTGGAAGTACCGGCGGGTATAGCTACCAGGACAGCATCATACGATATGGAGGAGAATATTCTCTTCTTTCATGGCTTTTGCTTCGGACGAGGTGATCCTTTCGTCGGTTATTACTACCTTGACTCGTGAGAGATCACTAATAAGAAAATCGGTTGTTGTTCCGAATTTGGAGTGATCGGCCAGGATCATTACCTCTTTTGCACAATCGAGCATGATTCGCTTCGTCTCCGCTTCTCGTTCGTTGGAAGCGAAGATGCCCAGGGCAGGATCGATCCCGCAGACGCCCATCACTACTCTGTTCGTTTTTACTTTCTTCAAGACTTCGATGGCAGGCGATCCGTATGTCGAATACGTGTTTCGTGAAGCATATCCGCCTATCAGGAGAATCTGGTTTTTTGATTTTTTTTCTTTGGATAGGATGTTGCCGACACGCAGGGCATTCGTAATGACCAAAAGATTGTTTTTATTCAGCAGGTACGACGCAAAAACAAAGGTGGTGCTTCCCCCATCGATTAATAGACTCTCGCCATTTGATATCATGGTGGAAGCGAAGCGCCCAATCCTTTTTTTTTCTTCCAGAAACTCTTTTTCTACTTGAGAGAGATCTGTCTGATTTTTTTCCGTCTCGATATTCCGCAGTATGATCCCCTCTTTTGTTCTATAAATCATCTTCAGTTTTTCGAGCAAGGCAAGATCTTTGTAGAGGGTCAAATCGGTATTACCCGTGAGTTTCTTTATTGTATCAAATTCGATAATCTGATTCTCTTTGATGAGTGATAATAACTGTTTTTGCCTATCGTTGATGTTTTCCATAGTACTACATCTCGCTTAGCTGAGGTATGAAGCCGCCGACAAAGGCGTCGCCCAATCCAATGGTAGTCACCTTCTGTTCTTCCACCATAACGGAAGGTATACAGCACCCTCTATCTCCAACAATTGATGCAAAGGCGCCGGCAAATTTCTTTCCCTCTTCGTCATCCGGAAGGGCGTAGGTTTCTTTGTATTGTGCAGGTTCATTAAAGGAATCGCCGAAACGGAAACGTGTTGTTGCCATCGTTATACCGCCTTTGAGACAGGCGGCATAGGCTTTTGCATGGTTCCCATATGCCAAGGCCCAGTATTTGGAATGAATCACCACCAGCGGTATGGCAAAACGTTCTTTGAGGGTTTTCGCGGCCGCAGCCACCTGTGATGCGTCAAGGAGATCTATATCTCGTTGCAGGTAATCTTTCATTTCATCTTCGTTCAGACTAAAGATATCAACATGTTCAAAGAGATACGCTTTACAAAGCTGATTCGATGTTTCATCGGCAAAACAGGCGTCTTCATAATAGATCGTTGTTCCCTGTTTTTTTAGTTTGATAAGCTGTTCCTTCATATAGGAAAGACGCTTTTTGAGAAGTTCGTGGTCTTGCATAACATTAAAACCGCTAAGCATGAATACCTTGGCTTCCGAGAGATAGTTGTCGAAAAAATCTTCGGAAAGGTTCATGATGCTGTTGTTGTAATCATCATCGATGATAATTCTGTTGGCACGCACGGTATGTATGCGAATATCGTTTGCGATAATATCCGCATCCGCAGGGTATTGGATGATGAGATGGATATCGAAGCTTTCATCTTTGTTGCTGCAAACATACGAACAATCCGGCGGCAGCAGGTTCTTTATGTGCTCATTCATAGTAACAAGATGCATGCAACTCGTATAGCCGAGCTTTCTCATCGCAATGGCAGAGCGGGGACAGGTTCCTCCGATGGTTATCTCATAGTCAAAGCGCTTGGAAAATTGTAAGGCTGTTTCCGTATCTTCCAGAATACATTCGCCGCCGATTCCCGATTTGATGAAGCGAAGCACATTGATAAGAAGGTCCTTCTCGTTGAGTATCGGCCTCCTTTCCTCCTTGAGATCCTTTTCATGCACATCATATTCTCTGATGCACTGCTCTAATGCCTTTGGATTCCAGACCAATTCAAAATCGGTGTTGTTACCTAAACCAAGTCCAATCTTGTGCTGCTGCAATTGTCTACCTCCGGTGTTACACTTCGTTAATAGGCTAATCGTACGTCGATCTGTTTTTGATGAAAGGTTTCCAGATCACGTTTACGGATCTTAGCATCGGTAATGACCGCATCGATGTCGTTGAGATCACTAAACAGGTACAAGGCATATTTCCCAATCTTTGAGCTGTCGACGACAATGTAGACCTCATTGGCATTGAGTATCATCTGTTTCTTGATTTCGCCCTCCTGAGGGTTTGCCGAAAAACAACCCTGATCCGGCATGACACTTGTCGTACTGATGATGGCTTTATCAAGCCGAAAATTTTTAATCATATTGACGGCGATCGGACCGACGGTATTCTGGGTCTGATACATAAGCTCACCACCGATGATGATGGCCTGATTTTCTCCAATCCCATTCATGATGATTTCACCGATATGTTGAGAGTTTGTGACCACCATGAGGTTTTGCCGTGTTTTTGCCAGTTCTTCGGCAATAGCGGTATTGGTACTTCCTCCATCGATCATTAAACTGTCGTGATCATTAACGATGGAAGCAACATAGCGTGCAATCCGCTTTTTTTCTTCGGGATGCTCTTTCGCCCGATGTTCTATTGTGGTGGTCTGCCAAAAAATAGGCTCTTCTCTGTAGATGGCCCCACCGTGAGTTCTGTAGAGCTTTTCTTTTGATTCAAGATATGTTAAATCCCGTCGTATGGTGGCGTCCGTTACATTGAGAAGTTTTGCCAATGCAGATACTTCGATGCTCGTTTCCTGCATCAGGATTTCCATGATTCGCTCATGACGTTCTTCAGCAAAATTTTTGGAATCTTGCACCGTTATCTCCTTGCCGCACTATGATTAAACTGCGAATAAGTGACTCGAATGATCTAAGGTTTCACGTATTATAGCAGCATATATCGAGAAACTTTCAAATAAAACATAAAGATCCTGATGAAAAGAGTATATGAGGCAGTATCTGATAAGTCAATATAAAAAAACATATAACGAAAATAATCTGTTTATATGTGTTCGTTTTTTCTTGACAACTCAAGGTGATAAGGTATAATTGTCACCAACACTTGCTCTATGGGAGTGAAAAACGGTTTTGAGGAGAAGGAAATGAAAAAAATTCTACTTACTACATTTTTGTTTCTGATTACTTTTTCTTTTGTGTTCGCAAACGGAGCACAGGAAAAAAGTGGGGCCGGCGATCAGGAGATCGTTCTGGAATTTATGCAATGGTGGGAACCTGAAATGGCTCCGGGCGCAATGGAGAAGATCTGCAGTGATTATGAAGCATCCCATCCCGGAATCAAGATAAAGAGAATTTCCAAACCCTATGCCGAGGTTCAAAGTCAGGTAACAATCGGTGCTGCTGCGGGGACTTTGAGTGATGTTTTAGGTTGTGATCCTACCTGGATCTACAATTTGGTCAAGCAAAATGCGGTACTGCCCCTTGATGAGTTTATCCAAGGCGATAACTACGATGAATCACAATTGGCCAGTATCAGTGTTTTGGACGGAAAAAAGTACCTCATCAACGTCGAAAACTTTGTATATCCCATGTTCTACAATGTCGATATGTTCAAAGAAGCCGGAATCGAGAGTTTTCCCGAAACACACAGCGAATTCATCGAGGCGTGCAAGAAGTTGACCGATCCTTCTAAAAACCAGTATGGTTGGGACATGTCGCTGTCGTTACAGAATCCGACTGGTATTCAGAATGACATCATGGCATTGGTGTGGGCGAGCGGCGATACCGGACTGCCGAACCCAAACAACGAGGGTGTCAAGACGGTTTTTAATCTTGTGAATACCTTGTATCAGCAGGGGCTTATTGTACCGGGATCCATGACTGCCCAGGAACAGGATAAGGTGGAGCATTTTGTTAACGGCAGGACCGCGACCATGATCGATTCGCTTGCGCATATCAACATGATTCGTTCCAGAAACTCCGGACTCAATTTCGACATTGCCTTGCCCCCTGCAAAGGATGGGTATACCGGAAAGCATATTCTGGATTGTGCCGCTTGGGGTGTAACAATTTCAAAAACTTCCAAGCATCCCAAGGAAGCCTGGGAATTTGTTAAGTATCTTATGAGCCCGGAGGTCAACTCTTTCATTGCCGACAGCGTCAATGCGTTCCCGGGAAACATTAATGGTGATCCGAGCTGGGTCAAGGAAGATGCGATGAATGAGAAGGCTTTCAAGCTGTATCAGGAAAATGGGGTACGAAACGAATTCCAGGGTGCTCCTGAGGCAAACAATCTTATGCGGCTTATGTCGGAACAGCTCCAGGCGCTTCTCAATGGAAAGCAGTCTGTCGATGAGGCTCTTGCGGCGACGAGTGCTGCTTGGGAAAAGGTTTATTCGAAATAAGACCGATAATGGTTTACGACAGGAGAAGGGGAACCCTTTCTCCTGCCTTATGTTAAGGATGCGGAAATAGTAATGCTTAATCGAACACTATTGCTTGACAGAAGGAAGAAATTAATCGAGCCCTATCTCTTTATTATCCCTGCGCTCCTTTTTTTATTCCTTCTGATGTTTTTTCCAATTTCTCAAGTTTTGCGATACAGCCTGATGGATAATGTCATCACCAATCCTGATCCCCAGTTCGTGGGGCTGGCGCATTACAAAGAGGTCTTTTTTGATGCTATTTTTAGATCCAGCGTTTTGCATACACTCTTTTTTGCTTTTTTTAGTGTTCTGTTTCACTTGCTATTGGGCATGCTGTTTGCAAATCTGCTGAATGCTGATATTAATCCCTCCCTGCGAGCGGTATTACGTGTTATCTTCATTTTCCCCTGGCTGTTCACGCCGGCAATTATCGCCATTATCTGGCGACTTATTCTCGATCCTCTTGGAATCGTAAATTACATATTGGCAAGCATCGGCGCCATTAGCGGTGTTGTTGAATGGCTGAGCAACGAAAAAACAGCACTTTTTGTTTTAACCTTCATCAATATATGGAACGGTTATCCCTTCTATATGGTTAGCCTTTTGGCGGGGCTTCAAGGCGTGCCCCAACAGCAATACGAAGCTGCTCTGATTGACGGTGCCAACGGGCGGCAGCGTTTCTTATTTATCACGATTCCTCATTTGATGCCCATCATATTGAGTCTTGGTATTCTCGACTTTATATGGTCGATGCAGGTCTTCCCGCTTATTTGGATGACAACAGGCGGTGGTCCCGGTCATGCGACGGAAGTAATGGCGACATACACGTATAAGCTGACATTCCTGCAGTTTGAATTCTCGAAAGCATCAGCATCAGCGATGGTGATACTGTTACTGTCGATGCTTATGTCGATCTTCTATGTGCGGCAGCAAAGGATACGATAAGTATGACACATTCGATAAAAAAGCAAAGCATGGGCAAAAAGATCGTCACCTATTTTTTCTTATTGCTTGGGGTCCTCTTTGCGGCATTTCCGATTGTTTGGCTGATCTCCATGTCGATACGGCCGAATGGAGAAGTTTTTGCTACACCACCAAGTATAATCCCCAAAGTATTTACCTTGGGTGCCTACGCAAAGATTTTTGCAAGCCCGGAGAAGATTCGATTCTTTATAAACAGCTATGTGGTGGCCCTTATTGTTACCGCATGTACGTTGTTTATCGCAATGTTGACAGCCTATTCATTTTCCCGTTTTACCTTTAAAGGAAAAAAAGTGATCAATATGCTGATCATTGGAACACAAACAGTTCCTCCCATATCATTGATGATTCCCTATTTCGGTATGATGGTAACCTACAAGCTCTACGATACCTACTTTGCATTAATTTTTACCTATTTGGCTTTGACTTTGCCTTATGCAATTTTAATGATGACAGGTTTTTTTAATACACTGCCGAAGGCTCTCGATGAGGCAGTATTGATCGATGGAGGTTCCCGGCTTTTAACCCTGTTTCGGGTTATTGTTCCTATATCCCTGCCTGGAATAGTCTCCACGGGATTGTATACATTTTTGTTATCATGGAATGAGTTTCTATTTGCTTTAACTTTGACGAAAAGCAATGAGATGGCAACTGTCCCAATTGGAATACAGCTGCTTATGGGACAGCACACATACGAGTGGAACGAGATGATGGCTATGAGCTTTTTGGGCAGTTTGCCTATTATGATATTGTTTTTGTTTTTTCAGAGATACTTTTTGGCAGGTATGTCTGCCGGTTCTGTGAAAAGCTAGTCGTAAGAAATAATATAATTTTTTTAAGGAGTACATCGATGTTGATGACTATGAAAGAGCTGCTGGGTATTGCAAAAAAGCACAATTTTGCAGTTCCCGCTTTTAATACAAGCAGCAGTATGATTTTAAATGGATTGCTTGAAGCATGCGAAGAAAAGCAGGCTCCGGTAATTGTTGCCATCCATCCCGATGAGCTGGAGTTCGTTCGTGATAGTTTTCTGAAGTTTGTCATTGATGAAGCACATAAGGCTTCCTTTCCCGTCTGTATCCACCTCGATCATGGGGCTTCCTTTGATCAGGTCATGCGGGCAATTCAGGTAGGTTTTACTTCTGTCATGATAGACTCTTCCGCCTTACCTTTCGAAAAGAATGTTGAGGTGACCCAAAAGGTTGTCGAGGCCGCTCATGCGGTAAACGTCAGTGTCGAAGCAGAACTCGGTACCATCGGAGGAACGGGCGAAGGCGGTATCGCCAGTACCGACAATATCATTTTCACCCAGCCTGAAGATGTGAAGGCCTTTGTTGAGGCCACCGATGTCGACACCCTGGCAATCGCAATTGGGACAGGACACGGACTCTATCCCAAAGATGTTAAGCCGAAATTACGGATAGACCTTCTTAAGAAGATTCGTGCGATAACCGAAGTTCCTCTGGTCTTGCATGGTGGTTCCGATAATCCCGATAGTGAAATTGCCGAGGCCGTTAAGAACGGTGTGCAGAAGATCAACATCTCCAGCGATATAAAAACGGCTTTCTACAAGAAATGCCGTGAAGTATTGCAGGATCAGGCCCTGCGGGAACCGGGAGATATCTATCCTCCCTGCATCGCGGCGATGAAGCAGGTCATGTATCATAAGATTGATTTGTTTAATGATGCCGACAAGGTGAAATTCTATAAATAAGAGCATCCGTTTGATTCTTATCATGAGGCTGTTGCACTTCGCTGCAACAGCCTTTTTATGCTACCGATAAGCCTTCATGAACGGTATATCACTCTGATGAGGCAGCTATGACAGAGCGAAACATTTTTGGGGACATTCCCGACCAGCTTTTATAAGCCCGCTGAAAAGAGGAAACATCACTATAGGCCAGCAGATAGGACACTTCTGCAATGGTTATTTCAGATGTGTCGAGGTAATAATCAGCAAGTTCCCGTCGCGTTTTGTTAAGAATTGATTGAAAGCTGGAACCTTCTTCCTGTAGTTTTCTCTGTAACGATCGCTTGCTCATTGCAAGCCGTTTTGAAGCCTCTTCCGCGGAGGCCTCTCCGCTCGGCAACATTTCCAGCAACATAGCCCGCAATCGTTCCCTCAGAGACTTGCTGGCGATTATCGGCGATTTTTGCAGGTTGAAGCCGGCCTCAAAAAATGCCCACATGCTGCTATCTTCGGTTAGGAATGGCTTTCGGGCATCGCCTGCAGAAAAGACGATCTGATTGGTCGCTCCTGCTTGAGGCGTTATGCCCAGGAACGCTGCATAGTTTCCCGGTTTGGTGATCGGTCTGCTGACCGTTATTTCGATGGGGATGATCCTTTCCCTGGTGGAAATACGGGCAATCTTCGTAATGTAGAGTAGTTTGTAGAGGATGAATGTGGGAGGACACGCTTCTGCTATATCCTTGATGCTCAATGCTATGGCGGTCTTTTCCCGATCAGTATTTCCAGGGCACGCCAGAAGGCAAAGAACTCTTCTGTTTCCAACCGGGGTTCCGTACGCGAGAAGATATCTACCGGAAGCTGTGCCAGTTTCAATACATGACCTGGCGGAATTAACGAGTTTTGGAACGATCGATATTCTCCTGAATAATGCCGGATATGGGGCCTATGGCCCCCCTTGAGGCCACATCACGTGAGAACATTGACAGGCAATTCCGGACAAATGTTTTGGGAGTGCTTTATACCGCCAAGGCGGTGATACCGCATTTTCGCAGCAGGCACACCGGCATGATTATCAACGTTGGTTCCATGGTAGGTAAAGTTGCTGTGCCCCTTGGTACCTTGTACAACTCATCAAAATTTGCCGTTGAAGGACTTTCAGAGGCACTGAGCTATGAAATGGAAGCCATTGGCGTCAAGGTCAAGATCATCGAACCCGGATCCGTGAAAACAGATTTTGCCGGCAGATCATTCAGCTTCAATAACGACGAAAGCCTAAGTGAGTATCAGGATGTTATACAGGCAGTCTTTAAGGCCCGGGGAAATTTCCAGGAAGCAGGCATACCCCCGGAACAAGTTGCCGAGGTCATTTTTAAGGCGGCAAACGAAGAGGGTGACAGGTTACGCTACCCGGTTGGTCCTGATGCCGAATACGCGTTGGCAGAGCGTAAAAAGCTGGACGATGCTGCATGTATGGAATTGATTCGCAGCTCAAATGGTGTATCCCGAACATAGGCTCAGCATCGTTTTGTAAGGAGAAATGAAGTGCCCTAAATTTTTATAAAAGCGGATACCAGGGAGGTATGCTGCCGTGGTTCTGGTATCCGCTCTTGCTGGCTCACTTTACGGTAAATAATATTTTCGTAAAACCCTTCTAAGATTAATAGATCGATCTTTTATGTCTAGTTTCATACGAATGGCCTGACGGTAATTTTCTACGGTACGTTCTGAGAGATTCATAATGCTGCCGATTTCTTTTGAAGTGTATCCTTGTGTAATAAGGTGGGAGATTTTGAGCTCGTTAGGAGAGAGCTTTTTTAAAAGTTCGATCGGAAGAACTTGAATCGAATCAAGGCACTGTTGATCATCATGATTGAAATACGTTTTATTCATGACAGTCGATAGGGTTTGATTAAGCGCTTCAATGTTCTTTGAGGTCTGCCTTAACTCTTCGGAAAGCTGTTCATGCTGCGTAATATCGCGAATAAATCCGATAAACTGATTGCGTGGCTTCCAGTACATGCCTATAATATCAACATCTATTAATTCACCGTTTTTTGTCCTGTGTTTTGTTTTTAGATTTTTTGTTTCCCGCCTTACCATTCCTTGTAAGAAAAAATCCATGGCCTTCGTCCCTTCTGTGGCATCTATTTCGGAAACCTTTTTATGAATCATCTCATCTCTTGAGTAGTGAAGCATTCTGCACGCATTCACATTGCAATCGATTATTTCTCCCTCAAAATTTATAAGCCAATATGCATCATGGGTTGCCTCTGTTAAAAAATGGCAATGCTCTTGTCCATTCGAAAGATGGTACAGAGGGTCATGCTGTTCCGTAATGTCGATTATGCTCAACAGGGCATAACGTATTTTTTTTTGATTATCCCGAATGGCAGATACACTTGCGAAAATCTCAAAATCAGAATTCTTTTTGTCGACTGCCGTTAGCTTTCCCGACCAATTAGACCCCTTCTCGATTGTCGTTTTTAGTTCTTTATATATGTGATTTTTTTTTAGAAGAAAAGAAACATGCCTGCCTAATACATTGCATGGATTATTGATATTCCATAACCTCAGAAAAGAATTATTTACGTCCATCACACAACCTTTTGAATCAATTAAGATTAGGGCATAGGCAGTCGCCTTGAATGCTTTTTTGTAAACTTCAAGGTCGACAGTATCCTTCTCATTGCTTCCCATCATAATACTCCTTGGGATAGTTAAAACCGATTTAGGTTCGTACATGTATAGGTTGGTGCCTTATCCTGAGGATGTGTTAAGATAACTTGTATAGGATGAGGGGAGCTGTCAAGTCTTATAGAAATGAGAACGGAAGAATCTGGTTCTTTATGATTTGTTCCTGGCAAATTTTTCTCATCAATATGCACTATCGCTATCAAACGTATTGAGAATTTTGACGCACTATACAACGTCCCCTTCCGTTTTGAAATTACTAACCCTTTCCGAAAGCTCTTGTGTCGTTTCTCCCAAATTCTGAACATCATCGGTTATATTGTTCATTGCAGTAAGGATTTCTCTGCTTCCCACGGAAATTTCTTCAACTGCTAAATTGCTGGATTGTGTAAGCTGAAGTACCGACTTGATATCTTCAGATACTGTTGTTGTTTGGTTTTGCATATTTTCTGCAGCTTCTGTGAGTTCTACGGAGGTATCGGAAAGGGACGCCATTGCCTGCAGGATTTGATCGCTTCCGGACGACATCTCGACGGTACTTGTATTAATTTCGGAAAAAGCATCTGCCGTACTTTTTATCTCTTTTACAATTTCATCGATTGATTGCTTAAGTGAATCGAAGTTGTGTGCGGAGAGCTGAATTTGTTCGATAATCGTTTTGACTTCCAGCGTTATTCTGCTGGATGATGTACTGGAATGCTCTGCGAGCTTTCGAATCTCATCTGCTACAACGGCAAAGCCCTTTCCCGACTCACCGGCATGTGCAGCTTCTATGGCGGCATTCATTGCCAGAAGGTTTGTCTGACTCGATATGTCGTCAATGACACTGGTCATTTCCATGATCGAATCGATATTGGTGTTTACCTTTACGATCGAATTGTAAGCCTCTTCAAGCACTTCGCTACTTTCTTCCGCACCTTTCATGAGATTGTCTGCCATCGTTTTCTGTCGTGTTGTTATCTTGGCTGTATTTTTCAGGGCGCTTATCATTTCCTCAACCGCGGCAGTGGATTGCTGCACCGCAGATGATTGTGTCCCGGCTAAGCCTGTTAAGCCGGCAATCGTATCGTTGATTGCCTTGGTGGAGTTGCTTGCCTCATTTGATTGGTGGAGTAGTTTGTCCATCATCGTTTTTATGGAATTGATATTGCTCATGATCTGGTTGACAGATGCCGATGTTTCTTCGGTCGAGGCTGCAAGGCGATCGCGCATTGTACTGTGTACCGCCACCGAATGTTTTATTTTGTTTATCATTTCGAGAAGGGTATCGGTGAAAGCATTAAAGGCAGATGCGATTTCACCTATCTCATTATTCTTGTCGATTCGTATTTTTGCGGTAAGATCTCCGCCGCCTTTCGAAATTCCCTCCAGCTCTTTTTTTATTGTGGTTAGGGGATTGAGGATTATATGTCTGGTTGTGGTGACTATGGCGCCAGAAATTATAAGTATGGATGCAAATAGTATGAGGAAAGAGGAGGTCGTAATTTTTTTTATCGAAGCCATCATAATGTGCTCAGGTTCCCGGTAAAATAGATACCATACTGTATGATTGCTTGTGTTGAGATTCACCTGACTTCCGAAATAGTAATTTAGGGAATCGCCATTCAATTCTTTAAATTGAAGGATTTTATTGTGGGCTTTTTCTGATATCGGCGCTATGGATTCTCGTCCCTTTTCGCTCAGGACCAAGGTATCTTCCGGGTGTGATAAAAGGTAACCTCTGTCGTCAAACATAAAGATATATTCGTCTTTTGCGAAACCTTCTTGTTTGATAAATTGATCGGTGATGAATGAAAGCCTGGTTGCAAGCCCCACCGCACCTATCACCTCTCCCTCTGCCTTGACAGGTACGGTAAGAACGAAGACAGGGGCGCCGCTTACCAAGCTGCGATAGGGCTTGCCGATGTAGAAATCGCTTCCTTTTTTTATTTCAGTCGACCAATCCTTATCGGCACCTGCTCCGAGATCCTTATTCCCCGCGGAGCTTATGAGAATCCCCCCATTGGGAATGGAATATTCTTTATCCAAATGGAGCGTAATGGAATCGCTTCCGTATCTGACAATAAAGACATTTTCATATCCGTCAGACGTATCGTACGTATTCTTAAAATTCTTTAGAACCCTTTCATAGAGATTCTGATTATCTGGGTTTTGGCAAAGATCAACGATGCTCGGCTGCGAAGAGAGCATCTTCGCAATCACTATCTGATTCTTGAAAACTGTCTCAATCGATCGAGCAATATCTGTTGTGACTGTCGACCCAAGCGTCAATTTGCTCCGGATGATCTCATTTCGAAAAGAGACATGAATCCATTGAATCATTCCCATGAGGAGAGCAACAAGGATTGCCAATGTTAAGGCTAAGAATGGTACTATTATGCTGGTTTTTTTCTTCTTCATTTTTCTTTTCCTTATGAATATTTAATCTTTCAGTTCGTTGAAAACGGTATTGAGGCTGCTTCGGCTGGCAAATAGCAGCTTTACCAGGAGAGGATCAAAATGTGTTCCAGAACCCTTTGCAATTATTTCAAACGTCTTCTCTTCGGAAAATGCTTCTTTATAAGGCCTTTTGCTGCGGAGGGCGTCATATACATCGACTATGCTGCATATTCTGGCGGAAAGAGGAATTCCTTTCCCCGAAATACCTTTTGGATATCCTGTGCCGTCATATTTTTCATGATGATTTTCCGCAATCTCGGCAGCCATCTCCAGCTTGGAGCGCCCTTTTAAAATATCGTAGCCTATGGTGGTGTGTGTCTTCATGATTTCGAATTCTTCCTTTGTCAATAGACGGGGTGCCATTAGAATTTCATCAGCTATTCCAACTTTTCCAATATCATGCATTGGCGCAAAAATTCTCATATCATCAGAAAAGCGTCTTGATTTCCCCAACTTTTTTGCGATCAGATATGAGAATTCTCCGATACGCTTCATGTGTTTTCCGGTTTCGTTGTCGCGGTGTTCTGCTACACTTGCTATCGCATCATAAATCTCGATTCTTACATGTTCTTCTTGTTTGCGTTCTTCGGTGATATCAAAGCTGGTGAAAACAAAGGCTTCTATTTTCCCTTTTTTATCGCGTAGTGTATGAATAAGTGAACGAACCCATCGTATTTCTCCATCTCTTGTTTTGTTTATTAATTCCCCTTCCCAGCAGCCTATTTGAGGGATGAATAGATCTCTTTTCATTTCTGCAAAAAGCTTTTCATATTGTGTTTCCGAATATCCGTTATCAAGGTAAACTTCTTTTTCACCATTCAGAATCCATATCGATTTTTCTTGTAGCTCTGTTAAATCATATCCGTAGATCTTTTCACATTGTTGATTCAGAAAGGTTATTCGTCCCTTTTTGTCTGTAATAATAAGGGGATTCCTTGCGAATTTAACGGCATGGTAGAATTTTGCATATTCTTTTAGCAGCGTTTCGCTGGCGGTAATATCTTGGATAACCCCTGTCAATGTCGTGTCGCCGGCGTTCTTTGTATTATCGATATGCCAATGCTTCTGGTATACCCAACGTTCCTGGCCGGTGATCCCGTGGATAATCCTGTATTTGAGTTCTGGAAGGCGAGCGGTCTCATCTAAGACCCTGTTTACAAAACGTCTATCATCAGGATGCACGCACTCGATGACGTTCTCACGATTTGGAATAAACCGTGATGGGTCTTTTCCGAAGATGCGATATGTTTCCTCAGACCAATCAAAGCTCCGGGTTTTTCTATCATAGTCCCAGGAACCGAGCTGGGCGGAAAACTGAACCTTTTGTTGATCATAAAGGCGATTGACACGATTGGTCCTTCTCCTAAAGATCAGTATCTTGCTTTTTCCACTTTGAAACGTGGTATATTCCACCGGATAAAGGGTGTTATTGTTAGCTCTGATATTAATCTCTTTTGTTAATTCATTGCTATCATCCTGTTTTAGTACATGTTCTGCATCATTGATTAGTATCTCCAAAGGTTTGCCGATTATTTCATTAAGGTCGTACCCCAGATCTTCGGATGCTTTGATATTGATGGCAAGAATTTTTCCGGTAGAAGAGAGCATCAGACATGCTAAAGGATTATGTAAAAAGAAATTATACAGTACATTTGAATCGCATGAATTAGATTCCGTGTTAGGAAGGTGCATATATCTATATCCATAAAAAATTATCTAAATCGATACTGGTTAAAAAATACCGCTATGAAAAAGAAAATGGAACCCAAACTAAATCCGAAAACTACCTGGAAACTACACGAAAACTACCTGAAAACCACATACTGTGATCCCGGCACTTACGTAGTTTTCGAGCCGGATAGAGAATGGATAGGTGTGATAAAAAAAACGAATAGAGAGATTGCTGAATGTGTAGAGTAACGTGTCGTGGCTGATCTGATTTCGGCGGGCTTCGCAGTTCGGTAAAGGTAGAGGAGCTGCGGAGGCCTAAGAGGCTGATCTGCCGAAGCGCGGAGTTTTGCGAGAGGAAATTTTAATCTTTTCCCTTTTGGGTTCACAAGCCAGGGGTGACAATGAGACTGACAGCGATGTTGATATCTGTACTGTAGTTCCTGAAATGAACGAAAATCCCTTAGAACATATAATAGCCAAAAAGGGAGTGGCAGTATAATACATACGGCCACCACTGAATGGATTCTTTACGCAGAGAATACTTATTCTGCATCAACGATATCATCGAATTATTGCTTATCATTTTCAGCAGGCTGTAGAAGTATCTTAGCTTAGCGCTTCTCCTCGACCTTCTAAGGGGCATTTCGAATTTCGCAGTTCCACATTCTCTTTGCAGAGTCTTCGCGTCCTGTAGTTTTACCGGTTACCTTTTTACCAGTTTATCAGTATCACTGAATATGCCGCCATGATTTTTTGACATGACTTTGCTTATTATTTTTCCCGCCCGGATCGGCATAAATCGGTAAAGAAAATCCATTACTTTGCAATCAGACCCGACCAGTATCTTTGCTTTACTTTTACCAATTCCCTTAATGATTATTTCGGAAGCCTTATACGGTGATGTAAGTTTTATTCCCGCTGTCTTCTTGTCTTCTTCCTTAATCTCCGAATTCTTAAGACCAGAATTCTTCTTTATATCGGTTTCTATTCCACCAGGTATGATGAGGGATACCTGGATATTTGTCTTACTTAGTTCCAATCTCAAACCTTCGGTGGCAATCTTTACTGCGGCCTTTGATGCCCCGTACATGGCTTGTCCGGGAACCGGAAGAAATCCGCCCATGCTGGAAACATTACCGATAAATGCCTCCGGTTGTTCTGCCAGATAGGGAATAAAGGCTCTGGTCATGTTCAGCATACCGTAGAAATTGATATTCATCAGTCGGTCTACCGTACTATCGTTCAGATCAAAAATCGTGATGAAATCCTGAATTATCCCTGCGTTGTTAATCAGTCCATCAATATGTCCGTGAATATGCTTCACTTCTTTTGCTAATGTGCTAACTCCCTTTTTATCTGTAATATCTGTTTGATGGATTGAAACTCTTTCCGGTTCATGTGTCTTGTTTTTGGTTTTTTCAAGAGCTTCGAGATTGATATCCACTGCCGCTACCGATGCTCCTTTTTCAAGGAGTTGAAGAACCAGCTGTTCTCCTACTCCTCCACCGGCGCCTGTTACTACTATAACCTTGTTCTGAAATTGCATATTTTTCTCCTGTAAATGGTTCTTTGCTTCTTCATGGAAAACAAGTAAAAGGACTGGGAGTCGCCTCATTCCAAAAGTCTACTGTTGCGTAGTAGCAAGGACTGCACTACAACTCCCAGTCGCTGCTTATAAGATTTTCACCGTTTCGTTGTGTTAAAGGGTCTCGAATTTTTCTCCCTCTTGAGTCTCATCGCTATAAAGTTCCCTCGGAAGAATATTGGGATAGGCATGCCACTGGCGAATCGAAATGGTGCCCCGTCCTCCAGTCAATTCTTTTTCCGTTCCATTGCTGTAGGTAAAACGGCCTTCGACCATATCGAATGTCAATGTTGCCACCGGATTGTCGGGAACCTTATAGGTAACTCCCCATGGTGTAGCGTTGCACACATGCGCTTTCACTTCGTAGATCCCGTCTTCAACTTCTATTTTTATTTTATAAACGGAGGGAATGAATCCATCGAGTTCGCGCATAAAAGCCCAATCTTCATGTTCTATGGTCATATCCCCTTCAGGATAGTGTTTCTGTTCCTGTAAATCGTAAATGGAAAAATCTTTCATACCGAGGCGCATATCGTATAACGAGGAATGAATCTCATTAAAGGCAAACCAGCCCCAGTCTTCCCATCCGCCAAGTTCTGCGGCAGAAGAATCAACGGCCACGTAGCGTTCCCGAATGCCCAATCCCTTGACGTTCACCTTTTTCCCTTCCAGATATAGGGTCCCTTCAACATCACCTGCCCAGTTATACCCATAGGTGATGGAGTGCTGTGTCAGGTATGAAGGTTTTTCTCTTCCATACCACAAAGGATAACCGTGTGGGGTATGGTATAAGTCGGCTTTATAGACTCCATCTTTCGAGTCGACCATCAAATGCCATGAATTATCTTCATAACATTCCACCCGGTATTCTTCTCCGCATGTAACAACTACCCTGTGCTCTTCCTGCTGGATCTTCAGCGTTCCCTTTGGCTTTCTCAACAAGCGTTCAAACTGCATGCCGGGAAACCTGCCGAGCTTATAGATCGAATTGGGCAATTGCTCGATATACCCCTTGCCTTTCGTCCAATTAAGACTAATGACATCAAGTTTTTCAACCTCAAGTGACAAGATGGAACCACCAACGGAATAGAGTTCTCCGTCATCTCCTGTTACAGAAAACTGGAATAACCAATCCAGAAATCCTGAACGGACATCTTCTTTTACACCTATTCTTGATTCATCGGCCAATGTAACCTTTGGATTTTCTATCTTCACCGTTATCCTCCATAGTATGGAACTAATTACAGTATAAGTATTACAGCATCGAAATACTTCTAACAGTTCAATAATTCGCATATATTGGTCTATTGCACTTATTTATAAAAATTTTATAGTATATTATTCCTTAATATTGGTCTTTTTTATCTTTTTCCTGCTATAATAACATTCGGGGGGGACATGATGAAAAAGAATATTCTTCCGTTTAATTGGCAGGAAGCGATAAAGGATATAGAGATACACGCTCTTGGTGATGATTTGATGTTATTTGAGCAAGCGGTGGTTCCGTCGGTTTTACATCATCCTGTTAAAGTAGATGTTACCTCTGTTGTTATATGTCGCAAAGGTAACACGAAAGGAACTGTTAACCTGAGAATAAATGAAACAAAAGCTCCCTGCCTTATCATTTTGCCGCAGGACAGCATTTTGCAGTTTAAAGAAATAAGTGATGACTTCTCTGCGCTTTTTATTATCATGTCCGGGAAGTTTCTTGATAGTCTAAATCTTGAAGAGAAAATTCCATTATGGCTTTCTGTCAGAGAAACTCCCTACATTCCCCTTACTGAGGAAACATTGCAGTCGCTCATTGGTTATTATGAGATGATAAAGAATACCATGCGATATGCGGACAATCCATATCTTATACATATTGCAAGGCATCTTACGATTGCCTTTTTTTACGGGTTAGGGTACGGCTTCCATTTGAAACAAATGAAGAATAAGGAAAAGACAATATCGAGGTCAAAACTGATTTTTGATAGTTTCTTGCAGCAAGTACGAACAGATTATAAGAAAGAGAGAGGCCTGAATTATTATGCGGATAGATTGTGCTTAAGCCCAAAATATTTGTCTAAAGTTATTCTGGATAGCAGTGGTAAGTCCCCTATGGACTGGATTCGAGAGTATGTCATTCACGATGCACAGGCCCTTTTGAAATCCACCGACCTGACCATCCAGCAGATAAGCGACGAACTTAATTTCCCTTCACAATCGTTTTTTGGAAAATACTTTAAAGGAGCGGTGGGCATGTCTCCAAAAAACTACAGGTTAAGTGATTAGGGGCGGTCCCGTGTCAATTAGTAAGGCCTTGAGAGCCTTTTCTGCTGATTGCTGATAGTGCTAGGCTATAACCTCGAAGAGCGGTTTATGGCTTTCGACAAGTAACTTTGCTGTGTAAAGATCATCTTCAGCATATTCAAGCCAGTCTGTATTGTCACGGGATGTTTTGTATATCTTTCTGGGGAGTGCTCTATTATTCGGTCTCAAAGACCTCTTCCCGTAGAGCCTTGAATGCTGAATCTGCATATAGAAAGTTCCCTTGTTGCGGATCCTTCTCTGCCTCCGCAATCCTGTGAAGTAAATCTTCTCTTTCTTTCCGGCTCTCCGAAGGAGGCGGCTCAGTCGGCTGGCATAGAAATCGAATGCACTTAGTCCGAAGGGCTCCGACTCTTCCGGAAAGGGTTCGTCTTTAAAGGAGAGCTTCCTGTTGTATTGGGCTTCATGGCGCTTTAGGAAACGGAGCCATATCATGTCACTGGCGATTCCCTTCTGCTTCAAACGCAATGGTTAGCGTCAGCATGCTTACATTTTCTTTGCAGATAGGTCAAACCATTCTATAATACGATAATATTGCTAGTTACAGGAAAAGGAGCTCTCAATGACAATACAGCAACTCCGACTTTTCTTAGCTGTTAAGAAATATATGAATTTCTCTGTTGCGGCCGACGAGTCTTATATTTCCCAGTCATCGCTCTCCAAACATATCAAATCTCTTGAATGCGAACTCTATGTGACACTTTTCGACCGCACCACAAGAAAGATAAGCCTTACTCAGGCAGGGCTTGAGCTGTCGATCCATGCTGAGAAAATAGTCAAAGAATATGACAAGCTGATCGCATCATTACGCGATTATTCCGATCGGAAAAAGGATCGTATCCGGATAACTTCAATCCCCGTTATGAACCAGTATAGGATAACCGAAGTAATCGAATCCTTCAGGGAAAAGTACCCGGCATTCCAGGTCGACATCCAGGAAAAGGATACCTACTATGTCCTGAAAACGTTGGAGAATAGGGAGACCGATCTTGCGATTATACGGACAGGCGTCGATTCGGCGAAGATTGATCAACAGTATAGAACCTTTCCTATCGTTAACGACGAACTTGTTCTCGTAGCCAGTATGAAACATCCGCTTACGAAGGAAAAGAACATACGGCTGTCTGATGCAGCCGATGAAAACTTCATACTTCTCAGCGCGGATACGCTGTTGCACGATTTCTGCATAAAACAATGCATGGATGCCGGCTTCGTTCCCCATACACAGCATTCTGACGTCCGCTTGGACACAATAAAATCGCTTGTCAAAAGCGGTTCGGGAGTCTCTCTATTAATGCGTCGGGTCGCAGAATATTTTTCCGACAAGGAGATAGGAATAACCACCCTGGCTGATCACCCGACTCTTACCTTATCGATTGTAGCTCCGGACGAAACGCTTTCTCACGGCTGTTCCAAGTTTGTATCCTTCGCACTTGAAAGCTTGTCGGCAAATTCTAAGAACCAATTGTCCCTATAATCTCAGCAATGACGGTATCTACCGCCCCTATTATCCTCTCGATCTCACCGGAGGACGCATGGTCTATATGGATTCCGCAGGCGACGACTACGTTCCTGTTCAAACGTGAAGAGATATGCGCTGAAACCGATCGAGCGATCTCATCGTCTTTGTGAGCCGGTACCGCCAGTACGGAAGTGGAAGAAGAGGTACTTCCGTCATCCGTCAGGCTTTTGCGCGGGAGACTTAGCGTTACCGCGCCGATATGGGGAGTTTGCCCTCCTGCGATGACGAGCAGAAGGTCCTCCCCTATCTGGAACAGCGTGAACTCGATAACCGCCCGGCCGGCGACAACGGTTTTATGTATCATCGTCCCGCCATTACATTCCCTTAGCTCGCCGCAGGCTATCGGGTTATCGCCTTTTCGTACAGCATTCGCATCTGCTCTACATCGGTTGAACGGGGGCAGTGCTCCCATATTTTCGTTTTCTGTGCGTCGGTCAACATCTCCTCCATAAATTCGTCGGTTACGCCCATTTCTCCCAGGTTCCGCGGGAGCCCCAAGTCTTCGTTCAGTTTCTTCAGATACTCGATCAACATTGAGGGCTCAAAATTATCCGTATAAGGATACTCGCACCGGAGACGATTATAAATCTTCTTATACTTCCCCCGGTCCGCCAATGCGTTGTATTCCATGGTTGTGGGGAACAGCATGGCGTTCGCCAGTCCGTGCGGGATATGATAATATCCGGTGAGGGGATGTGATAAGGCATGCGCCTGATTCGGAAGGCAGAGGGATAGCGTTATCCCGGCCAGTGTACTTCCCATGAGCATGTCGGACGCCGCTTGGATATCCTTTCTGTTGGCCACGAACCGGGGTAGGGCGGGACCGATCAATTCCATGGCTTTTTCCGCGACGGCATCGGAGAAGGGGGTTGCGAGGTCGCTCAGATAGCACTCGACGGCATGGATCAAGGCGTCCAGTCCTGTGGCCGCGGCGACGGATACCGGCAGGGTGGTGATCAGCTCCGGGTCGAGCAAGGCGCATTGAGGCAACATGTTATCATTGAGAATGACCATCTTATATTTATTTTCGTCCGTAATAACGGTATTTCGCGTTACCTCGCTACCGGTTCCCGCCGTCGTGGGTATGGCGATGACCGGGACCGTATCGTGCTCTACAGGTAAATAATATCCCCAGTAATCATGAATCCGTTTTCCGCTGTACCCGACCAGGGCCGCGCTCTTTGCCGTATCCATTGCACTGCCCCCGCCGAAAGCGACGACGAGGTCTGCTTTCTCACTGGTCATACATTTCACGGCTTTTTCCACGACCCAGCAGCCGGGATCGGGCTCCACTTCGCTGAACGTCACATAGGGGATTCCCGCTTTGTTGAGAATGCCTTCGACGCGTTCCGTTAGTCCGGCTTTCACAAGCCCGGGATCCGTAACAAGGAGCACCTTGGTCCCCCCCATCTTCTTCACGTAGTCGCCGAGTTTTTCAATTAATCCGACCCCGAACGACACATCTTGTTTGACGGAAAAACTCTGAATATCCATCTGTAACCTCCATTACTATGTATGTAAATTGTTCCAATTACGGACTTAAGAAACCTTTAAAAATAATAGTCTTCTCTTGCACCATCTCTCCGAGGGTAATAAAACCTTCCCGTCCCAGCCCGCTCATCTTGTACCCTCCGAAGGGCTGCATCATATTTCGGTATGTTCCGGTCCCGTTAATAACCACATTCCCGGATTCAACTTTTCGGGCTACCCGCATACCCAACTGCCAATCGTTTGTCATGACGCAGCCGGATAAACCGAATTGGCTGGCGTTGGCTATCTCTATAGCTTCATCAATAGAATCGAAACCGATTATCGGCATGACCGGACCGAATATCTCCATATCTCTGGCCACATCCATATCCTTGGTAACGCTGCCCAGGACGGTCGGCTCGAAGAAAGATCCGTGCCTTCCTCCCCCCCAAAGCAGTTTCGCTCCTTGATCGATTGTCATACGCACCTGCTGTTCGACCATCGTTGCCGCCTTCTCAGAGATCAAGCTGTTCATCACCATCTTCTTTCCGGGCTCAAGCTCTGAAAAGTCTTTTTCGATGTAGAGATCAAGCTCATGGGCTATGTCCATGTCGAAACCCATAACGATGGTTTTCACCGCTTCCAGCGCAACCTGCGTGAATTTTTCCAGAACGCTGTTATGAACGATGAAACGCTTAGGCGAAATGCAAACTTGCCCCGCGGAGTTCATCCGCCAGGCGACCGCTTCCTTCGCCGCTTTCTCTATATCCGTGTCGGGTAATACGATGAAAGGATCGTTTCCTCCCAATTCCAACGCACAAGGCGACAGTCTTTTCGCCATACTGGTGGCTATATCGATGCCTACTTCCGTACTGCCGGTCAACGTTACTGCATTGATGCGAGGGTCGTTCACTAAATATTCTCCGATCAGCGACCCGTTGCCGGTAATAACCTGCAGTACATCGCCCGGAATCCCCGCTTCCCACATAAGTTCGACCATTTTCAACAACGCCAGAGGGTTACTCGTCGGCGGCTTAACGATTACCGAGTTACCCGCCGATAAAGCCGGTGCCACCTTGTAGGCAAAAAGCATAAGAGGAGCATTGAATGGTACGATGGCCAATACGGTTCCTATAGGTTCGTGCACGACAAGTTGCAGATCGTTCTCCGTCTTTCCGTCGTGGCCGTTCTCCGTACCTGGAACCAGAACCTTCCCGTCATAGCGTTTTGCGGTCTCAAGATATCCGCGGAACAGATCCGGGATTGCCTGAAACTGGAATAATCCGTTGCGAATACTGCTGCCACTTTCCCGCATCAAGGTTTCGATAATTGTTCTTTTATGTTTCTTCAGAAGCACAAAGAATCGTTCATATATCTTCTCTTTTTCTTTGAGCGGCACCTCGCGCCATTTCTCAAGACCTGTTTTCGAACACGCCAACGCTTCTTCTATATCGTCCTTCGTTGCCAATGGGATGGTATCGATACGTTCGTTCGTTACGGGATTGCAGACCTCGACGGTTCTGCCGTCGCGGGCATCCACCTTCCTGCCGTTAATGAGCATTTTCATTGTTGTTCCCCTTATTGTATTAACGTCGTCCAATCCGGCGGCTCGATTCCTGCCGTGGTCATCTTGGGCGCACTGTGCTGCATGATTTCATCCAGAAAGATCTTTCTCGCTTCTTTCGAAAGAACTGTCTGCCAGGCGACATAACTGCCGTCAGCCGCGAGTTCCTGTAAGACCCGTCTTACCTCTTTGCGGATATCCTCGGGTTCTGCTCCGGGATTATCGAGGATACCGATATTATCGAATCCGCCGGTGAAGGTGATATGCCTTCCGTATTCTTTTTTTAAGGCCGGGGCATCGTTTACATATTGCATGGGATGTATCGCGTCCGCTCCCATTTCGACGATATCCTTGAAAATCGGCCGGATAAAGCCGCAGGAATGGAGCGTATAGAATATCCCCAGATCATGCACGGTATCGATCGCCTTCTTAATATGAGGCTTAATCAGCGTGCGCCAACAGTCGGGAGAGAGGAGCATCGAATGATCCGCTCCGTAATCGTCAAAGACCATAATCGAATCAGGCTTATAATACTGCGCGATCTTCTTGTACATTTTGATACGATACTCGGTAAAGGCTTCAAAGAACTCGAAAACATCGGAAGGGTATTCGAGCAGGGCAATCAGAGCATTCTCGAACCCCATCAGCGCGTGAAGCCGTTCAAAGGGACCGTTGAACAGCTGTACCACGGAAAACTTTTCCCGATCCCAGTTGGCCGTATCCCTGGAGCTGCCCGCTTCCCAATCGTACGAGTCAACATCGGGAAACCGTATTTGTTTTTTCCATGCGCTTATGTCGGTAAGGATTTCCGTTCCCGGTGTTACGATAGGCGCTCCCACTTGCGGAATAAAGGTATACTGCACTCCAAACTCGTCACTCCCCGATGTCTGCCCTTCGTAGCGCTCATTCACTGAAGATTGAAGTGTGACATTGCAATCGACAATAACGTTGGGCGTCCATAGCGGCATTCCATGTCGGTAAGCGATTATCGTGTTTTCTCTGTACGTCATATCAACCGCTCCTTACTGCTGCGGCCAGCCGAGGAACGTACGAGATGAATACCCAATAAAACTACCGCTGCAATGAGACCTCCGAAGGCGAAGGCCGGTATTCTCACAATCGGATATATCAGCATGAAAAGAGAAGCGACAAAGACGCATACCGATTCAATCATGCGCAAATCACTGCCGAGGTACCCGACGAAGGCAATCTCCATTGCAACCGCGCCGAAGAAGATGATCAGAATGTCTGCCCAGAAACCGAAGGACAGCGGATCCCCGATAAGCAGCAACGACGGCGCATAGACGAAAAGAAACGGCAGGAAAAACGCTGTAACTGCGATTTTACATGATTCTATCGCCGTCTTTTTATAATTCGCGTTCGCGATTTGGGCCGCCACTAGGGATACCAGTGCAACCGGTGGGGTCAAAAGAGTGAATGCCGCCGGGTAGGAGATGAAAAAGTGGGCGATCTCGAAAGGAACCCCCAATTTCTGTAGAACCGGAACTGCAAACGCCGCAGCCGTCAGATAGGCTGCCACCGATACTCCGACCATCCCGGCGATGATAACACCAACCCACAGGATCAGTAGTGCCAACAACAGGCTGCCGTGGCTCCAGAGATCGATTCCGGAGGTTAGCTTAATAGCTAGTCCGCTTGATGTGAAGGAGGTGACAAGACACCCAATTATCGCGCAGATACATGCAATTTTCGCTCCGGAAATGGCACCTTCCACAAAACCGAACATAATGTTCTTAAATCGGGGACGATGTTCACGCGGCTGCACAGCGCTAACGGCCAGAATCGTGAGGATTGTCCAGAAAGCCACATTCATGCAGCTGAAACCCTTGGCAAACAGTATGATTATTACCGCCAGAGGAATAATGAAGGCGGCACCTTTGATACGGACGATTTGTTTATCCACAGCCATTTTTTCAATTACCCGATTACGTAAAACCGGATTTTTCAAAGCATGGAGCTGACAATAGAGAACCAATATAAAATAATAGATCAAGGCCGGAACAAGGGCCATTTTGCATATCTGCCAATAAGGAATTCCTGAAAATCCCGCCATGGCGAAAGCCATAATCCCCATCACCGGCGGCAGGATTTGTCCTCCGTTCGAAGCGACAGAATCGATCGCCGCGGCCTGCTCCGGAGTATAGCCGGCTTTCTTCATTGAAGGGATCGTATAAGGCCCCGTAATGGTTACGTTTGCCACCGCGCTCCCCACGATGGTTCCCACAAGAGCGCAATTGATAGAAGCCATCAAGGCTGGCCCCGATTTGAAACGTCCGACGGTCATCTTCCCAAATTCAGAGAAGAACTGTTGGACCCCTGTCGCCTCTATCAGCCCTCCGAATACACAAAACAAAAATATGTAATTTGACGATATTGTCAGGGTCGAATCGTACAATCCCGATTTTAATCCTATCGACATATTCGAGATTACTTTCTTAATCGGCAGGGAAAAGGTAGTGAACGGTTCGGGCAAATAGCGCCCCATGAACGGATAAAGTATAGACACGAGAACTATGCCGGGAATAAACCACCCGTATTCCATTACCGCAGCATAGAATGCAAGTACCAGCAACAGCACGCCGATTATCAGATCGGGGGTGGAATTAAACCATGCATTCATTCGTAGAGAATCAATGGAAGCGATGATGTATACTACACAAATAACTGTTCCTATGATCGCGAGGGAAAAAATTACGTCTCTGCTTTTTTTCCGCTCCTTTTTTGCCATGTTCGATAGAAAAACCAGAAGCAGAGCGAACCCTAAGTGTAAAGTGAGAAAGGCCTCGGTACTTACAAATAGCCATTGTGAGACGGCCATGTGAATAGCTACCATTGCGATTCCGACTGCCGTGATAACTATTTTTATCCGACCGGTATAGGTTGCGGAAAATCCGGTCCCGCAGGTCTCGACTGTATTATCCATAGTTACTCCTTCTTCGTTCCGGCTGAAAAAGGTTTTCAGCCGAAAAACTTAATGGCTCAATCGCCGTTTACTGGCGTTGTCGAATTGGAATAGCGTTCTCCCTGTAGAATTCTTCCGCAGCGGGATGGATATATTCCGGAGTATCGAGCATGGCCATCGTTTCCGGGGTAATATACGCGCCTGTGGGCAAATAGTCCGCGAACTTCGACGTATTGGCCATCATGATGCGGAGGATCTCCTTCACTACTCTGTCAGGTAAGTTTTTATGACAGGACCAGCCCAGATAATCGGCCATAAGCGTAATAGGTTTGTTAAACTCGGGATCGTATTTTCCGGCTGGAATCGTTAATACCCCGGGCATCAGTTCATGGCCCAGGAACTTTTTTGCTTCCAGAAGCGACTTTTTTTCGAAGGAGATATAATTTATCGTATCCCGAGCCATCAATTCTGCCAAAGCGGGATTCGGAGCCCAGTCGGTAGCATCCGGATTCCTCGCGAAACCGCCTCCGATTAAAGCGTCGATCTTATGATTAACCAGGGCTTCGACCGCAGCACCGAACGTAAGATACTCGGACTTCACGTCGATTCCCATTATTTCAAATGTTTTCAATGGAATATCGACTCGTGGCATATTCGGTTTCGTTCCCAGACCGACCTTTTTTCCTTCCAAATCCCGAAGTGTTTTTATCGAGGGATTATTGGTAATAAAGCAATTCGAAACGAGCCCGTAGGAAGCTATTCCCCGGAGATCCTCATTCGGACCATCGAAGGGGGGTAGCCCCAGCAGCACATCCTGAATAATGACGTATCCGATGGCATGAGTCTGCTTTTCCGGGTCGGACAATAAAAGCCGTGCGGTCTCATTCGGTCCCGGGGACTCCATCGCTGAAGCGTGTAGCCAGGTACTGTTCTGGTTAATCAGGTCGGCAAGGGCCACTCCCTGCACATAGGTTGATGTACCGTTTTGGAAGGTATAGATCTCGAGCATATAGGTTCCGTCTTTCGCTTGTCCTGAATCACCTTCTTTCGATCCTTCCGAAAAAGCAAATACATTCAAGAAAATCAAGGCTGCAGCACAAAGCATACATTGAAACTTTCGATTTCTCATTTCCCTCTCCTTTGTTTATTTGGGGTAACGATATTCGATATCAATCATGAAGCCGGTCCACTCTTGCAGGTAGGGGGGGGATCGATATCGCATCACTTGCGGCACTTGGACATTGTAAGCTCAGTTTTTTTAAACAAGCAATTCCGATTTTGAACAAGTTATATTCCATAGCTGAATAAATACCGTGACATGCGGACAATGTATTCATTTATGGAATATATGTGTGCCTACATCTGAATTGCTTATTTCGAGGAGAGACCGTAAGGTTGATGCAAAAATCACACAGAGGGGAAAAATGCTACATCAGAGTTTACGGGATTATCTGGAAGATCTGAAACGCAACCAGCAGTTGATTGAAGTGCGCGAAAAGACCATTCCCGAACCCGGAATACGAACCTATTTACGAGCCGCCGCCAATATGGGGGACGCCGGTCCGGCGATACTGCTGAACAATATTGCCGGATATAAAGGGTATCAGGTTGCAGGAAATGTTCACGGTTCCTGGGCCAACCATGCCCTGCTACTGGGGATGGAAAAGTCCGCAAGTATTCGCGATCAATTTTTCCGTGTCGATGAACTATGGAATACGGCTAAGAAGGGAACAATCAAAACTGTTTCGAACGCCGCCTGCCAGGAAGTCGTGGTAGACAAGGATATTAATCTGTACAAGATTATGCCTTTGTTCAGAATCAATCAGTACGACGGCGGCTTCTATTTATCCAAGGCATGCATAATCTCCCGTGACCCCGACGATCCCGATAATATCGAAAAGGAAAATGTAGGGATGTACCGGGTCATGATCCAGGGGGCGGATACCGTAGGAATGCAGGCCCTTGCCTTTCATGATCTGGCGCGACATCTGAAAACGGCGGAAGAGCGGAACGAACCGTTACCGGTCGCAATCTGCGTTGGCAACCCGCCCCTCCTTTCCACCATGGCCGCAACCCCGCTGGCCTACGATCAGTCCGAATATAAAACCGCCTCCGTAATTACCGGCACGCCTTTTGAAGTGACACCTGCAATAGGGTATCGGTTGAACATTCCGGCCTGGGCAGAGTACGTATTGGAAGGGGAGGTTATACCTCGTAAACGATTTTGCGAAGGACCTTTCGGCGAATTCCCGGGAAGTTATTCGGGAGTTAGAGATCAGATACGAATAAAAATACGCCGTGTAACCCATCGAAAGAATCCTATTTTCGAAAACTTGTTCATCGGCCGTCCGTGGACGGAACACGATACGTTGATCGGTCTGTGGACTTCGGTTCCGCTGTATAAACAATTACAGTCGGAATTTCCGGAAGTCCGCAGCGTAAACGCCATTTATCAGCATGGGCTTTCCATAATCATCTCAACCGACCTGCGGTTCGCCGGCTTCGCTAAAACGGTCGCGATGCGTTTGGCTACGACACCTCACGGCATATCATATGCAAAGAATATCATCGTGGTTGACGGCGATATCGATCCTTTCAATCTTACGCAGGTTATGTGGGCGCTATCCGCCCGCGTGCGTGCGGATAAGGATGTTACCATAATTGCTAATACTCCGGGGATGCCCCTCGATCCCTGTTCTAATCCGCCGGGGGTCGGACAAAAACTGATCATCGACGCGACTACGCCGAAGTATCCGGATACGCTCCGCGATGTTACGATGATTGAGGATCCGCCCTGCACCGAAAAAATAGAAAAGAAACTCGCAGCCCTGTGGGAAGAAGTGAAGAGAGGATAATTGTATGAAATGCGTACGGTGTGCACAAGATCAGGCTACAAAAATTGCGGACGCCCCCGACGGAAGCGGGGCATGGGAGGTCTATTATTGCCTAAGCTGCAACTATGTATGGAGGTCTTCGGAAGAATCGGAAATTATTAATATGTCGGAAAGAAACTCCCACTTTCAATTGCATGCATCGGATCTTGAGCGTCTAACGAATCCGGTACCTATTCCGCCATTACGAAGAAAAGAGCGAGCATAGATGTAATAAGCGATTACGGATGTTTTCCCTGGAGCCCCAAAAAAAGCAGCTCCGGGGGAAGACTTCCGGGCCTCTGTTAAAGATCAAGAACGTTTTTTCCTCCCGATATCCGCACAACCGGTTTGCGTTTTAATCGATCCATCACAGACGATAAAAATTCTACAAGAAATTAATTGCTACATAAAGACGGAAAAAAACTCCGATTCTATTTATTCATTTCAAGAATAAATCAAAGGCAAATCTGAATTGCTGATTTGAAATTCACCCTTTACAGTAATTATCACAATATTTTTATCAGGGAATGAGAAGGAGAACTTGCATGTCTAAAAAATTATATTCTTTATTGGACCCCCGCGGTTTCCAAGAACGTCCGATATTAAAGCTGGCGCCGAGGGTATCCCTTGATGATTTAAAAAAAGGAAAAATTTTATTTTATAATAATACAAAACTTTCTTTCTGCAATTATGGCGAGGTATTCGTACGTATCAAAGAACGGCTGACGGAGCTCGGCATATCGAAGTTCATCGACTACGTTGAAACCGTCCGCGGAAAAAATACCAAAAAACTCAACGAATACGCGGCCATGCTTGCAAAGGAAAAACCCTCAGCGGCTATCGTTGCCTTCGGCGATATGGGGACCTCCGCGGCGACGACCGTGGTAGCAATCGCTCTCGAAAAACTGGGGATTCCGACGGTCTACATGACCGCCCCTCCGGGATCTGCCATCACCGAAGGAGTAGGAGTCTACCGAGCCGGACATCTCTGCCTCTGTTCTCTGGACATTTATCAGGCGAGTACGGTGGATGAAGTTCGTGAACAAGTCGACCTCAAGTGGGATTATATTGTCGACTCCCTAACTGCCCAGGGCGAGAAACTCGAAAAGACTGCACACATAGATTTCAAAATGGACTTAGTGCCTCCGGCACAGGACGGCCTGTTGCCGATCACGCAAAATATTGATGTTGACGAAAGCCGCCTGCTCGAGCCGGGAGCCTATATGGAGGAGATCAACGAATATTTCAATGCGGAACATATAAGCGACGGACTGCCGATAATTCCTCCGACCCGGCGCCGATACGACAATATGATGAGTTACTGTCCCTTTGACGAAAATCTTGTTCTGTGTGAACAAGTAGGTCCCACCGGGAAAAACATAACCGTCAAGGATGTGGCCGTCGCCGCCGTCATGGCCGGTTGTACGCCGAAGGCGATGCCTGTTCTTGTCGCGGCGTTTAAGGCCCTGAACAGTCCGAAGTACAACCTCCTCCAATCGGTCACAACTTCTCATCCGGGAGGCAACCTCGTCCTTGTCAGCGGCCCCATCGCGCAGGAAATCGGAATATCCGGAAAACAGGGTTGCCTTGGCCCCGGATATCCGATGAATGCGACGATCGGACGCGCCGTGAATCTCGTGATCATGAACATCTGCCGTTCTGTTCCCGGCGTCTGCGATCTTGACTGTCTCGCGTCTCAGGCCGAGTTTACCTACTGTTTCGCGGAAGAGCCGGAACTCGCACAGTGGAACATGATAAATGAGGAGCGGTACGACTCCAAGACCACAACGGTTTATATGCTCAAGGCCGAACCGATCCACGACATTATCGATTTCTTAAGCCTTGACGGCCATGATCTGCTCGATACGATCACCCATTGCTGCACGACCCTCGGCTCCAATAACGCCTATATCCCTGGCCCGCTTATTGTCTGCTTGACGCCGGACCACGGCATGATGCTGAAAAAGTCCGGGTACACGAAAAGAATGATTCAGGAGCATATTCACACCTACGCGTACCATGAGGTTCCCATGGTACGGGATCGCGGCTTGGTCCCGGTTCGTCCGGAAGGCTTTGAACACCGCCACCCCATGCCTGTGACCCGATTTCCAGAGGATGTGGAGGTAGTTGTTATCGGCGGACGTGGCGGACATTCCGCGGTAATCCTTCCCTGGGCGCTTCACAGCGAAGGCTGCGTTGAGCCGGTTGTGCTTGCCAATGGCAAACCGGCCAAGAGCATCGAAGAATTCCGGAAATAACATACGACGATAAAAGGAGAAAAGAAAGAATGAGCTATAATACGGTATACGACGTCATTGTGTGCGGGGGGGGGACCTCCGGCGTATCCGCCGCAATTTCAGCGGCGAGAAACGGAGCGAAGACTCTGCTCGTGGAACGTCTTGGAGCGTTGGGCGGGCAGATGAGCACCTCCGGCCCTCCGGGATTCGCCTATGCCCGACTCTTCAATCCTCAAGGGAAACGGGACGTTGGCGGCATCGTGGAAGAAACCTTTCAGCGGCTTTTAAAATCCGGTCATGCTCTGCCCCATTTACGGTATCCTTTCCGCGAAAAAGCCGGTTACACATTTTCCTATGTAGATCCGGACTGGTGGACCATGCTCATCTTCGAAATGCTCGAAGATGAGAAAGCCGAACTCCTCTTGGATACCCTCGTCGTCGGCGTAACGAAAGAGAAAGATACCGTTACCGGCATAGTCGTTGAAAATGCCAACGGCAGAAACGAGATAAAAGGAAAGATCGTAATCGACTGCACCGGCGAAGGTTATGTCTCGGCCCATGCCGACTGCGAAATGGCATGCGTCAGCCGGGAGGACATTCAGCCACACACCTTGTCGTTCACCGTCGATGGTGTCGACTGGGATGAGCTGCTTCAGTATATCCGCAATCATCCCGATCAGTTTTCTTATAAACAGCTTATCTATCCCTGCAACGACAGCAACATGGAAGACATCTATAAGGTATACAGTACATGTCACGATATAACCGAAATGGGCGAAATCATGGGCTTTTACGAATTGCGTGATATGGCGTTGAAAAACGGTGATTGGCATCCCTACAGTGGAGCAGGATTCTTCCTTACACCGAAAGAGGGGGGGCACATACAGGCCCATTTTCAGCACTCATCCCAGGTGGACCATTGCCTTCCCACCGACGCATGGGATCTCACAAAGTGCATGGTCGAATGCCGAAAGCAGAATATGATCGCCTGGCGGTTCTTTAAAAACTATGTGCCCGGATTCAAGAACGCCTATATTACAAAGGTCAGTACCGAACTCAGGCTGCGGGAAGGACCACGGATTGTCGGCGATTACGTGTTGACAAGAGACGATGTGGAGGAATGTCGACAATTCAGCGATACGATCGGGAAAAGTTCCTTCAAAGCCGGTTCGTATCATGTGGCATCCATGGATACCCTTGCCGTGTGTGCCAAATACCGCGATGATCTGGCCTACCCCAAAGACGGAGGATCCTATGATATCCCCTACAGGGTACTGGTCCCGAAAAAGGTGGAAAACCTGCTCGTCGCCGGAAAATGTGTTTCCACCGACCGACCGGCATATCTGCGCTACCTCCATCAAACCATGGTAACCGGACAGGCGGCAGGAACGGCCGCGGCACTATGTGTGAGAAAAAGCGTGACGCCCCGGGTGCTGGAAAAGGACGTAAACGAACTGCAGAAACTCCTTGCCGACCAAGGGGCGATTCTTTACGAACCTACCGAGAGTTAGATAGGCCTGGAAAAAATAATGACAGCAGCCGCCTTCCCGCACAAGTCGAGGAGGCGGCTGCCTTACTATTCAGGGTTCTGCGTACAACCGTTTCTTACAGAGAAAAAACCTGTACCTACCAACGTATAGACGCCGGGCTGGGCATGATCTCGAATATTTGCCGATACGCCTGCACAATGCAAGGAAGAGGCCAAAATCATTATTTGCCATGATTTGCTGGGTGTAACCAAGGGTTTGGTTTCAGCTTCCTGGTTACAGTTGGTTAAGCTATCCGGGATCTATCTCAAATCCCGGGAGCCATTTCACTCATCAGAATAATGGAATCTGCACTGAATAATGGTGATCGAATCATCATTGTAGGTGTAAACCAGTACATCTTTCTTGTTGATATGCCGGGAGAAGTAACCTGAGAGGTCTCCCTTTAAGGGTTCTGCTCCTTCTTCCGGCGTTCGTCGTGCGGTCTTTATTAAAGTATTAATCTTCTTCAGTGTTTTGCGGTCTTGGCCTTGCCAGTACTCATAGTCTTCCCATGCAGACTCATGCCAGTTGACCCCTCTACTCATCTATAAGGTCTCGCTGGATAACTCTCCCGGCCTTTACGTCGCGGGCAGCCTTTAACAGGCGGCTGGCATTCTCAGGTGTACTAAGCAGGTGGTTGGTGGTTGTCCAGCCATTGTAATCTGCGAGGGACATCACCACTACATCTCGGCCTTCCTTTGAGGTGATGACAGTTTCTGTAGAGGTATCTACAACGTCATCAATCAGTTGCCTGAGATTGTTCCGCGCATTGGTATAGGTCATTATTCTCATGACATCCTCCTATTACAATATACTGTATGTTCAAGATTCTGTACAGCTTGTGAGTGGAGAATATCTCCTAATTTATTATCCAAAATCCTCCCATTCGGCAATACATTCCATCATTTGCTCGGATGACAAGTTAAGGAACTCGGCTGCTCAGCCGGTCAGCATAGAAATCGAAGGACTTTAGAACGAAGGGCATACCTGCAGTTTCTTCCCACTCAGAGTTAAATCCCTGCTCAGTCATGAGGAAGTATTCGGCGAACAAATCCGCTTCCTTCTCCTGTACCTTATCTTCGGATCGTGCTTTCCCACCATAATCCGACAAGTGTGTCAAAAGATGGCCGAGTTCGTGAGCAGTACTGAATCTCTTGTGTTCGATGCTGCTCGCCGGACCCTTATCGTCTTCGCCAACTGATAAGCCATTAAAGGCGTCCGAGGAGTAGGAAAGGAGCAGGATCCTTATTCCATAGTTTTCCAGCAAGCCGCAGATATCGTGAATAGGTTCATCCGCTTTCAGCCCGGATATTGGTTGCCCAAAACATCGGCAAGTTTCATTATGGGCGTTGGGCAACGTCTACTTTCAGAGGCCGTCCACTGTTATTTCCGCTATCTTGGAGATCTCTGCGACTCGAATCTGTCATTTATATTCGTAATAAACAAAGACTCTTACTTCCGCGATGGGTCCGGTGTATTGTATCACCGAGAATTATTTCCCCAGATCGCTCTTTATAATGTTTTGCAGAAATCGTTGGTGCACTCGCGTAAATGGGCTTCCATAAGGGTGCGCGCCAACGCCCCGTCCTTCTTCTCGATAGCGGTGAGGATTTTTTCATGCTGCTCAAGCGAAACATCATGTCTCTCCAGAAGAAAGTCGACGCTCGCCGCCTGGTAGCTTACGTTGTCCCAGAACTGCTTGATGAGGGAGATGAGCCGTTCCATCTTTGAAAGGCCAGCAATCTCTAAATGAAATAGTCGATTACATTTCGCGTATTCGATGAAATCATTCTTTTCCGCGGCG
Organism: Sediminispirochaeta smaragdinae DSM 11293; assembly: GCF_000143985.1. GTDB lineage: Bacteria > Spirochaetota > Spirochaetia > DSM-16054 > Sediminispirochaetaceae > Sediminispirochaeta > Sediminispirochaeta smaragdinae. The sequence goes on along the minus strand of NC_014364.1, from coordinate 3,622,934 downwards.
ACGATACCGTCCGAGTAAATCTTTTTTAGTTTTCTCATATCAGCTTCCGTGCGCTCTTTTGCTGCCATCTCCGCCCCAAGGCCTTCAAGAACCGCACGTATAAGGAAGTTTTCCTGCACTTCAGCGAGATCCGGGTTTCGTATCCTACAGCCAACTTGGGGAATGATTTCGATGAATCCTTCTTGTTCGAGCTGCTTGAGTGCCTCGGTCACGGGTGTTCTGCTCAAATTGAGTGCTTCCGATATTTTATACGACGAAAAGACTTCATGAGGTCTTACTGATCCGCTAAGTAACCACTCTTTGATCTGGCTGTATGCTATTTCGCTTCTCTTGGCCGACGATATTCCCAAATCATTTCTTCCTATTCCACTTATACTATCATGATACATGAAAACTGTAATCCGGTCCACCTATCATGATGCACGTCACATTTGGTATTAGCAATAGCAGAAAAGAATATTTCTACTGTTCCGAATCCTGGTGATTAAAGGGTCACAATTCTTTTCCTCGCAGTCAATTGAAAGCCAAACTATGGGAAAAAGTAAGCACCGGCATAAACACAAGGATTTTACCGGCAAAAGGGCATGCATACCACCAGGATTCCGAACACTACAAAAAATGTTGACATTGGAATACTAGTATGTTAGCATGCTAATGTCAACATTTATAGGAGGTTTTTTATGAATCTGAAGTTCAGAGCACAAGATGTCCGTGGAATTTTCAACATTATGCCCACGCCGGCTACTGAGAACGCGGCGCGATGGGATTGCGAGGATTCGGTGGATTATGAGGAGTCTGCCAGGATAGTCAATATGCTCATTGACAACCATGTGGATGCGATCTTAACTAATGGCACGTTTGGAGAGGGTGCCTCTCTGACAGAAACTGAATGGAGGAAGTTTAATCAAACGGTGATCTCCACGGCCAATGGAAGGGTACCCGTATTCTCCGGAGCTACAACTCTCAACACTAGAGATACGATCAGTCGTTCCAGAGAAATGATGGCCATGGGAGCCACAGGTCTATTCCTCGGACGACCCATGTGGCAGGAAATGGACGAAGATGCAATCATAGGCTTCTACAGCGATATAGCGGAAGCTCTTCCCGATGCACCCATTATCGTGTACGACAACCCCGAGGCATTCAAGGGCAAGCTAACGCCCAAGATGTATGGAAGGCTGGCCAAAATTCCCAATATAGTCGCATCCAAATACATATCCGTTGGCCCTCAATATCTCGCCGATGTCGAAGCGGCCGGTGACAATATTGTCATTATGCCCTTGGATAGCGACTGGTATTTCGCGTGGAAATGGGCGCCGAAAAAGGCTCCAGCCATATGGACCGGAAGTGGCAATTGTGGCATGGCACCGCTCCTTGCCCTAAAGCATGCTATTGAAGTCGGGGATGACGCCCTTGCGAGAACCATAACTTTCGAGATTCGCGATGCGTATAAAACACTTTTCCCGCGAGGCAACTTTCACGAATTTTCCATTTACAACGTCCAGCTTGAAAAGACTCGTTTCAACGCATCAGGTTTGGTCAAGGTGGGTCCCAGCAGGCCTCCCTATAATCGGATATCAGAGGACATCGCCCAAGGCGCGGTTATAGCCGGACAGAAGTACGCCGCGCTTCAGAAGAAATATGCGGGTAACTAACGGGCGTTGGGTTGATAAGATATCGTCGCGTCCTAATCCAAAACGCGATAGCATCCACTATGATAGGAGGCAACTATGCTAAATATGGAAAAAGGGGTATCGATTGGGAAATCGGCAAGAGATTTCGGGAAAAGTTTGACGCCTGCCGGGATAGGCGTGTCCATCGCCGCTACGTTGTTCGGAGAAGGCCCTGTTTTCCTGCTTCTGAAGCTTTTGAACGATGCTAACCTCGCCGACAACGTGGCGATCTCGTGGCTGACAATTATTTTTGTCGTGGGCGGAATCCTGACGCTTTTTTTTTCCTTGTACTACCGGCAGCCGGTGCAGTTCGCATTCTCGATACCGGCTATCGCGATTATCGCCGGTGCCTTGCCGCGATATGCCTTTAGCGACATCCTGGGGGCAATCACCCTGTCCGGCTTCTTGGTCTTCCTCTTAGGCGTAACAGGTCTCTTCAAAGCCTTCCTGCGATACATTCCGACACCCGTTATTCAGGGTATGATAGCAGGGGCCCTCGTACCCTTCGGGATTGCGATTATAAAAGCGATAGCGGTTGAACCGATTGTGGCTGGAGGCACCTTCCTCGTCTTTATTGTCTTCAGTCTTTTCCCTGCAGTTTCGCGCAGGTTCCCACCCATATTGAGCGCGCTGATCCTTGGCTTTGGCATCGCCCTGCTGGGTGGAAAAGTAAACCTGGGCGATATCAGCTTCCAATTTTCCTCACTAACCTTCATTGTACCGACGTTTAACATGACAGCCATTCTCGAACTGACTATTCCGCTCGCGCTGCTAACGGTGGGATTCGGCAATATCCAGGCGATCGGAATATTAAAGACCCAAGGGTACAATCCTCCGGTCAACGCCTTTGTCGTACTCAGCGGAATCGGGACTATTATCAACTCGTTTTTTGGAGGTCACAATACCGTGGTCGGAGGTCCGACCGTCGCGATGATGGCTGGGCCGGAGGTAGGCCGCGAGGAAGAGAGATATTCCGCTGCTGTGCTTACGGGCATCCTGATGGTAATCATGGCTGCCATTTCTCCGTTGGTCATATCCTTCACACGGGCAGTTCCCACGTCATTCATAGATGTTCTTGCGGGTATTGCAATGGTGACTGTGATAGCCAACAATTTCTCGCAGGCTTTCAGTTCTAACCTGAAGATGGGAGCCCTCTTCGCCTTCCTTATCACTATGAGTCAGATAAAGATACTCAACGTTGGATCTCCTTTGTGGGCGATTCTCGGAGGGACGGTCATCTCTCTCCTTCTTGAACGAAAAGAGTATCTTAAGGCCATCCATGGAATGAAATAGTCTTACATATGGGGGAATGTTCTTAGACGTGCCAATTACACGCGGACATACCTTTGTAGGAGCGAGGCGATGAGATTCAACGCCTCGCTCTCATCTTGCCGCCGCGATCGGACTGGAGACCGCCGGACGACGCTTTACCTCGCGATTCACGAACGGGTGCTCTCGCTGCACAAACTGAGTCGGGTCCATACGGTTCTCGTGCTTGATGAGGGGCACCTGCTTTCCAATGGCATGCTCAAGGAACTCAGGTTGCTGTCCAACTACGAGATCGATTTCCTCAACGGTGATCTCGAGTCTCGTATGAGTCCTAATTCGGAAACGCACTTAACCTGGCCTGCAAGAGCGGAATTCCATAAGTTGCCATGATTTACCAACTGTAACCAGGGGTTTTGTGTCAGTATTCTGGTTACACCGCAATTCCCTCTGCTGCGATTATATGTTCCAATGAACCATTCCCGTGGCTCCGAGAGACGTAATCAGGTTCGGAGAGAACAAATATATCCATGGCCATGGAAAGGTGCTTTCTGGCTTCTACACGAATATCATATATCAGGTCAAAGGGGTCTTTGGACAAAGATGGGAATACCGCACACAAGTCCAGATCGCTGTCCGTGCTGGCGTTACCGGTCGCTTGAGATCCAAACACAATGAAACGTGCTTCGGGGAAGATCTGTTTTAACTTTTCTATCGCCTTAACGATATTCTTATCCATTATACTTCCTTTTATCTGAATTATACCGAAGAATGATGAGAGATGCAATTTGTTCCGGGATGCCTCGTCGGCGATATCTTCCGGGGAGGAATGCTCTATTTTTCGGCTTCAAAGAACTCTTCCCGTAGAGCCCTGAACACTGAATCGACATCGAGGAGGTTCCTCTGTTGCAGATCCTTTTCTCCCTCAGCAAGCATATGAAGCAAATCTTCCCGGGCACTATTTCGTTCGTGTGTTTCCTTGTTCATTGGCCAAACTCCTCCCACTCGGTAATCCGTTCCATCATTTGCTCGGTAGATAAGTTAAGAATCTCAGCCGCCCGCGAGATGGAAATCTTCTCTTCCTCTACGGCTCGCCTAACGAGGCGGACTAAGCGATCGGCATAGAAGTCAAAGGGCTTTAGTCCGAAAGGCTCTGATCCTTCGGGAAAGGGTTCTTCCTTAAAAGACAACTTCTTGTTGTACTTGGCTTCATAGAGCTGCTGGAAGCGCAGCCATATCATGTCACTGGCAATCCCTTTCTGCTTTAGGCGGTAGAGGACGGTCTTATAGCTGACTTTGAAGATACTCTTGATCTTCATGACCCGCTCTACAAAGGGCATACCGGCAGTTTCTGCCCACTCAGAATCAAAGCCCTGTTCGGGCATGAGGAAGTATCCAGCAAAGAGGTCCGCTTCCTTTTCCTGAACCTTGTCTTCAGAGCGTGCTTTCCCATCGTAGTCCGACAGGTGCATAAGTAGATGGCCTAGTTCGTGCGCAGTACTGAATATCTGACGCTCGATGCTGATACGTTCCCAAGTATTGATGATTATAGCCGGACCTTTATCGTTTTCGCCAACGGATAATCCATTGAAGGCGTCTGAGGAGTAGGGAAGGAGCAGGATCTTGATGCCACAGCTCTCCAGCAAGCCGCAGATATCATGAATGGGCTCGTCAACTTTCAGGCCGATAATCCTTCTCGCTTCTTCTGCGTACTGGATAGGAGAGAGTTTCCCTGAGGTCCCTGCAAGTTTATGTAGTTTATATTCTTCTTTATCCAACAGCAGCGCTTCAAGGAAAGCAAAATCATTCAGCCATTTGGAGACCTGGGCCAGGATCTGCTCTCGCCTGTTCATCTTGCTTCTTGCCCGGAAATGTACTGCGGAGAGTTCCCCGATGGGCTTAACAAGATCCTGAAGCCGGCAGTCCAAGGCCTTACTTATGGCCCGTAGAGTGTTAGTCCTCGGCAGTCCCTTCTTCCTTTCAATATTCTTGATAGCAGGAAGGGAGATCCCTGATAGCTCGGAGAGATCGTGCTGAGTAAGCTTCTTCTTGCTTCTGTAACGTTTAATATTGGATGAGCTGGGCTGGCCAACTGTCAAGGAATACTGGAGGGTTGAAAGAATGCCTATAAGTCCTCGTCCAATATCAGAATCTACGATGTCCAACTATCCGGAGTTTCCGGATAGTTCAGTTGGTATCAAAGCTACCTACTTTATATCAGATTTACTCCTTCCATTCCTCAGCTGCCAACGGCAACTCGTTAAGTTCCATCCGCGCTTCCTTCCAGGAGGGGTAGACCTCAGTAATTAGATTGACGAATCTGTCATTATGAGTTGGTTCCAAAAGGTGGATCATTTCATGGACGACGACATACTCAATCAGATCCTTTGGCTTCTTAACAAGTTCGGTGTTGAGGCGGATGTTTCCCTGTCTGTGATTACAACTACCCCACTTTGTTTTCATCCGTTGTAGATAATAGGCCGAGACGGAAACGCCGATCTTCGGTCCCCATTTGCTAATGAGCTGGGGGATGAACTCGTGGAGTAGAGACTTATGCCATTCGTGGATGATCTCGGCCCGTTTCGTGGAGGTGCTTCCTGGTCGAATGGATAGGGTGATTCGTTTGATAATAATTTTTGTATATAGTCGATTACTTATACGTCTATATCCACAGTTTATATCGCATTAAGGTATTCATTTTAGTAGAATTAGGTATGGAAGGAAAGTCTGAGGCGGGGGAGTTGAACCCCCAGGCCATCTATCATTGATAGTTGAATCTTTCTATAATCTATCCTTCCTGAACCAGTGTCCTCAGATAGTGGCCTTACCCACCCCGACCAGGAATAAGCTACAAAATAAAAAACGTTTCAATCTACCCCCCAAATGCTCTGCTAAATACCTAAGTACTTGCTCAGCAAGGATTGGTAGGATTACTTCCAGAAGCAACCATTCAATGCAATATAGGAAATTGATACTACCCCTTTCATGAGGCCCCGTCAACTACAGATGAAATAATCTCCACTTAACCGACTCAACAAATAAAACTTGACGGCTCTCAAAAAGGAGATGTATACTGACCACTGTCGTCAGACGACCAAGGAGATTGTTTTGAAATTAAGTCGTATTCCTTCACGAAAACCCCTTTATCAGGAAGTACAGGAGGAGATCCTTTCTCTTATCCGCGATTGGGACGAGGAGCGACCGATTCCAAGCGAAGCGGTGCTCTCCGAGCAGTTTGGGGTCAGCCGGTCGACGGTCCGGGAGGCGCTTCAACGTCTGGAGAACGCGGATGTCGTATACAAGCGGCATGGGGTAGGGACCTTTGTGCGGCCGCAGTCAAACGCGATCGCCACGGCGATGAACTATCTGCACGGGATAGAACGGATTATCCGCAGCTCCGGAAAGGAGCCTTCCTTTGGCCGTCATGAGGTGAGCGTCATCACCTTTGATGAGCACATTCGTGAGGTCTTTAGTGACGAACGGGTAAAGAGAGGGGTGCGAGTGGTTCGTGTGTATCTTGCGGACGGTACACCCACACTCTACGCGGTGAGTTACATCCCCGAGACAATTCTCGATGGCGATCTGGAGTCGGCAGCCGAGAAGATAGAGCGGCTGGGGCGCGCAGGAGAGAGTCTGTTTTCCATCTTGGCGGCCGCTTTCCAACACTCGGTGGACTATGCGGTTACGCGGATTCGGGCCGTCATGCCGAGCGACGCGATTTTCGCAGAGCTCAACTTTTCGCAATCCGAGCCCTGCATCAAGTTAAATCAAATACATCACGACCGAGACGGGCGAGTGCTCATCTATTCGGAGGATGTTCTGGATCCTGAGGTGTTTGAGCTTATCGTCTTGAGAAAATCCATAAGGTAAGGGAGAAGACATGGAACATTGGCTTGCTGCGGTCGATTACACGCAGCCTACGCACACGGAAGGCCTGGAGCAATACCACATCAGGTGTAAAAAAGGTGATATCGGTAAGGCGGTCATAGTCCCCGGAGATCAAAGCAGGGTGAAGATGGTGGCCGACCTGCTAAGTGAGGTAAAAGAGGTTGCAGACAACCGGGGAATGATCACCTATACCGGCATCTACCGCGATACGCGCATTAGTGTTACCTCGACCGGAATGGGTGGCCCCTCGGCGGCCATCGCGTACGAGGAGTTGATCAACGTCGGGGCGGAAGTCCTTGTACGTGTCGGCAGCGTTGCGGCGCTTCAGCCGGAGATAGCTCCGGGAGATTTGTCGATCCCCTACGGGTGCATCCGCGACGACGGCGTAACCCCCTACTACGTGCCGCAAAATTTCCCTGCGGTTCCCGATCCGGAGCTCTATCAGAGCCTTGTGCGGAACGCCGAGAAACAGGGCATCCGCTACTGGAAAGGCATCAACTGGACGCACTCTGCGTTTTACTCCCGATCACCGGAGTATTTCCTGCAGTGGTCGCGTAAGCGTGTTGTCACCATGGAGATGGAGGCGGCCACGCTCATGACGATCGCCTACCTTCGCGGCGTCTCTGCGGCGTTTATCGGTACCGTATTTGAAAATCGGCAGAAACAGGCGGAAGGGCATCGGATGGATCTGTCGGTCCCTTCCTATAAGAAGCCGGAAGTTGCTACAGGAGTCGAGGCGTCCGTTAAGATCGCCCTTGATGCCTGTGTGGAACGAGTATCTCAAATCCAAGGAGGAGAACAATGAGACTCAGGTCATTTGCCGCGATATCGGCAGGATTGGTACTGCTGATTGGTTCTGCGAACCTTTGGGCGTCGGGCTCAAGCGAAGATGGGGGAGGGGATGGATCGGTGACGGTCACGCTTGTGAGCGAGCGCGGCTCCCATACTGAGGCGTGGAAAACACAGATGGAAGGCTTTGAGGCGACCAGTGGTGTACATCTCGACCTCACGCAGTTTCCCTACGCCAACTACCGCGATCAGCTTCTGCTGAGTTACACAAGCGGTTCCTCCGATTATGATGTACCGTACGTCTCGTTGCTTTGGTATCCTTCGTTTGTGACCAGTGGATATATTCAGCCGATCAATGAATTTCTCACACGAAACCCCGGGATCGAGAAGGATATGCCGGGCCTTGCCTCAGGGACCATCGACGGTAATCTTTATTTTGTGCCGTATATGAACGAAGTCGGTGGAATTGTCTATCGCACGGATCTGTTTAATGATCCCGCGGAACAGGCAGCCTTTCGTGAGCGCTACGGCTACGATCTTCAGCCCCCGGCCAATCTTGAGCAGTACGTGGATGTGGCTGAGTTCTTTAATCGGCCGCCGGAGCTGTACGGCGTGTCACTCATGGGTACGCGCAGCATTTTTCTTGCCACCCATTTTATGAACCGCTTGTGGGCGTACGGCGGGGAGTTACTCGATGACGAGATGCGTCCCGTCTACAACAGCGAACTCGGTGTCCGCGCACTGGAAGAGGCAGCCGCCATGTTCGACTACGCAAGCGATGCATCCTTGACCTATGATTTTCAGGAGGCGCTGGCTGAGTTTTCCGCCGGTAGAAGCGCCATGGCCGAGGTATGGACTACCTCGATGTTCGCTTTCAACGATCCGGAATCCTCCCAGGTTGCCGGAAAGTGTTCCTTTGTCGGCTTTCCTCGTCCAGCGGGAGAGGAACATGAGATCAGACGTCGTCTTTTTATCTCCTGGGGATTTGTCGTTTCTTCCGATATAGACAACAAAGACGCTGCTTTGAGTTGGATCGAGCACGCTGTTCAACCCAATAACCTCGCCGCGGCCGCTCCGGTCGGTACTATTCCTACGCGACTCTCGGCCCTGGAAGACGCGGAGCTCATAAAAGAAATGCCGTGGATCCCCGCTTTTCGTGAGGCGTTGGCCGGTTGTGAGCCCACACCCATCGCACCTCTCATTCCCGAGGGGATGACGATCGTCGTGAACCATGTTGCGGTGGCGGTCTCCGAGTTTATCGCCGGCACTGGTAGCGCGAAAGAGCTTTTGGATGCTGCGGCAGAGCAGACCTATGAGTTGCTCGAGAAAAACGGTTACTACGAGTAAGGCATGGCACGCATAATTAGCACCCGACGGGTTCAGGAGCAGGGCAAGTACGCCTTCCTGGCCCCGGGGCTCCTGTTCCTGGCGGTGATATATCTCGCTCCAATGGTTTACTCGGTGGGTATCACCTTTTACCAGTGGAATTTGCTGCGTGCCGACCTTGGTATGCGGTTTACGGGATTGTCCAACTATATTCAGCTCCTATCGGACCCGTTTACCTGGGAGGTTGTGGGGCGAACGCTCCTCTTTGTGGTGGGAGCGGTCGGCCTTGAACTGGTGCTTGGATGTATGATTGCGCTTTTTCTCAACACCGACTTTTTTGGTGCCAAGCTCCTGCAATCCATCGTCCTGTTGCCCTTTATGATCGCTCCGATTGTCGTCGGTTTTACCTGGCGCTTTCTGCTCAGCAACTCCGTCGGGCCTGTACCACCACTGCTGACCTCCCTCGGTCTCGGGGGATTGGTCTCGCCGCCGCTCCTTGCGAACAGACATCTCGTTATGGTGGTCTTCATCGTCGTCGATGTTTGGCAGTATACGCCGTTTGTCGTGCTGGTCCTGTTGGCCGGTCTCAAGTCGCTTCCGACTGAGCCGTACGATGCGGCCCAGATGGACGGCGCCACGCCGATGCAGCGCTTCTTTTTGCTAACGGTGCCGCTACTCAAGCCATCTATCCTTGTGGCAGTGGTGATACGAACACTTACGGCGTTTCGCATTTTCGACCGCGTGATGATCATGACCGGGGGTGGGCCCGGCAGTGCGTCCGAGGTGCTCTCGTTTTACGGATACCGCACGGCGTTTCAGTCCTACGAGATGGGGATGGCCGGTGCGATTGGCATACTTACGCTTGCCATCGCCATGGTTTTTACCGTGTTTTACATTAAACAGGTCGGATTGGGGGATTCATGATACATATCGGATCGTCGCGGCGAAAGCATGTAGTTGCGGCGCTGACCTTACTCGGTGCTGCTGTTCTTTTGGTATGGACGCTCTACCCGCTGGCATGGATGGTTGTTTCCAGCCTCAAGCCGGCTACTCACGAGTTTTCGGCACAGTGGTTTGGATTTCGACCAACGTTCAGAAACTATGGAGAAGTTTTACGTGAGGCAGAGTTTCTTCGAGGGCTATTCAACAGTTTCCTGGTGACCACGATCTCGATCATAGTCTCTCTCATCCTTGGAACGCCTACAGCCTACGCCCTTGCCAGGTACGATTACCGGTTTAAAGGCTTGGCGATGATATTTGTTCTCCTCGCCAGGATGACCCCGCCGGTGGTGCTGGCGGTTCCCTTTTTCCTGCTTGCGAGGTCTTTTGGTATTGCCGATACGTACCTCGCCCTGGTGGCCATGGGGGCATTCCTCTCGGTGCCGTTTGTCATATGGATGATGCGCGGCTTTTTCGCCGAGATACCACGGGAGCTGGAAGAATCGGCGATCGTTGACGGCTGCAGTCGTCTCACGGCTGTGACGCGGATCGTTCTTCCTCTCGTCGCGCCCGGTTTTGCAGCGACTGCAGTACTCTGTGCGCTTCTGGTCTGGAACGAGTTCTTTTTTATGCTTATTTTGAGTGGTCCTGCAACGCGCACCCTTCCGGTGCTCGTAAACTCCTACGTTTCGGAACGGTCGATCAACTGGAGTGCCATGAGTGCCGCGGGCACAATCACGGTAGCACCCCTCGTAGTATTCGGTATTCTTGCTCAACGTCACCTTGTGCGGGGACTCACCATGGGCAGCCTCAAATAGTGTCTACTGTTCGGAATCCTGGTGCTTGGAGGAACATAATTCCATTTCCCATAATCAACTGAAAGGTGAACCATGGAAAAAAGCGGGCACCAACATAAAAGCAAGGATTTTACCGGCAAAGTGGCTCGCACACCACCAGGATTCCGAACATATCTTCGCCGCCTTAAGCGACAAGAGAATATTCTGATAGGCTGTCGCAATCAGTAACTCGAGTCTCGTATGGTCCTAATTCGGAAACGCCCTTAACCTCGCCTGGATTTTTCTTCTTTCTAATCCAACAGGCCGCTTCGACTACATCCGGTACGCCAAGCCAACAGATTTGTGAGGCATACCCGCTTGTCATCTTACATCAGGGAGGCCCGACGGGTTTCTGCAATGCAAATAAAAAGACCGGCTTTTCATATCAAGTCCTCTTACAGGAGGTTGATAAAAACACCGGCCCTTTGGTAGCTTTTAGCTACTTCTTACCAATAAATATTAAAAGTTTAGCAGGGACAGGACTCGAACCTGTGACCTCCGGGTTATGAGCCCGACGAGCTGCCAACTGCTCTACCCTGCGTCGTTAATAAAGATAAGATACCGAAATAAACGAAAAGGGTCAAGGGGCTCTTCCCCGAAAAGGTCGATGACCGTTCGGGGAAGATGCCTGTAGGACTACTGCTTTGCAAAGCCTCCGTCGTTCGCATTGCTGCTGTCGCTAACAGGAACGCCAATGGACAGATAGTCATCCGAGGAGAGAAGGACGTACTTCGTATAACATACCCCTAGTATATCTCCACTTTCTGATTTTATTGTCAGTGTAAGGACACCGTTTGAGACTGAGTAGGTGCCACTTATAGTCTCTATTGCTGTATCAGAGCTATCATATTCTATGTTACTGAAGTTACCATCGCTTTCTATGGTCAGCATCTCATAGTATCCATAACCTTCGACAAGGCTTTTCCAGGTCCCGATGATTCCGCTTGTTCCACTGGTCCGTTTATAGGCATCGGGATAGAAGCTTCCGGCTTCAAACAAGTCGTAGGCATTGTCGGAATCACTCAGCGTCAGAACGCCGTTTGATGCCGAATAGGTCCCATTGTCCTCATAGTTACCGCTCGTTGCGGTGTAGGTATATGTGTATGAACCGTTAGTAAACACATACGTGGCCGTGTAATTTTCATTTTCATCTTCATCGTAGCCGCTGCATTGGTAGGTTCCGTTGCGATCGTCGGCATCGGCTTCAGCCCCTCGTGTAAGCTCGATGAAGTAGGCGTTTTCACTTTCTGATTCGGCTTCTACCGTAATTTCAATGCCTGTCGTTCCCACGGGAAGATTTATAGTGGATGGCGAAGAAAGATCTAAGGAAGACCACCCCGCAGTGTCATCGTTTGCATAATCGCAAAAGAGCTCAGCGTAAGAACTGTTCGCAGTGGCCGCTATAGTAACACTATTTCCCTCTTCGTAGCCTACCGTAGCCGTATAGTCATACACATCCGAGCTGAAAGTAGGGGAGAGGGAGATGGCATGGCCGTCGGCATCTGTTAAGCTCAGGGAGGCAAGGCTTGCATCATCGTCCTGAAGGGCAATTTCAGTGTTGAATGAAACAACGGCATCGTCATTTGGGCTTAGCGAGATTGTAGTGCTCCCCGCGCTTCCTATGAACAAACTCTTGTAGGGGGTGCTGTTTATGTCATTTTCCAGAACCACTACTTCCACATAGTAGCCGTCGGTATAATCTCCAACATTTTCGATACTTATCGATGTACTTGACCATGATGTGCTTGCCGTAATTTCTTCCCCAGCGGAAATGTAGGCTGGATCCCCATATTCATTCTTACTTAAGAAGGCGTAGAGGTATCCGGATGTGATCGTGTGGCTTCCCTTACTGATATTGGAAATGGTCACGGTATGACCTTCAGCCGCGAGGCTGTACTCGTAGTCGATGATAATAGTTGTATCAGCGATCTCTTCATCATCTGCGTCATAGGATGTCACCCAAATCAACTTGCTTCCCTTGGTCAAAGGAGTGAAGGTTGCAGACCACGTCTTGTTACCTATTTTTGCATTGACCTCGTTGCCTTCAAGCGAAACATCAATTGAATCCGGAGTTGTGCCGCTCCAGGTTCCGCTTACCGTGATGGTTTCTGTGGTAACCACTGCTCCGGCCGCGGGGTTTGTAATGGTGATTAACTCGGATGTTCCACCGCTGCTTCCGCCGCCTCCGTCATCATCATCGTCGCTATCGCTACCCCCAAAAAGATTGCAGGACATCGTGAAGCCGACTAATAGCAGCACAACCAGCAGTGCCGTGATCTTCTTAAAAAGTTTCCAGCACATCATCAATCCTCCTTCCAAAGAGTTTATATGCCCTATATCACTTTCTGCTTATGAAAAAGCTGCGGTAAAGTGATGAGTGGGTTACGAATGTTAAGAGAGTTCTTTTCGGTGTATTGAGGTAACCGGATTGGGAAAAACTCAGTTTATTAATATATTTTTTAAGCATACCAAGGTATCGTATGCCTTTTGGTAAACGGCGTCAACATGTTTGTGCTTTACTTTTCCGCACTTTCTGTTAGAGAATCGTATGCTACAGCGGTATATCGGTTCGGTCGACAATGCTGGCCAGGACAATGCTTGAACTGGTCTTGTCGATTCCGGGAATCGTGGTGAGACGGGTGCGGGTAAAGAGTTCGAAATCCTCAATATTATCGACGATGACCTTGAGGATGTAATCCTTCTCGCCGGCAAGGCGGCAGCATTCGAGTACCTCCGGGAGATCTTTAATCCGCTTATTGAATTCGATGAGGCTCTGATTGCTATGTTCTTTCATGGTGATGAATATGTAGGCCTTTATGTGTTTGTTCAGCTTTTTCTCATCGACAAGTGCTGTGTATTTTCGAATGATGCCGGCCTGTTCGAGTTTCTTGACTCGTTCAAGGGTTGTTGCAGGAGAAAGACCGATTCGGTTGGAAAGTTCCTGATTTGTCAGTGATGCATCGTCCTGAAGGATTCTGAGAATTTTTAGGTTTGTATCGTCCAGTTGCATGCCCTTCACTATAGCCTCATATCTTTGCTTTGTATAGTCTTCCTAACAGCTTGTTATGTGTATATAATTCGGAATAATAGGTAATACGTCGAATATTATTAGAATAAATTGTTGAAAAACAGTATAAGCTATGGTAGAAAGGTGATATACACCGGTGGAAACCATATGAGGGAGATCTATATGGATGGATATGTATTGTTGGGGAATGAGGCGGTGGCTCTTGGGGCCTTGCATGCAGGCGTGAGCCTTGCCTATGGCTATCCCGGCACCCCTTCGACGGAAATCATCGAATATATGCAGCAGGTCCTCGAACCGAAAAGCGGGGTCAGAGCCCAGTGGTGCTCGAATGAAAAGACCGCGTACGAGGCTGCCGTAGGAGCTTCGGCGATGAATCGTCGGGTTCTTGTGACCATGAAACACGTAGGCCTCAACGTCGCCGCCGACCCTTTTATGAATTCGGCAATCATGAATATCAAGGGGGGCCTGGTTCTGGCTGTTGCCGATGATCCTGGAATGCACAGTTCCCAGAATGAACAGGACAGTCGCTTTTATGCTGATTTTGCCAAGCTTCCCTGCTTTGAGCCTCACAATCAGCAGGAGGCCTATGAAATGACTCGTGCCGCCTTTGATCTTTCGGAGCGTTTTCATGTACCGGTGCTGCTTCGCCTGGTGACACGTCTTTCCCACTCCAGGGCAATCGTCAGACCGAATCCTTCCCGCGGCGCCAATCCAATGGCGAAATTCACCGGAAAAGAGGACTTTATCACCTTGCCTGCCACAAGCAGGAAGCGCTATGTAGAGCATCTTGAGTTGTATAAGCGGCTGCAGGCCTACGCCGAGTCGGAAACGCTAAATCCTTTGAAGTTTGGGGATACGGATACCCCATTTTCGGTGATCACCAGCGGTCTTGGCCACAACTATTTTGAAGAGAATGCTGAGGACCTCGGTTTTTCGCCTTCCGTCCTGCATGTCAATTTTTATCCCCTGCCTGAGGATAAAATCAGAACTCTTGCCGCTGGCAGCAAACGCATTCTTTGCATAGAGGAAGGCTATCCCTTCATAGAACGTTTGCTACGAGGTATTCTTCCCGTTCCTGTCACCATTAGCGGCAAATTGGATGGCTGCCTTCCTCCTTCGGGAGAATTAAACCCGGATATCGTCCGCACCGCCCTAAAGCTTCCGGAACCATCTTCCACCTTGGAAGATGGTCACGGGAGCCTTGTCTCGCTTCCCGGCAGACCCCCTCAGTTATGCAAGGGCTGCCCTCACCAGGATACCTTCAAGGCCCTGAATACGGCCCTCGAAGCCTATGAGAATCATCTCGTCACCGGAGATATCGGCTGTTACACCCTCGGCTATCTACCCCCTCTTGAGGCAATCGAGACGGGACTATGCATGGGAGCGAGTATCACCATGGCGCGAGGTGCCGCCCAGGCTGGTATGTATCCTGTGGTTGCGGTCATCGGCGACAGTACCTTCATGCATTCCGGCCTTACCGGTCTTGCGGATGCTGTGAGCTCATCGGTCCCGATCACGATTCTTATTCTGGATAACTCCACCACCGCTATGACCGGTGGCCAGGATACGATTTTCGAATCGAAGGGCATACGCAAGGTTGTTCTCGGCCTGGGCGTTGAGCCGGAGCATTGTGTGGAGATGGTACCCCTTCCGGCAAGGCACGAGGAAAACAGCGATCTGCTTCGCAGGGAGATCGAATACAAAGGGGTCTCGGTTGTTTTTGCATTTCGCGAGTGTATCCAGACCGCAAAGCGGAAGCATAAAAAGGAGGCAAAGGCATGAAGTATGATATTATTCTCTGTGGAGTAGGGGGGCAGGGTGTTCTTTCCGTTGCCGCTATTATTGCCCGGGCGGCAATGATGTCGGGCCTGGAAGTTCGTCAGTCCGAGGTCCACGGCATGGCCCAGCGTGGTGGTGCGGTGCAGGCCGATCTGCGTATTTCCGATGGCCCTATTCCCGGAGATCTTATTGCAAAAGGGCGGGCGGATATGATCCTCAGCATGGAACCCCTTGAAAGTCTTCGCTATGTTGATTTCCTTTCCGAAAGGGGAAGTGTCGTTACTTCCGACCACTGCGAGATCAATATACCTGACTATCCGGAAAAGCAAGCCATTTTCTCATCTATTTCATCCTTCGGACGGGCCCTGACGATTCCTGCAGATGCATTGGCGCTTACCGCTGGGAGTGCGAGAAGTGCAAACATGGTCCTTGTTGGTGCGGCATCATTTCATTTACCAATTGAATTTTCTACAATGGAAGAAGCGGTCCGGGAACGCTTTGCAAGCAAAGGGGAGCTTGTTGTCGAAACCAACCTAAAGGCCCTTTCCCTTGGCAGGGATGTTGCCGAGGCCGGTAGCAGAAGGAGGAGTGGATGAGCTTTGCCCGACTCGAGGCGCAGTTAAAGGGGGGGCTGCCCCAAACGATCGCCGTAGCGGGGGCTGAGGGAGATGAGCTGTTCCAGGCCCTTGAAAGGGTAGAGAAGAAAGGGCTTGCCCGGTTCGTCCTTGTGGGAGAATCAGAGACGGCAACAGCCTTGGCAGAACGCTACGGAATCGATCCTGTAGCGGTCATCTCGGCTGGAAACGAAGAAGAGATCGCGGCACGATCCGTTGCCGCCGTCAAAGAGGGGAAGGCTGCGCTTTTGATGAAGGGCACACTTTCCACCCCAACCCTGTTACATGCCGTTGTTACGGAAAAAAGCTTGTTCCCCAAAGGACAGCTTCTTTCTCATGCCTTGGTGGTGGAAAGCCCTGAAGGCCGGATGCTCGGCATCACCGACGGCGGTATGAATATCCGCCCCGACATCGAGGCAAAACAGACGATTCTCAACTCTGCCGTGGAGCTTTTCCACCGCCTTGGGGTAGCAAACCCGAAAGTTGCGGTGTTGGCTGCCAATGAAAAGGTCAATTCCAAGATGCCTGAAACCCTCGATGCTGCCCAGCTCAAAGAGCGATACCAGACCGGGGCTATAAGCGGTTGCATCGTAGATGGCCCCATGGCCCTCGATCTGGCGGTTGTCCCCCGGGCTGCCGTGTTAAAGGGGTATCAGGGGGCGATAAAAGGGGATGCCGATATCCTCCTTACCCACGATATTGCGGCTGGAAACCATCTCGGAAAGAGCCTGCTTTACCTTGGCGGCTTTCACGGCGGCGGGATCATTCTGGGTGCAAGCTATCCCATTGTCCTGCTTTCCCGAAGCGATACGGTCAGGGAGAAATTTCTTTCGATGATACTGGCCCTTTCCTGCGGTAAGGGGACAGGTGCATGAGTCGCTTTCTCATCATCAATCCCGGTTCGACGAGTACGAAAATTGCTCTTTTTCAGGGTGAAAATTCCTGGCAGTTAGAGGAACTTGCATCCAAAAGCCTTCCTGTAGAGGACGACGTTGTCAGGCGTTTTTCCGATCCCATGGAGCAATTGCAGCTGCGTGAGGATGCTATCGCCGGTGTATTGACCTCCGCTGCCATAGAGCATGTCGATGCTGTGGCCGGAAGAGGAGGGCTTACCCGTCCCCTGGAGGCGGGGAGCTATGCGGTTTCCGATACACTGATCGATGATCTCTCCCACCATCGTTTTGGAATCCATGCATCAAACCTCGGTGCCGTCCTTGCCCGTCGTTTTGGCGAACGTTTTGGCGTGCCTTCGCTCATTGCCGATCCCGTTGGTGTCGATCAATTTGAAGAGGAAGCCCGCTATTCCGGCTGGCCTTCCATTCCCCGAAAGAGCATGATTCACGCCCTTAATATCCGCTCTGTTGCCCGAGAGGCGGCCAGAGAGATGGGGGGGAGCGCTGGTGATTTCAATTTTATCATAGCCCATCTCGGCGGTGGGATTTCGGTTACCCCGATGAGAAAGGGGAGAATGATCGATGTAAACAATGCCAACGAGGAAGGGCCTTTTTCTCCGCAAAGAACCGGGACCCTTCCCCTTTGCGGGGTAATCGACCTTGCCTTCAGCGGTGAATTTTCATCTGCCGATGAGATGAAGCGGGCGATGGTTCAGCGCGGCGGCCTTTTCGCCTACCTCGGGACCCCCGACGGACGTGAGGTGTGTAAGCGTATTGCGGCAGGAGATCAGAGGGCCGAAAGTGTATACAAGGCCATGGCATACCAGATTTCCAAGGAGATCGGGGCGATGGCTACGGCCCTGAAGGGAAAGGTCGATGCGGTTGTCCTCACCGGGGGGCTGCCCCATCCGCCCCTGTCCGATTGGATTACGGAGCGTTGCAGCTGGATTGCCCCGGTGAAGATTATTGAGGGAGAACGGGAGATGCTTGCCCTTGCCCAGGCCGCAGCCAGGCATGTCTGTGAAGGAGAACCCCTTTTGACTTATTGACATGGGAGCCGGATACAAGGCTATCATGGAGAAAAGTATAAGGAGGATGTGTGTGTATACGGGAAAACATCTCCTTTCTCTTCGGGAGAAGGCGAATATCAGTCGAGAGGAGCTGGCCGATAGCATCGGAGAACCCCTGGCGCTGATCGAACGGATGGAGGATGAGGCGTATGAGCCGTCGGTTTCCATCCTTCTCAAGATTGCATCGGCCCTGGAAACGGATATTTCTACCCTGATATACGGCAAGGCCTTTGATGCACGGTCGGTGATGGTCACCAGCCGTGAGGAACGGGTCAAGGTGGAACGGCGGAGGCAGTTTGATTATGAAAGTCTTGCTCCTTCCTATGCCGGTAAGCACATTGAACCCTTTCTTGTAGATGTCTACCCCAATGAACCCGATACGCTTGAATATTCCTCACACGAGGGGGAGGAGTTCCACTATGTTATGGAGGGAAAGCTGAAGATCATTGTCGACGGCAGAGAGCACCTTCTCAATGTCGGAGACTCGATCTATTTTGATTCTTCCCTCCCGCATGCCCTCTCCTCTGTGGGAGACCGGGCCAAGGTGATGGTGGCTGTCTACAATGCCGCCAGCATGCGGCATCTTACACGAAGCCGAAAGATGACGGAATTAATTGAGGCTGCCCGCCACCTCGGAGGCCGGAGTGTTGTCGTTGTTCTTCCCAATGATACCGCCATTGAGGCGGTGAACCGGGCCATGGAGGAGCGTGTCGTGGAGGATGCCCTCCTGGTAGGGGATCCCGGTACCTTTCCTGAGGCATACCGGCGCTATGCAAATCGCTATGAGATCGTTCCTGTGGAGCATGAGGCAGGGGATGATGCGGACCCGGCCCAGACAGCCTACCAGCGTCGTTGTGCCGATCGTGGTGTGGCCCTGATCCGCGAAGGACGTGGCCACATGCTGATGAAGGGGAATATCAACACCGCCATCTTCATGAAAGGGGTACTTGATAAGCAGTCGGGAATCGGAAGCGGCAGGAGGCTTTCCCTGGTAAGTATTTTCGAGCTTCCGAAACTGAATCGGCTTATCTTCCTCACGGATCCGGGGATCAATACCGCCCTCACCACAGGCGACGACCTCGCCACAAGCCGTGACATCATCTTGAACGGCATCGATGTGGCCCGGGCCCTTGGGGTTGCAAAACCGAAGGTGGCCATTCTCGATGCAAATGAACTCCCCAGCAAGAAGCTTCCCACCACCATGTTTGCCCAGGAGCTTTCGGCAATGGAATGGCCGAACGCAACGGTCTACGGTCCGCTTTCCTATGATCTTGCCCTCTATGAGGATTCGGCGCGTCACAAGGGAATAGAGGATAATCCGGTTGCAGGAAAGGCCGATATCCTGATCGTACCGCACATCTCCGGAGGAAACTTCCTGTATAAGGCATGGGCCATGACCATGTCGGCGGATGTTGCCAACATCGTACTTGGTGCTACCGTCCCCCTGATCATCACCAGCAGGAGCGACGGCGACATGACGAAATTCCTTACCCTCTGTGCCTCTGCGGTCTACTCCGGCTACGAGGAAGACGGAAAATAGAAGAGTCGCGTGCTATCTTTGGATTATGGGACGAAAAGAAAACGGGCGGCGTGAGCGCCTCATCGAAGAGATAGATGGCCTTCTCGGAGAGCTCTCGGAAGAGAACCTTTCCTTCCTTCTGCGCCAGGCTGCGGTCCTGGTTCATAACAAAAAGGTAGACGAGCTTAATGAACGAATGGCTCTTGCCGAGGCAGAAAGCCCTGAGGCTGCATCCCCGAACGGGGAGGGAAAGAATCGGCCTAAACGGGCTCATCGGGTTTTTTTCGATCGTGCGGGGAAAAGGGGCCATTTGTTCCTTCAGGTTGGTAATGCACGCTCGATCATGGATGAGGCCGAGGTGATGGCCTTGGTTCGGATTGCCGCAAAAGCCCCGACGCAAAGGGCTGCAGCCGATCGCTTGTACCGTTGGTTCGAGGCGAACCGCGATGATATCCTCATGGAAAGCGGATTAGAAAAGGAAGGAGCGGATATGAAGGCCCTTTGCCGTTGCCTTAAAAATGATTTTGCGATCAGGGAAGGATGATCGGCTTTTTCCCCTTCTTCTTTCGTATCCATCCCACGCCCTTTGCGATCTTAGGCTTTTTCATCAGCCGTAATTCGAGATTCCTCTTACCGGGAAAGTTAAGCAGGGTAATGGCGATGAGAATGGTCAGCAGGCCCTGACCGGGAATAAAAAGCATGATGAATCCGGCCATAAAAAGGACGATCCCGATAATATTCTTTCCGATCACAAGCAAAGTCCTCAGCAAAGGGTGTCGCAGGCCGAAGCCCCAGCCGCTTTGTTGTTCCTTCACAAAGTAGTCTTCGGGAATGGCAAGAATAACAAGCGGTAAAATTGCAAGCGTTACGATAAACATGAATGCCGAAACAGCCCCGACGATGGCCAGGACTTCCGCATGTCCTGCCGCCCAGTCGGCAAGCTCTTTCGCAATATGCTCAAATTGAATCATACTCTTTTCTGCACTATAGCGAGCGCCCTCCTCACATACAAAACAATGTCGCAGAAGAGGGAAATTCCACGGCGGCTGATGCTTTTGTAAACCTTCCTTCTTCGTTACACTAAAGAGATACTAACGAGGAGGCGTTTGTGGCAATACCCTTTTTTGAACTTGAGAATGCGACCGTATACCGGGGAGAGCGAATCGTCTTCGACCGCATAAATCTTCGACTTGAGGCTGGAACCCATACCGCGGTTCTCGGCCCCAATGGTTCTGGTAAATCAACCCTCGTTAAACTAATCTTTCGGGATATCTATCCTGCGGCCCTGCCGGGTAGCGTGATGCGGACCTTCGGCAACGAACTGATGAATGCCTGGGAGCTGCGAAAACGCATTGGTCTGGTAAGTGCCGATCTCCAGCACCGCTATATGGCTTCGGTCACGGGACGGAGTGTCGTTCTCTCTGGATTCTATTCAAGTATTGCGACGGGGGGAACGCAGGAGTTCAGTGACGAAGACCAGTATGCTGCGGATCGGGCCCTTGAGCGAAGCGGTGCCGTGTCCCTTGCCGATAGGAGATTCGGGACGCTCTCGACCGGGGAACAGCGGAGGCTGCTGCTGGCCCGTTCCATGGTTCATAATCCGGAAATCCTGCTTTTGGACGAACCGACCGCCGGTCTGGATATGAACGGCCGCTTTGCCTTCTTTGATCTGCTCGACGGCTTTCTTGATGAGGGAAAGAGTGTCCTTCTTATTACCCATCACATTGAGGAAATTCCTCCTGGCATCCAGCGGGTTATCCTCCTGAAATCGGGGCAGGTCTTTGCCGACGGCAGTCCCTCCGAAGTCCTGAAGCCCGACGACCTCGGCCGGCTTTTCGGCAGGAACATTGAGCTTATCGAACGTGGGGGCTTTCGATATGCAGTTCCCGAATCTCGATCCACTCCTGCCTGAGTATACCGAAGAACATCTCGTCTTCCGGTTTTCCATTGATGAGAAAGTGGCTGCGAAGACAGCCTTCCCTTGTGAAGCCGAGGGCCTGCAGCAGGTGAATCGAGGGAAGGTTCCGGCTACATACAATGGCGCAAAGTTTTCGTAAGTCGGTGGATGAGAAGAGCAGCTCCACGAGGGCTGCCACCGCGGCTTTACCGACCCCTCGGCCCCGCATCGCCGGAGCAACTTGATAGCTGATCTCGGCTGTTTTCATCATCGAGTTGATCTCCTGAATCCCCACAAGGGCGGCCGGTTCGTCGTCTATCAATGCCTCCCATTTGAGTTCGCGAAATTCGTAGATTGAGGAGAGGTCGCCGCTTGCGTTGGCCATTCGTTCGGCGAAGCGTTTTTCGTCGATGGGCATGAAAGGATTGTAGGCTACAGCGTCCCGATCGCTTCGCCAGGCGTAGAGGGTGGCATAGTGGTCGGGGTGCACGGGTAAAAGATGTAGTTGTCGTACCATATGAAAAAAGCATATACGAAACAGGCTTGTTGCACCATGATAGAGAAATAAGTATGCGCTCTTGTCGCCGTTCATTCCGGCGAGGTATATTTGTCTCCTATGAGAAAGCCCAAAATTTGCGGAAATGCGCCGCTTTGGCTGCAGCTATCCTTACACTTTGCATTTTTCGGTCTCCTGATCGCTTATATAGTCTTTATCGTTCTTACCATGGGATGGAGTCATAAGCTTATCTCCTACTACCATGGGCAGATCGGCAGTCTTGTGGAGTCGACTGGGTCTATCGAGGAGTTGTTGCAGGAGCTGCAATCCAGCGGACCGGCACTGCATCTTTTTCAATCTCCCCTTGCGGGCTTGCCCGATCCGTTTCGGCCCACCTTGTCCGTCAGACTCTTCAGCTTCAAAGGCTTGGGATGGGAACAAATCGGGGGACCTCCATTGACGTCCGAAGTTCCCAAGGAAAAGCTGGGACAACAGCTTGATCGTGCCCTTGAGAAAGGGATCTCCAGAGATCATCCTCCCTTTTGGGGCAGAGAAAACGGCTTCTCTTTTGCCGCCGATGTTAGCTCGCCCACCTTTACGGATCCGGTAGTGATCCATTTTTCAGGGATACACTCCGGCCTCATTTCGGTCGTTTCGTTTTTTCTGCAAGAAATTCTTTTCTTTTCTCTGCTATTTCTCCTCCTTTCCTTTCTCTTGAGTCAACTTTTTGTGAAAAGGATTATTCGTCCCATACACTGGCTCAGCGAGGAGGCCCGCAAGGTTGCTTCCGGAGCCCGGGAAACCAGCTTAAACCTTCATGGGCGGGACGAGATTGCCCGCCTGAGTCAGACCATCGATTTTATGAAGGATGAACTCTCGCATCAGATTTCCCTGGCTCAGCACCAGGCCGATGTATTGGAAACCATGAACCGCATCGATAAGGCCGTTCTCTCTTCCGCCAACAGGGAGCATCTGCTTGGCAATGTCGCAGATATTGTCTCATCCCTCTATCCGAAAAACGGACTTTTCCTGATGTTGGTAAATAGGAAGGGTAACGGTTTTGATTTGCTTGTCGAGCGCCAGGGGATCAACAGCGCCCAAAGGATCGAACGATCCTTTGCCTCTAATCAGGACCTTTCTTCCCAGATGCGTGCCAGTCTCGAGAATCCTCGGCTTTTCCGCTCTTCGGAGCTGGAAATCAGTGATCGCCTTCGTCGGGAAATGCCGGCGGAACGTTCATGGGTTCTCAATATGCCGATCGTTCTTGAAGATTCCTATTATGGTTCTCTTCTCGTTACTTCCGATTCCAAGGAAACCTTTGGTGATGAAGATATCGGCATCATTAAAAAACTAACCGATCAGGTGGGCGTGGCTCTGCAAAACATCCTCTATGCAGAAGAACGGGAGCAGTTACTTTTGGGCTCGTTAAAGGCTCTTTCCGCAGCCGTCGATGCAAAAAGCAGCTGGACGGCAGGTCATTCCGAACGGGTCAGGCTTCTCTCCCTTCGAATAGGCGAAGAGCTGGAGTTCGGCGAATCCGATCTGCAACAGCTTTCCATTTCGGCCCTGCTGCACGATATCGGGAAATTGGCAATTAGTGAAGCGATTCTTGACAAGCCGGGTAAGCTTACCGAGGATGAGTATGAGATCATCAAAAAGCATCCCCGGAAGGGCGCCGAGATCTGCGATAACATCCCGGGATTCCCCGATGTTGTGAAGGGGATCCTATACCACCATGAACACTGGGATGGATCGGGATATCCTTGCGGACTGGTGGGAGGCGAAATCCCTCGCATCGCACGGATCATTTGTGTTGCCGATGTATATGATGCCATAACGGCAAAAAGGCCTTATCGTAATGAGATGAGCCCCGAGGCGGCGAAGTCTTTCCTTCTGCTTCAACGCGGTACGATGTTTGAGCCGCAGCTTGTTGATCTCTTTATTAATCTTCGCGATCGGTAAGTAGCTCGTTCCCCTTCAACGTTAAATCAAGAAAATAGTTACTTTCGTCTAGTGTCACCAAGACCAAGCCCCGTTTTGCAGCTGCATCGGCTACCTTTTTCAGCGTGGAATAGCCATGGCTTCGATAATCCAGGCCCCACTGACTCAATTGCTTTCCTATATCGGGTAGCTTTGCCTTTCTGCCCTCGCTTGTTCTGATTTTGCTTGATGATTCCAGAGCCTTTAAAAACGAAAGAATAATTTCAGGGACGGGGGAACGAGGTGTCGTCAAGATAAGATCGTTATCCTTAAATCGTGCATGGATTGCTTTTCGCTTCTGCGCTTCGGTAAGGAAACCGTTCCATGACTCAAATCCCAGCGCTTTTTCGGCAAAGCCTTCATTCATTAATTTCAGCCGGGCCCTTACCAGATCAGAAGTCGGTCGTTGGCCACTTTCGGCAATGAAGGAGATGGCCTCCTGAAGCAGGATGATCGATTGGTCCATGCTGATGGTCGGCCGGCTGTCTTTGCTGCTTTCTTCTTCATCCATCGGAACGATGGTGAGGTCGCGAAAATCTCCAAAATCATCGGCGAGCAGCAACAACTGCTCATCCGCCTTCCGTGCATCACAGAAAACCATCGTTTCGAGATCAAGGGTACGAAGTTGCCTGAGAAGCGGGGCAAAGGACTTTCTGCCGCTGATAAGCAGTAGCTGATCAATATGGGGATGGAGCGCCAAAAGAGCGATGACACCTCCCGTTATCGTATCGGGGTACTCCTCTTTTGCCGAATCCGGAATATGAATCATCTCGAAGGATTCCCGATGAAGTTCCGCCGCTGCGCGGGCAAAGCGGTTTTTTGCAAAATCACCATAAACCCGGGCGATGGAAATGCGTCCGTAACTGTGAACATAGTCAAGGAGCCCCTTCACAAAGGTTGAACTTATGCTCGGGGTAACATCTTCCAAATCCCATATGATTGCAACGGCCTTTTTCCTCATACTTCCTCACCTTCTATGTTCGTCCATCAGTATACAAGCTGATAGCAACAAAATGCAACAATTTTATTCCCACCATGGCACAATTGCAAGGAAGGGGATTTTTCACTATTATTATAAGAAGAAACAAAAAGGAGATGTTATGCTAAAAAGAATGGTCGATATCAAGGATAGGCTTCCCGCCCAGGACCAGGAGTGCTTTTGTAAGCTTGATTCGGGACTCTACCGAGTCTACTGGTATGATACCGAGTATCGTGCATTCATTTCCAATGGTGCATTGATCAATAATGTGGTTGCATGGATGCCGGTGACGGATCTAATCGGCTTAATTGAGAAGATTGAAGAGTAAGAGAAAGTCGATTCTCGCTCAGAGCCGTTTTTATCGCACAATTGCTCATCAAATTCTGACAGGATCATGGTACAATTCCCTTACGGTTGGCAATGGCCGTGAAATAGTTAAGGGAATTAATGTGTGAAACCTCTGTCGTATGGAGCCTTTGCTCTTGTCTTTTTTTATGCCTACCTTGCTTATCTGATACTTCGACACAACCCTAGTTCCCTTCTTAATCGACTTGTTGCCCTGCTTCTGGCCGATTTTGCACTTTGGGCCCTCTACACGACATTCAGCACTGCGGTTGAGGATTATACCTTCGCTGTGAGACTGTATAAGGTTTTCTCTCCCCTCTGGCATATTTCCCCTGGAATTGCCCTCCATATCGCCCTCCATGTGCATGGATTTGATCGAAAAATTCCGGGCCCTTTGCGTTATCTCTTGCTCTATATTCCCGGTTGTGTAACGGCCTGGGGCTATTACCGCTTTGTCTTCGTCGGTTTGGAGATGAACCGCTGGTATCTCATGGGCATCATAGATACCTCATCTGCCTGGTTTTACCTCTATAATGCATATCTTTTGCTTTATGTAGGGGCCTCAATTACCCTATTGTTCCTTCGGGGATATAGAAGTGGAATCCACCGAATCAAGATTCAGTCCCGCTACCTCGGCTGGTCGATGACGATTAGCCTTCTGTTGGGGCTCTGTTCCAATGCACTGCTCCCCTCTCTTGGTATTGAGTTTCCCTTTATGGCAATTTACTGGAATACTATCTGGGCCGTCGGGCTTTCTGTGGCCGTCACCCGGTACGGTTTTTCCCGTATTACTGCCAGCCTTGCTGTTTCCCAGCTCCTCGCCCAAGTTCGGGATTTCCTTCTTATTCTGGATATAGAGGGGAATATTTTTACTGCCAGCGATTTTTTGTGCCACCGACTTCGTCTTTCCGAAGCTGAGCTGAAGGGGCGTTCCGTTGCCGTTGTCATTGAGGATGCCTCTTTCTTCTCTCGCGTCCGCAAGCGTTTTTCGGCAGGAGCCGGCCTGTTTCAGGAAGAGATTGTGATCCGATCCGTTCCCGTTCTCATGAACATATCGCAAATGTATTCCCGGGAGGGAGAACTTCTGGGATACCTTTGCGTCGGTCATGATGTACGACATCTTCGCAAGTTGCGTGAGACCCTCAGAAAATTCGAGGGATTTATCCAGAACGCCCTGGATGGGATTGTTCTTACCGATGAGCAGGGGCTTATCAGCCATTGGAATCGCGGTATGGAGTTGATAACGGGAAGATTGCGCCGGGAGATGGTGGGAACACCCCTTTGGGAAGATGCAGGCAGGATGGCCGCGGGCGAGAAGGATCGGCAGCGTGGGTTTGAAGAGGCCGTTCGTTCCGTGCTTAGAGAGGGAACTGCCCCCTGGCTCGGCGTCCTGCACGATGTAACCATCCTGAGGAGCGATGGCGGGGTGCGTCTCGTCCAGGTAAAGCCTTTTCTTGTTTCAACCAATAGCGGTCATATCCTTTCCTTCATTATTCGTGACGTGACAGAGTATCAACAAATGCAGGATGAGCGGGTCCGTCTGATCCAACAACTTGCCGATGCCCAACGCCTGAAGGCAATCGGAACCCTTACCGGCGGATTGGCACACAATTTCAATAATATCCTTGGCGGTCTCTACGGTTCCCTTAGCCTCCTTCGAAGTGTCGTTGAAAACTGGCCCGTGGACAGAGCCGAGGCTCTTGATCGAATAAACGATATGGAAACCCTTTCCCGGAGGGGGGCCGAGGTCGTACGCCAACTTCTCTCTATTTCCGGTGGCCGCCGTAGGGAGCATCAGCGGATCGATCTTGTCCCCGTGGTGGAGGCCGTACTTCTTATGTGTCGGAATAGTTTTGATACAAGTGTGACCATCAGAAAAGAACTTCCCGACCATGCGGAGATTTTGGGGGAGCCTTCCGAACTCGAACAACTGTTACTCAATCTTGCCATCAACGGCTTGCACGCCATGACGATTATGCGACAAGAACGGTCGCAGTGGGGTGGAAAGCTATTGATTGCCTTACGAAAAACAGGACAGGGTTGCTTGCTCGTTGTTGAGGATCAGGGAGTAGGGATGGACGATGAAACAATTAAACAGATGTTCGATCCCTTTTTTACCACCAAAGAAGAGGGGTTCGGTACAGGGTTCGGCCTTTCTATGGTGCAACGGATCGTCCGGGATCTTGGGGCAAAGATTGATGTTACATCGACTGTTGGCGTCGGAACACGTTTCGCCATCCTTTTTCCCCAAATTGAAGAGGCCCAGCTGCTACCCATCGATACCTCGGAAGCTTCCTCTTCCGATGAACCCATTGTTCCTCCCCATGCCTATCCCGGCAAGATGATACTGCTTGTGGATGATGAGGCTCCTGTTCGCATTACAACCGGCAAGATTCTCGAACGGGCGGGATACCGGATTCTGACGGCAGAAAACGGCAAAGAGGCGATTGCCTTACACCAACGGATGGGGCATCACATTGCTCTTACGATTCTTGATCTCACTATGCCGGGCATTTCAGGCCTCGAGACCATGAAACAACTGAAGGAGATCAATCCTGAGGTTATGATTCTTTTGACCAGCGGCGGTCATACCGCTATATTGTCGCATCCGATTATTGCAAAGCCATACACGCCGGAAGAGTTGCTATCGCGTGTGGCCGATATGATACGAATCGGAACGATCGAAGGAGAAAAGAGGTGATGTCCTATTGATTTTCATGTTACCACTTAGTAACATATAGGTGTGAAGGATCGAAAGCAGACGGAAGAGCAAATTCTTACCGCCTTGGATCGGCTTTTCCTCTCTAAAGGGTTTACCGGATTGGGGGTGAATGCAGTTGCCAAGGAAGCAGGTGTATCAAAGGTTCTCATCTATCGCTATTTTGGGGGCTTTGATGAGCTGTTGGAAGCATGGGCACTGCAAAACAGCTATTGGATTGGAGGAATGAAACGTCCCATTCCTCTTGACGATCCCAAAAAGACGGCCCGTTACATCTTTCATGAGTATAGTACTGATCTTCGGGAGCATCCGGTAAAGCGTGAGGTTTTGCGCTGGCTTTTGGCGGAGAGAACCGAGCTTGGGATCAAGGTGATGCGGAAGATCGAACAGGAAGGGCTCGCCTTTACCCGTTGGCTTGGGAATCAGTTTCCCCATAATCATACTGCGGATCTCGAAGCCCTTGTCGCTCTTCTCAGCACCGGTATTTCTTATCTTGTACTCCTTTCCGATCGGGCCGATGTGTATAACGGCGTTGATCTGAGGAGCCAAGAAGGGTGGAATCGAATCTTCTCTGTCCTTGAACAGATTATCGAGGATAGCTTCACATAATTTTTTTATCGATATGTAACCATTTGGTAACATATGGAGGTGTTATGAAACATTGGCTTTGCATCACGGTTATGCTACTCGCTTTTGCACTCGTCTCTTGCAGCAGTGCGGGTGAGACCGCTCAACAGGGTGACTACCGGCTTACCATTAATCCTGGGGAAGAATGGCTGCACCAGTACGGTACATTCATCAAAAATCCGCCGCAATATGCGATTTGGATGGAAGATGCTTCAGGTACCTATCTCGGCTCACTGTTTGTTACCCGTAAAATTGCCACCGAGGGGTGGATCTTTAACGGGGGAAATCGAAGAGTAGAGGCTCTTCCTGTTTGGTCTCACCGTCGAAATATCACCGACGGTGAAGGATTTCTTGTACCAAGCAAGGAAAAACCCCTGGCGGACGGAATCACCGGGGCAACACCCAAAAGGGAACAGGAGCTTCTGCTCAGGCCGACTGACAAGGATGGAAGCTTCTGGCTCTACCTTGAGATCAACCATTCTACGGATTTCAATGGTTCCTGGCCCAAGGACGCTTCGCCGGAAGATGAGAACTGGAGTGGCGGCGAGGGGGGCAGCGGGCAGCCGTCGCTGGTATACCGGTGTTTCG
This sequence comes from Sediminispirochaeta smaragdinae DSM 11293, assembly GCF_000143985.1. GTDB lineage: Bacteria > Spirochaetota > Spirochaetia > DSM-16054 > Sediminispirochaetaceae > Sediminispirochaeta > Sediminispirochaeta smaragdinae. The sequence goes on along the minus strand of NC_014364.1, from coordinate 3,593,683 downwards.
TCGACCCTGCCTCGGCCGGCAGCTGGACCATGACGCTGATCGGCCACGGAAGTCCCGACGGTTCCAATGGTGAAATCTATCCCGATGTGAGTGCTCTCACTACGGCTCTTCGAATATTGGAATCGGCAGCAGTTGAGCGCTTGCCATGAAGTATTCCATCGTCATTGTTGTTCTCGTCCTGTTTTCGCCCTCTTCGCTTTTTTTGTGCGGACTGGAGGGGCGGAGTATCCCTTTCTTCCGACGCTTTTCGTACAGCGTTTTTGTATAAGGAAGAAATCAAGCCCTGCGTCGGGTGCCTTAGCTGTCGGCCCGACAAGATCTGCGTTCTTCCCCGGGACGGCGGCCACACTATTGCCGAATGGATAGAGGCTGCCGATATCTTGATTGTCGGTACCCCTATCTACTGGGGTAACATGAGCGGGCCGATGAAAACGCTTTTTGACCATTGTGTTCCCGTATTTGAGTACATCGACGGAGTGACGATCAGGCGGCGTCAGAAGGGAAAAAAGGCGGTGATTGCTGCCCCACCCTCAACCTGTGTTTTCGTTTCTGGCCAAGGATAATCCCAAATAAAAAAGATTTTAACTTGACTTGGAGCTAACTCCAGCCCCTATGTTTATGAAGAACATATCTGTGCGGTCCGTGCAAAGGCATGCATTGCCACGGGCCGCAATGCAATCCAAGGAGAACAATGAGAAGTGCGGATTTCTGAAATAAGCGAAAAACATCACATTTCCCAGGATACGCTCAGATACTATGAACGCATCGGTTTGCTTCCTCCTGTAAACAGAAAACGCGGAGGAATTCGCGATTATACCAAGGAAGATGAGCGATGGGTCGAGTTTGTAACCTGTATGCGGGGGGCGGGACTTTCCATTGAGGCATTGATCGAATACGTCAGCTTGTGCCAGCAAGGGGACAAAACCAGTGCCGAACGCAAGGCCCTTCTTGTCGGGCAACGGGATGTTCTCATTTCGAAGATTGAGGAATTAAAAAAGACTCTGGCACGCTTAGAGAAGAAAATAGATAGCTATGAGCGAGTTTTGCTTAAGAAAGAGCGCTCGATGGGCGGCTTCGGCGAGGAGGTCCAGAATGCATGACGATATGCAGAAGAGATCCCGCAGACAAAGCGCCGCCGGTAAAATCATGATTTTTTGAACTCGCTTCACTAAGGATTGGCCAAAGGCACCATCCCGCTTTTCGTCAATGTATGAACAAATATCACCAGCATGATCGGATCTATGAAAAATCAGGAGGAGACAGCCATGCAGAAACGATACCTTGGAAATGGGAAATTGGAAGTTTCGTCACTTGGTCTGGGGTGTATGCGGATGACCTTCGCCGATAAGCCTGTCGGAACAAAACACGATATGATCGACCTCATCCATGCGGCCGTGGATCGTGGCGTTACCTTTTTCGATACGGCCGAAGTGTACGGCCCCTTTACCAACGAAGAGCTTCTCGGGGAAGCCCTGGCTCCGTTCAGGGATGAGGTGGTGGTTGCGACAAAATTCGGTTTCCGGCTCAATCCCGACGGCAGCCCCGGCTGGACGGGGTATGACAGCCGACCCGAACGGATCCGGCGCGTTGCCGAAGAATCGCTGAAGCGTCTCAACATTGAGGCCATTGATCTCTTCTATCAGCATCGGGTCGATCCCGATGTTCCGATCGAGGATGTGGCCGGAACGGTCCGGGATCTTATTCGGGAGGGTAAAGTCCGCCATTTCGGGTTGTCTGAAGCGGATGCGGATACCATCCGCCGGGCTCATATGGTACAGCCGGTTACTGCCGTGCAAAGTGAATACTCGATGTGGTGGAGAGAGCGGGAACGGGATGTTCTTCCTGTCTGTGAAGAGCTGGGAATCGGCTTTGTTCCCTTCAGTCCCCTGGGACGGGGCTTCCTGACAGGAACGATTAATGAGCATTCGACATTTGATAGTTCCGATATTCGCAGCCATAATCCCCGTTTCACATCAGAGGCAATCAGGGCGAATATGGCGATGGTTGATCTTCTGAAAAAGATAGGGGAGGAGCGGAATGCCACACCGGCACAGATAGCGCTGGCCTGGCTTCTTGCCCAGAAACCCTGGATAGTACCGATTCCCGGCAGCCGCAGGCTCGATCGGCTGGAAGAGAATCTCGGGGCGATCAATGTCGAATTACGTGAGGATGATCTCAAGGAGATCGGCGAAGAACTTTCGGGAATCTCCATACAGGGCGACCGGTATTGATCGAGCGATACGAGTTTTGATGATGAGAGCATGCGGGAAGACCAGCTTTCCTGCTCTTGTCTGGAACGAAAAAGAGGAGTACCTACATGGAACAGAAAAAACTGGGGTTCGGCTTCATGCGCCTGCCGGTGCAGGATCAGGGCAATGAGGCCGACATCGATATGGAAACGGTAAAACGGATGGTGGACGCCTTTCTGGAGAAAGGTTTCACCTATTTTGATACCGCCTATATGTATCATATGTTCAAAAGCGAGGTGGCATTACGCGAGGCGCTTGTAAAACGGCATCCAAGAACCTCTTTTACCGTTGCAACAAAATTGCCGACCATGCTTTTGAAAGAAGAGGGAGATCAGGAGCGTATCTTCAACGAGCAACTCGAGAAATGTGGTGTTGATTATTTTGATTATTATCTTTTGCATAACCTCACGATCTCTCATTACGAGATAGCAAAGAAATTCGACAGCTTTTCGTTTGTCAAGAGGATGCAGGCGAAGGGAAAAATCGGGGAGGTCGGCTTTTCTTTCCATGACCGGGCCGAATTGCTTGATAAAATTCTCACGGATCATCCCGAGGTGGATTTCGTACAGTTGCAGATTAATTATGTAGACTGGGAGAGCGAGAGCATCCAGTCCCGAAAATGTTATGAGGTTGCACGCAAACATAACAAAAAGGTCGTTGTGATGGAGCCTGTCAAGGGAGGAACTCTGGCAAAGGTTCCCGGCAATGTTGCATCGCTTTTCAAGGGGGCCAATCCCGTCATGTCGATACCATCATGGGCCATCCGGTTTGCTGCCAGTCTGGATGGCGTATTCATGGTGCTAAGCGGCATGTCGAGTATGGAGCAACTGCTCGACAATACCGCATACATGGAGGCCTTCAGGGAGATCTCGCCGGAAGAACGGAAGGTTATAGAAGGTGCGGTCGATCTGATCAATGCATCACTTGCGGTTCCCTGCACCGCCTGCCGTTATTGTGTGGATGGCTGTCCGCAGAATATTGCGATACCGGAGTATTTTGCCCTCCTTAATGAGGAAAAGCGGGCGGGAACGAAGGGCTCTTCCATTCAGCGGGTATATTACGGAAATTACGCGCAGACCTTTGGAAAGGCTTCTGACTGTATTGCCTGCGGAAATTGTGAGGAAAGCTGCCCCCAGCACATTCCCATTATAAACGTGCTGAAGGAGGTTGCCTCGAATTTCGAGGAGGAGCCTTCCCGGGCCTGATCACTCTCTTTTCTGTGTTATGAATGAACAAAGCACCCTTGGGCCGGTATCGATCCGATACTGCTCGGGGTGTTTTCCTTTCGCTTTTTTCTGCGCATACATGATCATGTTTTGTTTGCCGTACAGATGATTCCATGCTATACTATTTTCGGGAACGTTCCCAAGAGCGTTTCTATTTTCTTTTCCCTTTTAGGGAACGTTCCCGATGGAGATATCATGTCACAGGATGTAACAATTCTTGATGTTGCAAGGGCGGCAAGGCTTTCGAAAAGTACTGTTAGCCGGGTTCTTTCCGGCAACAGCTATGGCGTCAGTTCCGATGCGGTAGAACGAGTGGAAGAGGCGGTTCGGCGTCTGGGATATGTCCGGAACACCCTTGCTTCCAGTATGAGGACCAATAGGTCGAAAACTATTCTCCTGATTATTCCGGATATCACCAACAGCTTTTGGGCTGAGGTTGCCCGGGGCGTGCAGGATCGCTTCGACAGCGAGGGATACAGTGTCGTCATGGCCAACAGCGATTGGGAGGCCGACCGCGAACGACGCTATATCCAGCTTGCACGGATGAACAGGGTTGATGCGGTTTTAATCAACGCACCGGACATCGATATGAGCGAACTCTCAGGGGTGAGGTGTCCTGTGGTTCTTCTCGGTGAACGAAAAGGGAGAGGTGGCTTTCCCGTGGTGGGAACCGACACCTTTGGGGCTGTAACCGAGGCGCTGGAGTATCTGTATCGCCTTGGGCACCGGGACATCGCCCTTGTTCATCATGATCGCCCGGATAGCGAGGGCTACGGCAGCAGCCGCTTAAAGGCCTTTCGGGCCTTTTTGAACGGGAAGGGACTTGAGGACCGGGAAGATCGAATTTTCACCGTCCCCCTTGTCAGGGAAAGCGGGGCTGAGATCGCTCGAACCCTTTCGACCATGGACAAGCGACCGAGCGCCATGATAGCGGGAAACGATCTGGTTGCCGTGGGATTCCTCCAGGAGGCGCGGCGTAACGGAATCTCGGTTCCCCGCGATATATCCGTCATCGGTATCGACGATATTCCATCGGCGACGATGATCAGCCCGGCCTTGACCACCATTGGAAAGCCGAAGCTCGAGATCGGGAGGATGGCGGCGGAAATAGTTTTAAAAATGCTCGCCGGCGTGCAGGTCGATCCCGTCACCCTTCTTCCTGCTCAGCTGATCATACGTGAAACAACAAGGCAAAGAGAGGCTTAGCATTATGAATCGAAAAGAACTACTCGCAGACAGGCAGCTCTATCTTTCCAGGGCCAAGGGAGCCCTGATCGGATTGGCTGTCGGGGATGCCGTCGGTGATATCGGCCGGGATCAGGAATATCGAAAGCAGTACGGGATGATCGTCTCCCTCTACCCAGGAGCAAAGAGTACCGACGATACCGAATTCGGTTTTCTCACCGCCCGTACCCTCATAGATTGCGGCGGAGATATCACTCCCGATGCGGTTTGGAACTCCTGGAAGCGTAACATCGTCGACCGGGGTGGCATGAAAAAACGGGGCGGCAGGCCTCTTTACGGTGCCGTCCGTAACATCGAGCGCGGAATTCACCCCCCTCTGTCGGGAATCGACAACACCATGAACGATGACGACGGCGCTGCCATGCGCATGGCTCCCATCGGAATCTTTGCAGCCGGCGATGTGCAGGAGGCCGGCCGCCTCGCAGAGATCGATGCCTGCGTTAGCCATCATCGCGACGGTATCTGGGCGGCAAAGGCCGTTGCCGCAGCCATCGCCGGGGCCATGGTCGGCATGGATCCCGTGGAGGTTGTCGAGACGGCACGGAAGATGGTTCCCGATGACAGCTGGCTGGGGCGTTCCCTCGACCGTGCATTGAACCTGTGCCGCAGTGCAGGGGAGATGCTTGATATCTGGGAAGAGCTTCATACCGAATTTTGGGCTGCCGAGCATGCATCCAGTGCGGAGGCCATTCCTCAGGCCCTTGCCATCTATTATATGGCCGGGAAAGATATGCGCCGTGCCCTTTTCTGGGCTGCAAACTTCGGCAGAGATGCCGATACCATTGCTGCGGTGGTTTGTGCACTGGTGGGAGCCTCCCATGGGGTGGAAGTCTTTCCCGAAACCTGGGTGGAGCAGGTCCGCCGGGCCGACGGGGTTTGCCTTGGCTTTGTCGAAGACGAAGATGCCCTGAGCCTTGCCGAAGAACTTGTGGATCTTGCAATTTCCCGGGAGGCATCCGGAAGATGAGTGTGGACAGATCCCTATCCCCTCTGTTTTCGCCCGCTTCCCTCGCCCATGTGGGAGCCAGCGAGCGGGGAACCTATCCCGCGGAAATCTTTCAGAATCTGCTCGAATGGAAGGGCAGGCTTTACCCCGTTCATCCATCCAGGAGCGAAATCTTTTCCGTTCCTGCATACCCCTCGGTTTCGGCCCTGCCCGAGGTGCCGGAACTTGCCCTTGTTACCGTCGCACGTCAGCGGGTAATCCCTGTGGTGGAAGAGTGCATCGCCTGCGGTGTGAAGGCTGTGGTCATCATATCGGCAGGCTTCGCCGAGGCCGACGATTACGGCCGCTCCCTTCAAAGGCGGCTGAAGGAGCTTTCCTCCCGGATTCGCATCATAGGGCCCAACTGTGCGGGCCTTGCCGATGTCAAAAACAGCTTTTTCATGACCCGGCTCTTTGCTAAACCGCGCAGGGGTGGGGTGAGTTTTGTATCCTCCAGCGGGGCGCTGATGATGGCGCTCTTCGGCAGTTTCGCCGGACGGGGAATCGGCCTGCGCTATCTGGCCAGTCTTGGTAACCAGGTAGATGTCTGCATGGAGGAGGTGATGGACTATTACCTGGACGATCCTGAAACCACGGTACTGACCGCCTTTATCGAAGGGGTCGGCTCTGGTGATTCCTTTGTTCGCCTCCTGCAAAAGGCTGGACGGAAGAGGATACCCCTGGTTGCGGTAAAATCGGGAAGAAGTGAGCTCGGCAGCAGGATTGCCGCCACCCATACCGCATCCCTTGCCTCTTCCGGGCGGGTCTTCGAAGCGGTTTTCAGGCAATACGGAGCGATCTTGGTCGATTCTCCTGCGCAGATGTTGGATGTGGCCCTTCTTGCGGATACCATCGGCCCGCCTGCCGGTGGACGGATCGGTGTCATCAGCCAGTCGGGGGGAGCCGCCAGTCTCACCGCGGACCTGTTTTCCCGCTATGATTGTTTTTCCCTGCCTCCCATTCCTGAATCCCTGGAGCTGCGGCTGCGCCGGATAGAGGGTATTCCCGACTACGCCCGGCTTCTTAATCCCCTGGATGCCAGGGGAGATGCCATGCGGGGTGAGAAAATCGCTTCGCTTATCACCGCCATGGGAGAAGGCGGGAGCTGGGATTTGCTCATGCTTCTTTTTGCAAAGAATCCCAACCGGGAGGTAGAGGTCCAGACGGTCCGGGGAATTCTTGCGGTAAGAAAGCAAATGAAGCTTCCCATCGTCGTTGTCTGGATCGGCGAGGGGGACGGCGGTCCAGACGCTTCGCAGGCTTTTTCCATGCTGAAGGACTCGGGCATCCCCCTTTTCCATGATCCCCAACCAGCGGTCACTGCCCTTGCTGCCCTCCTTCGTTGGTCGCAGATGCACAAAGACAGGGAGAATTGTGCATGAACAACATACTTGACTGGAAAAGCAGCGAACGACTCCTTTCTTCCTGGTCTCTTCCCTTTATTTCCACGATATCGGCAAGCGGGCCGGATGAGGCGGCGAAGGCTGCGCAGGCCATCGGCTTTCCAGTGGCGGTAAAGGCCATCTCTCCCCTCATGACCCACAAAAGCGACCACGGCCTGGTCCATCTCAATCTGGCCGGGGCCGATGCGGTTCGTAAGGCCTGTCTCAAGATGGCGGATATAAAGGGCCTCGAAACCTTCCTGGTTCAGAGCATGGCGGACAGGGGCTTGGAAATGATCGCCGGTATTATTCGTGATCCCCTTTTCGGGCCCGTGGTACTTTTCGGACCAGGGGGAATCCTTGTCGACCTCCTTGACGACAGTCGTATGCTTCGGCCCCCTTTTCGGGAGCTTGATGTGCACAGGGGTCTGAGGGAGATGAAAAGCCTTCCGCTTTTGAATGGGTATCGTGGAGGCAAGCCTCTTGATATCGAGGCCTTGGTAGGAACCCTCATGAAATTGGGGGAACTTGCCCTTTCCCTGCCGAAGCATATCAGCTCCGTGGACTTTAACCCTGTGATTGTGCACGACAGGGGGCTTTCTATGGTCGACCTTCGTATATCGCTTATCGAAGGAGGTTCGGAGAATGAGTGAATACAAGAGCGATATTCCCGATATCACCCAGATCGGCGATGAGGGAATTCGATACCGCGGGACCATGATGGATGACCTTATCGGCCCGTTCGGCTTTGCCCGAAGCCTTGGTTTATTGATTACGGGAAAACGTCCCAGCGAAACCCAGGCCAGGATGATAGATGCACTTCTTGTGAGTGCTGCCGATCATGGTGAGAAGGCCCCTTCGGCCTGTATCACTATCTCCGCCGCCTCTGCCCGGGCCTCTTTGGGGGCTTCGGTCGCCGCAGGGCTTCTTGCCGTGGGTGATGTTCACGGCGGAGCGGCCAGGCAGTGCGCTGCCATGCTGCTGGAAGCGGGGAAAGAGAAAGACCTCCGGGAGCTGCTTCGCCGGCGTCTGGAATCCGAGAAGCGTATCCCGGGTTTTGGTCACCGCATCTACAGGGAGAAAGATCCCCGCGCCACGCTCCTTTTGCAGCTGGCCGCTGAGCTGGGGCTTGCCGGGCGCTGCTGCGGACTATTGCAGGAGGTAGAGAGGCTCCTGCCCGAGCTTGTCGGCAAAACCCTGGTACTTAACATCGACGGTGCCCATGGTGCGATCCTTGCAGATCTCGGCTGGGAGCCTTCGATGTGTGAAGCTCTCTTTATCGTCGCCCGAAGTGCCGGGCTCTGCGCCCATGCCCTCGAGGATTTTTCATCAAGACGCCCCCTCCAATTTATCTCGGAACTCCAGGGAGGCAGGTGATGGCCCTGAGTGTCGGAAAACGAATTCGCCGGGACAGGATGCTCTATCTTATGTTTCTGCTCCCAGCACTCTATTTCATCATATTCCACTATATCCCCATCTGGGGAGCCCGGCTTGCCTTTCAGGAGTTCAACTTCTTTGGCGCAAATCGTTGGGTGAGGCTTGAAAATTTTCGCATACTCTTCAGCTCTCCGGTATTCGGCCGAGTGTTCCTCAATACGGTGATCATCAGTTTCATGAAATTGATCTTCAATTTCCCCGCTCCCATCATCCTGGCCTTGCTGCTGTTGGAGATCCGCAACGGACGCTTTCGGAAGATCGTCCAGTCTCTGGTCTACCTTCCCCACTTTCTCTCCTGGGTTGTCATCGCCGGAATCTTTATCTCCATGCTTTCCCTCAAGGACGGCCTGGTAAACCAGCTGCTCGAACGATTCGGTGTGGCCCCTGTCGCCTTTCTGACGAGTCACCGTCATATTCGCTGGGTCCTTGTTTTTTCCGAGATGTGGAGAAGTGTCGGCTGGGACTCGATCCTCTATGTTGCCGCCATCCTGGAGATCCCCGAGGAGCTTTACGATGCTGCGGCCATCGACGGCTGTGGCAGGTTCCAGAAGATGACCAAGATAACCTTGCCGGCAATTTTCCCCACCATGATCACCGTCTTTATCCTGAACCTTGGTTTCTTTATGAATGCCGGCTTCGACCAGGTCTTCAACCTCATGAACGATTCGGTGATCAGCGTGGTGGATATCATCGATACCTACGTCTACCGCGTCGGCCTCATACAGGGGGAGTTTTCCCTGGGAACCGCAGCCGGCTTGTTCAAGGGCGTCATCGGTCTTGCCTTGATATACGGAACCCACCGGACCAGTAAAAAACTGACAGGGGAGGGCTTATGGTAGAAACCAGGCTTAGCCCCTTTCGCTTCTTCAATGCTCTTTTGATGATGCTTCTCGCTTTGGTTATGGTTTACCCACTTATCAACCTTTTGGCCATCAGTTTTACCGGTCCCGCCGCCATAGCCCGTGCGAACGGCCTTACCCTCTTTCCGAGAGATGCTACCACAGCCACCTACAAGGCGCTTTTGACCAACCAGAAGGTATACCGGGGGCTTTTCAACAGCCTCTTCATCACCTTTGTCGGTACGGCGATCAACATCTTTCTTACCAGTATTGCAGCCTATGTGCTGACTCGGAAATATCTTTTCGGCAGGCGATTGTTTCTTGTCTTGATCATCATCACCATGATCTTTGAAGGCGGGCTCATCCCCGACTATTTTCTCGTGAAGGGGCTCGGCCTGATCGATTCCTACTGGTCGGTCATTCTTTATAAGGCTATTAATCCCTATTACCTCATTATCCTGATGAGATTTTTTGAAAAGGTGCCTCTTTCCCTCGAAGAGTCCGCACGGCTCGAAGGAGCCGGAGAGTGGCAGATTTTTTCCCGGATCATCCTGCCGGTAAACAAGGGCGGACTTGCGACCATTGGGCTTTTTTACGGCGTATTTCATTGGAATGAGTATTTCCGTGCTCTCATTTATTTGAACAGCGAGGCAAAGTGGCCTCTTCAGGTGGTACTGCGGGAATTAATCGTCGGCCTGGATAAAGCGGCCTTTCTCGGCAGTCTGAGTTTTCTGAAATATTCCGATGCCTCGATGATGATCGATATCAAGGCACTTAAATCAGGAATGATTATCTTGGCGATTTTACCGGTCCTGGTGCTCTATCCCTTTATACTCCGTTATTTTACCAAGGGCACCATGAGCGGAAGTGTAAAGGAGTAGGAGGATGAATATGAAACGAATTTGTGTTTCGCTTCTTGTGGCGATGCTCTCTGCGATTCCGCTCTTTGCGGGAGGGAATCAGGAATCCTCGGATGTCGCAGCCGACGGCGTGATCAAACTGCGGCTGGTAGGGAAGGATAACTCCCCGACGGAACAGATCAATGTCGATCATATCAATCGGATCGAAAAGGCGATCTACGAGAAAGAGGGGTTGAAGCTGGACATTGAACTTGTGAAGGTACCCGAAGGCAGCTACGCGGAAAAGCTCAACCTCATGATCATGAGCGGAGATATTCCCGACATCATCTATTTTCAGGGAAACGATCAGGCCATTGCAAATCAGGGAATCCTTGAGGACCTTCGACCCTGGATTGCAGAATCAGAGATCATGCAAAAGGCCATGCTGGATTTCAATAAAAAAAGGATCGCAAGCTATCCCTACCTTTTGTGGCTCGCTCCGCCCCGAATACGGGTTCCCATGGTGCGCAGCGATTGGTACGAGGCTTACGGCAGGAAGGTTGAGAGTCTGGATGAGTACTACGACATGCTCTCCTTTTTCAAGGAACAGGGGGGGATCGGCCTTACCGATACCGGGAATACCGATCGTATCGACTACGTCTTTGACCGGGCCTTCGGTATCACCTCGACCTGGAAGAAGCAGGAGGGGCGCTGGGTCTATTCCAGGGTAACCGATCAGGAAAAGGCGAAACTTGCCTTCTATCGCAAGCTCTATGCCGAGGAGATCCTCGATCCCGAATATATCACCACCAAGTGGGATGCCATGGAAGATAAGCTGTATACAGGGCAGGTCGGTATGATCGCCAGTTCCGCTGGTACGGTTGTCGATATCTACGAGAGTAAGATGGCGAAAAGTGCTGCCGGCAGTGGTTTGACGATTCTCCCTCCGGCTAAGGGCGTGGATCAAGGCTTTACCGTGGATGTTACCAAGGAGTCCCGGGGATGGGCAATCTCGGCTGGAAGCAAGCACAAGAAAGCGGCCTGGGCCTTTCTCGAGTTCATGGCAAGCGATGACGGCCAAATGCTGGATCGTCTCGGCTTTGAAGGAATCCACTACACCGTTGAAGACGGTACGATCAAGCTCACCGATCGTTTTAACGAATGGTGGCCCCGCTACCACGAGGTCGTCGGCTGGAAATCTCCGGTACCCCTGCTTGGCGAGAGCGCGCAAAAGAGTCTTGATATTGCGGTCGAATATACCAAAGAAGACATCAACTTTCTGATCCCCAAGGAGCTTGCTCCCAGTTGGGATGCCCTTCAGAATCTCTACCGCGAGTATGCTTTCAAGCTGATCAGCGGGGAATATCCCATGGACAGGTTCGACGATTTTGTGAAAGAGTGGTACCGCTTGGGAGGCGACCGCCTTACCGAATATGCCCAGACGGTTCTTCAATAGACTTCGTTTTACCGGCAAGGGTGAATAGAGAGGGAAATGATGATTCAGTCCGATTACCCCGAACGGGTATATGCAGGTTTACTTGGAAAGTGCATCGGTGTTCGCCTTGGTGCTCCGGTGGAGCCGACGGTGTGGAGTTATGAGCGTATCCTGGAAACCTACGGGGATATTTCCGGCTATGTAAAGGATTACAAAAACTTTGCCGCCGACGACGATGTGAACGGTCCGCTCTTTTTTATTCGGGCTCTCTACGACTACGGAACAGAGCGGGAGATTACTGCCGAAGATATCGGTAACTGCTGGCTTAACTATACCCGGGAAGGGAAAGGTTTTTACTGGTGGGGGGGCTACGGCCGCAGTACCGAACACACGGCATACCTGAACTTGAAACATGGTATCCCGGCCCCTTCTTCCGGCTCGCTGGAACGCAATGGCGCCACTGTTGCCGAACAGATAGGCGGTCAAATTTTCATCGACTCCTGGGGACTGATTTTCCCCGATAATCCGGAGGCTGCCGCCCGCTATGGAGAGATGGCGGCCAGTGTCTCCCACGACCGGAACGGCATCTACGGCGGCCGTTTTATCGCATCCGCCATTGCCTCGGCCTTTTCGCTGAAGGAACCCGAAGCCATCATCGAGAGGGCCCTGTCCTTTATTCCGCAGGAAAGCGAATATGCCCGAGTCACCAGGGCGGTGATTGACTTTTATCACGAAAACAGTGACGATTTTCGGGCCTGCCGTGCCTTTCTCGAGGAGAATTTCGGCTACGATCGCTATCCCGGTGTTTGCCATATCATTCCCAATGCCGGTGTCTGCATCCTCTCCCTGCTCTATGGAAAGGGTTCCCTTTCCCGTTCGGTGGAGATTGCGACGATGTGCGGATGGGATACCGACTGCAATGCAGGAAATGTAGGGACGATTATGGGGGTCGCCTGCGGCCTTGCCGGGGTTGAGGAAAAATACCGGGGCCCCATAAATGATTTTCATGCCGCCAGTAGCATTGCAGGAAGCCTTAACATCCTGGATCTGCCCACCGAGGCAAAGCGACTGGCCCTTCTTGGCTACCGCATGGCGGGAGAGAGGGCCCCGGAACCCCTTGTCTCCTCGACACCGGAGCGGCAGCTGCTCTTCGACTTTCCTTTTCCCGGCACTACTCACGGATTCCGCTCCTCCGACAGCCGCTATCTGACCCTCTCCCCGGGAAGGGACGGTGAGCGATACGTTCTTTCTGCCCTGGTTGACCGGCTGCCCAGGTACCAGAAAAAGCGGCTTTTTTACAAGAGTTTCTATCGCAGGGAAGATTTCTCCGACGAACGCTACCTTCCGGCCTTCACCCCCCAGGTTTATTCCGGCCAGAGCCTGTGCTGCCGTTTCCGATGGGAGGCCTATTCCGAGGCGCTGCCGGCCCTCAGTCTCTACGTGAGGACGACCGGCGACACGTCATATCTGGAAAGCAGGCCCTTTTTTCCGAAGCGGGGAGTCGATGGCGTTCTGGAGACCGAAGATCTCTGCTGGACGATTCCCGATACCGGCGGCAGGGCCATCGATGAAATCGGTATCACCGTCGAGGGCCGCGAAAAGGAGCTCTGTTTTGGTAAACTGTTGCTTCACCGTTTTTCCACCGAAGGCAAGGGGACTCAAACCCTTGATTTCGCGAAGGAGTGTGTGGAATTTGATACCATTACCCAAACCACCTATGACGGCGGGGCATGGATGCTCGAGGGGGACCAGGTTCAGGCCATCTGTCCGGAGAGAAACGAACTCTATACCGGAAACTTTTATACCCGTGATCTCATGCTCCGGACGACCATCACACCGGAGCACGGTGAAAGTCACATGCTGATCCTCCGGGCGAAGGGACGGCGCCACGGTTATTTCGTCGGCTTCGACGGGAAGGACCGGGTCCGCCTTGTAAAAAACGACAACGGCCTGGAAGAGTGCGCGAGTGTTACCTTCCCCTGGCGTCACGGCAGGTGCTATGAGGTCGGGGCCTCGGCGCGGGGGGACGTGATCACCTTTGCTGTGGAGGGGAGAATGGTTCTTGAATATCGGGACCCCCATCCCTATTTCTACGGTATGTACGGGCTGGCTCAACTTTCAGCGTCCCGAACCCTGTTTGGCTCCCTGGTAGGAGAAGAGCTATAGGAAAGTTTGTTTCGGAGGGTCTTGAGGGTATTATTCCGGAAACAAGATGGCTGCCGGCCATGCCGACAGCCATCCCTGTTCTTTATTTCTAATTGCTTTCTGCCGCGGCATTTTCTCCGGCAATCTTTCCGAAGACATTGATATCAACCAGGGCATTTCCACCCAAGCGGTTGGAGCCGTGAATTCCTCCCGTGGTTTCTCCTGCAGCGTACAGCCCCGGAATCACATTCCCATCTTTATCGATGACCTGGGCCTTTTCATTAATCTTGATGCCGCCCATGGTGTGATGGACCGTTGGTTTTCTCGCACCTGCGTAATAAGGGGGCTGATCGATCTTGTCGGCAAAAAGGGTTCGTCCGAATGCATCCGGCCCGCCTGCCTCAACGGCCTTGTTGAATTCGGCCACCGAAGCCTTCAGATTGTCTGCATCAACACCGATTTCATCGGCCAGCTCTTCCAGGTTATCCGCTTTATACGCCCGACCCTGATCAAGAAGCTCCTGCATCGTTTCGTTAAAGTTATTCTTGATGTCGGTGGTGGGGTAACAGTGACCATCGAGGATGACCCACATAAAGGCGTCTTCCTGGTCGAAGAGGGCCTTTGTCATTACATCACGACGGGCTCCTTCGTCGACAAAACGCTTGCCGTCCTTATTAACGAAGATGCGGTTTTCAACCCCCAACTCGATATTTCCCGAGAGGCTGCCGGTATTCGGGTCCCCCATGGGAAGCAGCTGAATATACTCCATGCCGACGAGATCGGCACCTACCTTCTCGGCCAGGGCCAATCCGTCACCTGTAGCACCGGGGTGATTTGTTGTCTTGATATTGGTAAGGGCTGGCCATATCTTATTGTATGTATCTCGAAGCTCGATATTTGCGCCGAAACCGCCGGTGGCAAGGATGACCGCCTTATGGCCCTGGGCAACTATCGTGGCATCGGGGCCTGTCGCTTTTACGACGCTGACACGGCCATCTTCCTTGTAAAGATCGACGGCCCTGGTATCGGTAAGGAGGGTGATTCCGTCATGTTGCTTGATGTAATTCATATAGGTTTCGATGTAGCCCGTACCAAGCGGCTTTACCGGCTTATGGGCCCTGGGCCACAGTCCGCCCAAAACGGTGAAGATCTGACCCTTGAATTCCATGCCCAGACTTTCCAGCCACTGGAGCGTAGGGTAGGCGTTTTCCACCATGGTGTGGATAAGAACCGGATTACCTAATTCATCTCCCCCTTCATAGGTCTGGGTATAATGCTTTTCGATTGAATCTTCGATACCTGCCGGTTTCTGGCGGGAGGGATCAACTGCATTATAGGCCGCTCCCGATATAATGGTATTGCCCCCTACCTGCGGCATCTTTTCCAGGACGATAACCGTGGCACCCTTTTGGTTGGCGGAAACCGCTGCGGCAAGCCCAGCGCCTCCTGCACCAACGACGACAATATCGGCGTTCATTACCTTGGTGGCCGATGAGACAGCATCGGCATCGCTTTCAGCCTTTCCCGCCGAAAGGGCTGCGATATCCGCACCGGCGGCTTGAAGAGCGGCAGTAACCGCTCCGATGATTGCCTTGCTGGAATAGGTTGCACCTGAAACCGTATCTACAGCCAGGGTTTGCCCCTCGATAATTGCTTTTGGAATCCGATCAAAAGCCGCATCGGAAACCCCGGGGGTCTCATTGTTCTGAATCACCTGTATCTCTTTGATGGAGGTGTCGTCTACCGTTACCTCCAGGACAACATCGTCGCCATGGATTCCCGGCGCGGCACCCTCATAGGTTCCTGCGGTAAACCGTTGTTCCTTTTTCCCGCAGCCGATTGTCATGAAGACAAGTAGGATTACCATGGACAAAGTAAGCAGTCGCTTCATTCCTCTTTCCTCCTATAATGTGTAGGTCAATCTGTAAAATTGATATATACCGATTATAATAGACATTTATACCATATATTGTGACTATTTTTTGTGAAATATAATGATAATATTGAACCTTTAGAGTGTATTAAAAACTGCATCGTGCGCCGATCCAGGCACAGTCAAGATCATCGTAGGCTGCATAATCTCCCTTTCCATCCTCTCCCTCGCTATAGAGTTGAATCCCGCCCCGAAGTGAAAGCGCATCGCTGAGGCTCCATTCTGCTTCCAGTTCAATTGCCGAATCCCAATAGACCATTCCCATAGCGAGGGATGCCGAGAGAGTGAGGGTCTCCCGCAGCAGATCCTTCGAGATGCTTACGGTTCCCGTACTGCTTCTTCTATCCCGGTCCATAGCATCTTCATAATCGAGGACCCAATCTTCCATGTACTGGGCGGTCAGCGACCACCCGTTTCCCGGTATCCAGTCGATTCCGGACAGGCCCATGATCTGGTTTTTTTCTAGGGATTGGCCAAAGCCTTCGGCCGCAGAGAACCGCCTACCGACGAAAAGGGCACCCTCTGTTCGCAGAACTACTTCCTTTATGGGAATGGCGGCGTCGAGACCGGTCATCCAGATCTGATAATAGCGTGATTCCACCTCTACGGTTCCGGAGCTGCCGTCTACCGTCAGACTCCTTTCCTGGACCGGAAAATCGTCCCATCCGTGGAAAAGGGAGAGGCTCAGGTCCATACACGGAAGGTACCAGGAACCTCTGAGAGCCCATTCACTGTCCCAGAAATCTTTCGGCAGATTCTTTTCCGTGAAATCATAAGAGACCGGAAGAGCAGATCCCAGGTACGCAATGGAATCGGGATACTCGCTCGTAAGAGGGTTGAGAGAATCGCTTGGAAGAAGAGAAGATGTGTAGACTGGAATCCATATCGCTTCTATGGTGGAAAGAGCTCCCAGAAGCCTCAGCTTGACCGCCTCAGCGGGAAGGCGTGTGTCTTCGTATTCCTGTCCCACGAAGCCTGTATAGTCCTTGGGCGATATAATATCGGTGATTTGTAGTCCGTCTGCCTTACCCCAGATGATGATCTGGCGTCCTATCCGCAGGTCGAAAGCTTCGGACATGTATTCATAGTAGAGTTCCTTCAGGGTAAAACCACTTTCGGAAGGAACAAGGCTGTCGTAGACACCATCTACCGATGCAAAGAAGCTCGAGTCTCCCGAATACAGGCGTATTTCACTTCGTAGCCTGCTTTCGGCGCTCAATAGGTTCTGATCATCTCCCGTGCCAAAGGCATAGTGTGAATCTGCAAAACCGCTGGTCTCCAGCTGGGCATAGAGCAGGGGATAGGGAAGCATGATGCAAAAAAAGGCCGCCAAGGCGGCGGCCCTTATATGGTTTTTCTTCATCAGCGAATTCTCCCCTGCTCAAGAGTTGAGACCCTGAAAAGAGCATCCGACACTTCTTGGTTGTAGCTGACGCCCCTGGTTTCCATAAGGGTGGTGTGTTGGTCTTGTAGGTTCTCCATTTCCATCCGTCCTGCCGTCCAGATTCCGTTGATCTGTTCAATCTGGGAAACGACAAGTTTCTTAAGCAGCTTACCCTGACGATCAAAGTAGTCGACTTGTACAACCATGGAAATATCCTGACGAATCTTTGATATCTTTTTTGAATACATATAGTTGGGGTCTTTCGGCGTCGATTCGACAACCCAGCACCGTTTTCCGTCCACCGTTTCTTCCCCAATTAGCTTGTGTTCATCCTCGTCGACTTCCCTGTCTCCCATATCGTCGTAGGTAAAGTCGGTACCCATGAAATAGTCGTTACGAGAGGACCCGGATATTCTTCGAACCTTTCGCAATGCCGGCATGAAGAGCCATGTATCATCATCTTTGCCGCTCTCTTCATACGACCACGTCAGGTAGCCTACGCCCTTGACGTCGGAGGGGGTCAAGAAGACCATAACGGTTTTTTCGTCCTCACCATAATCTTTGCTGTATGAGAGTACCTCCCTGGTCCTTACGTTTCCCCTTCGACTGGTGAGAGTCATGACCATCTCGTTGCGGCTGGTATCTCCGTCGTCCCGATCATCCACCATCTGCATGATGTCACGGCCGCTAAGACTCTCGGCTCCTATCGACAGGACCGGAAGTGTGGACAGAGCCAGGAATACAAGCAGACATGGAACGTGATTCAGGCTTTTCTCGGTAATTCTGGTATGCATACGCTACTCCTTTGATTGGTATATGGCTAAAGGGCTCTCCGATCGGCCGTTTCTTTGCCAAAGGGCTTTGTTATGTAGATCAGGATCGGAGTCATGAGGTAGTCGGCAGCAAGGGCAGCGGTAAGGCCGATGACCGCCAGTATGCCGACCCTGGAAAGGGTATTAACAGGTGAAAAGATATACATGGCAAAGGATGCCGATAGAATCACAGTAGTCATTGCAAGCGTCTTACCTATGTTCCGAAAGGAGATGAGTATCGCATCATGGTAATTTCCTCCCCGTTCGAACTCATATTTAATGTGATTGATGAAATGTATCGTATCGTCTACTGCAATCCCCAGAAGCATCGGCATAATGGTCATGGTCATCATATCGAGGGAGAACCCGAAATATCCCATGACTCCTCCGATTACCACAATGGGAGTAATGTTGGGGATCATTCCGATAAGTCCGGTTCTGAGGCTTCCGAACACAAGAGCAAGAAGAATTCCAATGACACAAAGTGCCGTCAGGAATGATTTTAATTCTCCGATGACGATTTTTTCATTCATGGCTGCAAAACGTACAGCACTTCCCACTATATCGACTCTTGCGTGAGGAAATAGCTCTGTGCCGAGCCGACGTATGTGATCAAGCTCATAGACTATTTCATTGGCATCAAACCTTGATAGTTCGATTTGCGCACGTAGAATTGAGTAGTTTTCATCTATCCATTCGTAGGTCTTTGTTCCTCCTGAAAGCTCATAGAGAAAGAGCAACTGGCTGACCATTTCTCTATTCTCAGGTATCTGATAGTAGTCAGGGTCATCTTCATGTAGGGTCCTGTTCATTTCTTTTACAATATCCAGAATGGAATAAATTTTAGGGACCCCATTGCTTTTCTTTGTGAGTTCGAAGCCTCCTGCTTCTTGAATAAGCTTGTCCAGTCTTTTCAGAATATCGGGATCCTTAACGGCGTCCTGCTCTCCGAAATCTACGGTAACGTTGTAGGAGATATACGAGCCAAGCTGGGAGTTGACTACATCATAAACCCTTTTTATATAAGGGATTCTTAGCCCCATAAACTCAAAACTGTCTATGTTTACGCTAACCTTGAAGACTCCCGGAACAAGGAGTACAGCCGCTATAATAAAAACAAAGAGGATTGATTTCCTTCTGGCAATGACAAATTCACCAAGACCGCGAAAACGACGATCAGAAGCGCTCATCCCTTTTGCCTGCAGACGATCGCTGCTGTCTGTTCGGTCTTTTCCAAAACTGAGGAGAATTGGGGTCAGTATGATGACATAAAGGTAAACAACACCGACAACTGCGGCACAGGTAAAGCCCAGCCAGCGGATTGGTATGATGCCTGCAGCGGAAAAGGAGAGTACCGATCCCATAGTGGTTACCGCTGTGAAAAAAATGGGCCAGCCTGTTTCCTCTACCGCGGTAATAACCGATTTTTTCCGATTTCCTGTTTCACGAAAATATCTTTTGAACGTGTTAATAAGATGAATAGAGTAACCAACCGCCAAGGCCATGCCAAGAAGCACAGGAAGTGTCATCATATTCGCATCGATGGCGGTTCCAATCCAACCGTAGATGCCGTATACTAACGCTATACCTGCAATGGTGGTGAATAGTGGTACCAAAAGGCCTCTAAGCGACCTAAGAAAAAGAAGAAGCAATAGTGCCATGGCAATAAAGCCGGTTCCGACTCTAAGAGCGGCTTCGCTGCCCATAAAATCCCGTTCTTCAGTTTCGGTATAGGGCATGCCGACCGCCTTAATGGTATAGTAAGGACTTTCCCATTTTGGATCTGTAACCACTGCGATGGCAGCCTCTCCTGCCCGATACATTGGTTCCACATCGTTTTCCGCTTTCCATACCGCTTCATCTGGATATTCCTTCAGGGAAAGAGAAATCCAGGTTTCCTTTGCGTCTGCCGATACGATCTTGTTTACAAGAGCCTCTCTCGAAAGAACCAGCTCCTTAATTTCAGCCAGTTCCTGTGGATCTTGCGGAATTTCGTCTCCCACCGGATTTATGACAGCTATTCCTTCTTCGGTCCCTACTGAGACATCCAATTCGGTCAACGATGTAATCTCATCGGCATAAGGGACCTTGAGTAATAGCTCGTTGCCAATTTCACGGATCATTTGCAAGACGTATGGTTGAAACACATCGTCCGATTCAACAAGAAGAGCAATGGTATCATTGTTCCCGAAAAGCTCTTCAAAACGGTCCGTTGCAATTTCAATCTCATCTGCCTTGTTAAACCATTCGTCATTAGAGCTTGTAACTGCGACTTTATTCAGGCCGCTGAAACCAAAAGCAGAAACAAGAAGCATAAACAGAAGAATGAGCCAGCGGTGGGCGATAAGCCAGGTGCCGATTCTCCGGAATATGCTATTAACACTATGGAGTTGCATGAACGTCTCCCGTTGTTAGTTTTATTTATAAAAGTTAGCTAAAACTAATTGAAGAACGCCCTTCTGTCTCGCCTTATTGGACGAAAAAATGATCCAAACGGACGAGGGGCTATAGGCTGCTAATTTCCCTCTTTTTGGGCTTTCTTACGAAATTGTAAAGGGGTAATGCCGTAGACACTTTTGAAGGCAGAAGCAAACTTACTTGGATTTGAATATCCTAATCGATTTGCAATTTCAAGGACGGTTTCATTACCTTCTTTAAGCTGCCTGCTGGCATGTTCCATTCTGCAGTTTTTGATGTAGGTGTAGACTGGGACATGGAATGTTTTGCGAAACGCTTCTTTTAGTGTTGTCCTGCTCATAAAAAAGGAATCACAAAGAAGATCGATTGATAGTTCTTGTTCAATGGCTTTATCGATGTATTGCTTTACTTTTTTCATTTTTTCTACAGATCGGGCCGAAGGTTGATGCTTATTTGGGCACTCTTTTTTAATAAACTCCATTTCTAAGAAAAAGAGTTCCATGGCCCTGATCCTCAACAGTTCCATATTTCCGCAGAAAAACAGATTTTTTAATATTTCTGTCAGTGCCATAGCATGAGCCGGCGTCGGAATCTTAAGGCAGGGTGCATGATGCTGCAACAAACGATAGAAGCCTTCCACTCTGTCGGCTTCTACTCCCAACGTTTTTTTAAAAGAAGCTGTGATTGTGTCTAAGTAACAGAAAATATCGATGCTTCTGAATAAGCCTTCCGAGAATTGCGCTTGCAGAAAGTACTGTCTTCCTCCGTAGTAAACCGCATGATTGGGACTGGTGGAAAAGCAGCTGCCGTTGTCCCCTTCGGCCCAAAAGTTTCCCTGTTCACAGTAATCGATTTTAATGACTCTACCGCCGAATTCTTGATGCCTGTTGTTCTTTAACGGTCGGCGTACGTACAGATGGTTAAAGCTGATATAGAAACCCGGCAAAATAGGGATAAGCTCGCAATGTCCTTCTCCCAGCTCCTTTTTCAGCTGTAAGCGAATGACGTGCTGGTCATCGATTACATAGCTGGAAGCTTCAGATAAGAAATACTCTTCCAGGATATTGTTCATAAGATCACCTGTTTAGGACATGCTAATATAAATAGCCAAAGCTATCAAGCGTAAACATAAAGCTCCATCGATTGCCAGCCATTCGATGGGTAATGGGATGGCTTTTTTTAGAGCCTTGGACAAGTAGTAATAATTTGGTACGTTTTTTTATTATCGCTAAAAGGATGGAAACGTGATCAGTTATGCTACGTTAGTTACTTTTTTTGTTTATTTTGTCTTTCTGATGGCCGTAGGAATCTATTTTTATCGGCGCACCAGTAACCTTGAAGATTATTTGCTCGGAGGCCGTGGAATGGGGAGCTGGGTCACTGCCCTCTCTGCCCAGGCCAGCGATATGAGCGGATGGCTCCTTATGGGGCTTCCGGGGGCTGTCTATTTGTGGGGAATCAATCAGAGCTGGATTGCCATCGGATTGGGAATCGGGACATTTTTTAACTGGTTACTGGTTGCTCCTCGCCTGCGTATGTATACCGGGAAGCTTCATTCCATGACCCTGTCTGGTTTCCTTGGTGAGCGTTTTGGAGACCCTACCGGCCTTATCAGGATTATTTCAGCCCTTATCACCCTGCTATTTTTCACTATCTATGCCTCTTCCGGTCTTGTCGCGGCGGGAAAGTTGTTTGTCGCCATGTTCGGGATGCACTATGCCATTGCCGTTATTGTAGGGGCCGTTGTTATGATTTTATATACCTTTTTGGGGGGATTTCTCGCCGTTTGCTGGACCGATCTTTTTCAGGGCCTTTTGATGTTTATAGCGATCATCGTTGTCCCCATTGTCGGCTTGCAACATGCGGGAGGGATGTCGGCAATCGGCCGGTCGATTGTCGAAAAGGGACTTTCAACTTCGCTTTTTACCTCCGGTTCCGGTATCGCCGGAATCGTCGCGATTATTTCCACCATGGCCTGGGGGCTCGGTTATTTTGGTCAGCCGCATATTCTTGCCCGGTTTATGGGGATCAAGTCGATAAAGGAGCTCCCCAAGTCTATGACGATAGCAATGATATGGGTAGTGGTATCTCTGACCGGAGCGGTGATTGTCGGACTTATCGGTACGGCCGTGGTACCGGGCTTAAGCGGGGGGAATGAAGAAAAGGTATTTATCCTCATGATCGATGGGCTCTTTAATCCCTGGCTTGGAGGAGTGCTTCTTGCTGCCATTCTGGCTGCGATTATGTCTACAATTGATTCACAGCTCCTCGTTTCCTCTTCTGCCCTTACCGAGGATTTTTATAAACACATCATTAGGAAAGAGGCCTCTGACAAAGAGCTTATCTGGGTTGGAAGAATTTGTGTGCTGATTATCGCTCTCAT
Organism: Sediminispirochaeta smaragdinae DSM 11293; assembly: GCF_000143985.1. Taxonomy (GTDB): domain Bacteria; phylum Spirochaetota; class Spirochaetia; order DSM-16054; family Sediminispirochaetaceae; genus Sediminispirochaeta; species Sediminispirochaeta smaragdinae. Next base: position 3,570,971 of record NC_014364.1, on the reverse strand, counting down.
TGCCTTATTCCTTGCCCTTAATCCCAATTCGACGGTCTTAGGGCTTGTCTCATACGCATGGGGCGGCTTCGGTGCAGCCTTCGGTCCTGCCGTTCTGATGGCGCTTTTTTCCAGGAAAACCGGGTGGCAGTCGATTCTCGGCGGTATCGTCGTCGGGACCGTTGTGCTGGTCATTTGGAAAAACCTTGGCCTTGGTTCGGTCATGTACGAGATCGTTCCCGGCTTTTTGGCCAATTTTTTGACCGTTTTCCTGCTGAATTTCAAGTTCGGTCAGCAGAATGAGAGAATCCTATCTGAATTCGATGAGGTCGAACAGAGTATTGCAAAAGCATAAGCTGTCGTTTATATCACTAAAAGAATGTGCATGGAGGAAAATGGTGAATAAGAAAAAGCTGATCATGGTGATTCTGGTTGTAGCAGGTTTCTTTGTGTCCTGTACCCCGCAGAACTCCTCTTCTGATATAGAAGGATCTGAAAAGGCGGAAGAACGTTCCCTTGTGACAGAGACCAGGCAAATTTCTGATCCCCCTTCCGCACCTGTCGAGGCTGCATCGACAGGGAATCATATAGAGGAGACCGCAGCAGAAGGATCTGACGTGGAAGGACGGAAAACGGTATTGGCGGCCCTGCATCGCAACAGCAAACTTGTTCCGGCTCCTGCACATGCCAAGTATGTGCAGGACGAGGTTGATTTCACCACGCTTCAGGATCTTTCCGAATACGAACAGACGGCGGTTATCGGCAGCAGGGTCGCCCTTTTCTATCCAGAGGCGGATCTAAAGACCAGTACTGATCTCGATACCCTTCCTCAGGGTACCCCTCTGCCGATATCAACGATTATTCCCATACTCGGTCGTGTCAAAAATGAGGACCGGCAATATTACGGATTTTTCTTTTTTCAGAACAACTACAATTTTTTCTACAAGACCGAATGGGAAGGCAGGCCCGGCCTGGTTTTCGGGGCAGATTTGGTGGGTACGAATAGCAAGCTCAATGCCATAACCTCACGCATGTATAAAAGTCCCGTGGATTTTGAGCAGTTTTCTCCCTTTACCGGTTTTTATCTGCTCAGCGATGCCGAACGGGCAAAACTCAAGAGTGATCGTATCGCGTTTCAAGAGGTTTCGCCGTCCGAGTATTCCCTGAGCCTCTCAAAACCCGATGATATGATCTCCCTTTATATGGATACGGCAAAGGAGAAGCAGACTCCCCTGTTTATCACCACCGATCTCATTGCAAACGGGCTTCACCTTTTCTTTGACAAATTCCTTCAGTACAGTGAAGAAACCTATTTTATGCCCAGGCTTGATGCGTTAGTCGATGCCTACATCGCTGCGCTAAAGTCGATGACACCGGAGCCGGAGGCCGATGATGCCTATGCGGCCGCCTACCGCTCGGTGCTCACCTATTTTAGCATTGCCGACTGTCTTATCGCCCTTGCGCCGACTACCTCTCAAGGGGATCAGGAGGGGCCGCCCGGGAGTCAGATTACTGTGTATGAAAAAAAAGACCAGGAACAGGTGCTCTCGACCTACCCCGAAGAGGTTCAGAGCGAAGTCTCGCTCATTCTTGCAGCCGCCGGCCCGCAGATTTCACCCAATTTCCACTACAATGAGGATTATACCCAGTATAAGCCCCGGGGCCACTACACCAAGAATGGCGTTCTCGAAGCCTATTTCCGAACCATGATGTGGTTCGGCAGGCTACATATGTACATCTCGACAGGAAATGATCCCGTCATAGGTCCGGCCCCTCAGGATAGTGCCGAAGATCTTTCCCTGCAGCATCTTCCCATGGTGGCAATCATCGAGACGATTACTGCCTCCCATCAGGATATCTATGATGCCTGGAAGGCCCTTTTTTATCCCGTAACCGATCTCATCGGGGCCAGTGACGACCTCTCTTTTAAAGAAATCATGCCTTTCTTTGATTCTCTGAAGATTTCCGATCTTGTCGTCTGGATCGATGATGTCAATCAGCTCAAGGCTGCAATCAGAGATGCCAACGAAACCCTGAAGGCTCCCCTTATTTCCGGGAACTCTGTCTTCGAGGCTCCTTCGTCCGAAGGACGAAAGCAGCCTCTCGGTTGGAGACTCTTCGGCCAGCGCTTTACCTATGATTCCTATATTCATCAGCAGGTCTCGCCTCCGAGGCTCATGAGCCGGGATATTGTCAGAGGCCTGGATGTGATGAAGGCCTTCGGATCAGAGAGTGCCGACCAGTTTTTGGCTGCTTCAGACTATCCCACAATGGTAGGACTGGAAGAGCGCCTCGACGAGCTTGAGGCGGAGTTTGACGCATATCCAGCCGATTTTTGGCAGCAGACCTACTATAATGCCGTATTGGACATGATCAGGAGTCAGGCCCTCTTCGAACCGGGTAGCGGCTTCTTCTTTACCGAAACACCGATGTGGGCTGTCAAAAGTGAACTATCGGCACACGGGACCTGGGCAGCCCTGCGTCACGACACCATTTTGTATGTGAAACAGGTGTATGCCGAACGGGCGGGGGATGGTGATTATAATGAGACCTTCCGAACAGAACCCTTGCCCCAGCCTGTGCATTACATTGAACCAAATCGACAGTTTTTTAAAGGAGCACGTTCAGCAGTCAATCTGATTGCAAAAAGCGGAAAGACATATCAGCTTATCGATGAACAATACGAGCGGAAGATAGCATCCTGGCAGCAGCTTTTGGAGCGCATGAAACAGATTGTTGACCTTGAGTATGTCGATGAGCAGGTCTCTGCCGAAGATGTAGCCTGGATCAGAACCATCCCGCAGCAACTGGTCCCCCTTGTTCAGCCTCCAGGGGCCGGCTATGCCTCCTATGCCGAGGATGATGACGCCCTGAAGGGGGCCATTGTGGCCGATGTTTTTACCAATGCCGAAGCGGGTACGGTACTTGAGGTCGGCTTGGGAATACCGTATCGAATCTATGTCTGCCTTAACGACGGACAAGGGGGAAAACGGGTTGCCGTTGGCTACACCTTCAGCTATTACGAGTTTCCTATGCCCCAGGATAAACGGATGACCAACGAAGAGTGGCGGGCGATGGTGTATGCTCCCGACTTTGCGGCTGAAGAGCATCAGCCCTTCTGGAGTCGTGGAGTAAACCTTGCTATCCGGGCTGACCAATGAAAAAAGCTCTGGCGGCGGCTCTCTTGTTTTTGTTCGGCTGTGCCGCTGCCTTCCCACTGAAATCGGATGATTTCTATCTTTCCTGGGACCTTAGGGGGGAACACATCCCTCTGTTTGGCTTCCAGCCCAAAGAGTCGTCACTTCCTGCCGATGCGAAACCTGTCGCCGGCATCGTAAGCCACCACCTGTTGGCAGGGCAGCTTATCGACCAGTGGTTCAGGACTCTTGCCGGATGCCGGGAAGTCGACCGGTTTTTCATGCTCTCTCCCCGGCATTGGGATCTGGGTAGCGGGCCTTATTCCCTTACCGATGCCGACTGGCATACCGCTTCAGGCATTGTTTCTTCGGATCGTGATATGATTTCTGATCTGGCGACCGAATTGGGGGTAGAGATTGATCCAGAGGTCTTTGTTACCGAACACGGTATCGGAACCTTCATGCCGTTTATTGCCAGATATTTTCCGCATGCCACGGTTGTGGCCATAGCCTATCCGGGAGAGCCCCCCGTGAATATGCCCATGGCAGAAAAACTTTGGGCGGTCATGAAGAGGGCGTTGTTCGAAAAAAGGGCAAATGGGACGGATAAGAATTTCCTCCTTATTTCTACGGACTTCGCACACCATGGGGACCTTGAAACGGTGATGAAAAAAGATCAGCGGACGAGGCGATTCCTGGATGATCCGAAAAGCGATACGTGGATTTTTGGCGGCTGTGATAATCGACCTGGCATGTATATCCTCGGGAAGATGGCGGATATGCTGACTCGGCCCAGGATTTCCGTGCTCTATCACAGCAATTCCTTTGCCCTTTCGGGCAAGGACCCTCAGGATATTACCAGCTATTTTTTTGCCTATCTGTATGAAGCCTCCGACGAAGACTCATGCTCGGGGCCTTCAGGACGGTAACATCATGTTCCTTCCAATACTCCGGTTCAAATCCCGCCTTCCTGTTTAGGGTTTCAAGGAATTGATATCTGGATAGGTTCCGCTCCGTGGCCAGCGACGCCTGCAGAAGCGTCCGTTCTCCGTTGGCATCAAGGAGAAGGCTGTCGACTCCTGGAATGAAATTCATAGGATCTTCCATCGGGATAAATTCCCCGAAGATAGAGAGCTCCACTTCAAGTTCGGAAAGCTCGTTTTTTTGTATGCTCTCGTAGCGTGGATCGGTAAAGGCCGCATCCAGGGCCGCGAGTTGGACGGCTTTCCGGTAGTCGTCCACACCGCTGTAGAAGCTCATGCAGCCGCGGTCTTCGTATCCTGAAACAAAACGAACGGCAACGCCCCGCTGCCGTTTCCCCGGAATGTAGAGTTGATCCCGTCTGGGGAGTTCCGACGCCTGAAGAGCGTCGCACAGGCTTTTCTCTGCATACGTACTTAGATTTTCCAGTTGCTTCGGAGAAACTTCCTCCCGCAGGATTTGGTAGCGGCTCAGTTCCGCATCGAAATCCTCCAGAACCCTTTTTGCTGCATCATCTCCCGGAATGGTTCCTGCCTGGCAAAACGCCTTCCATACCGAAGCTGGTGCATGGTTCCACAATTCGATACCAGGTGCAAAGCTGGCACCAAAGTCGATGAAGTTCGGCTGTTTTGCCCATTGGCACCAGCTTTCGTACTCTTCCCGGCTTTCGGCAGACACATTTGTACCGCCGAAGTCAAGAATTGCGGGCCAGCGGGCTCCAAGCCGCTGGTAGCTCCTGGCAAACCATCGCCACCCATCCTCAGGCTTCGGTTGATAGGCTGCCGAAAGGGCGACGGTTATGATCTCGGCATTGGATCGTTCGATGAAATCGAGCATCTCTTCGAGAAAGAGATCGGGATCGGGACCTGGGGCCACGGTGAGGACATCAAGGTCGAGGCTTATTGCCAAGCGGCCGGAAAAACCTTCTTTTTCGATGGTCAGAAGCTGCGGCCAGTCGACAAGCTGTATCGCATTGCGTTTTGTTTCCGCAAGCTCAAGGGGATCGTTTGCAATCTTTCGTTCCAGCCATGCCTTACGTGCGTTTCTGTTGGGAAGGAGTAGGGTATGCCCTGAGACCCAGTAGATGGTGTTGACGGTACCGGTCTCAATCAGACCTCCCAGCCAATTGAAACTGGTCAGACTGTGTTCATCGATATCTGAAGAGCGGTAATCCGGGCCGGGGCCAGCATCATGGTGGTAGCCCAGGAGAATGAGGGTGAATGGTCTTCCTCCGTCCCTGGCCTCTTGAATTCTTTGATAGGAATCGACATGACGGTCGGAAAAAAAGAGTGTTGTCTCTGTTTGGGACCCATCGTTGTGCATACAGGAAATAAGAAATAAAAGGAATATAAAAACAATAATAAGGCAAAATTTTTCTTTGTGATGTTGCATCTTTCTACTCTTTTGAATTTCTCATGACACAATGCATGACATTGAAGTGTATGGCATGTTTCGTTATAATGTAAAGAACTACTATTTTAGATAGGAGCGTATTCATGTATTATGCCGCATATGAGAAGAAAACATCGAAGACGAAAAAGTGGAAGATTTTCAGCACGAAAAGCGATTTATTATCCCATTTTGAAAAGATTGAACCTCGTGCAGTTCCCGAATCGAAAGATGTGGTGGAACTTGATCAGAATCTTTCCTCATGGAGTATTGCGAAGCTTACTCCTGCTACCAGAAAAAAATTAGAAGATCATTTTGAAAAACCAGCGGCTGAGCTGAATGGCAAGGGTGATTTTCTGCCTGATTTGGTGAAAAAGCTTTAAACACGCTTAGTGTTCCGAATATTGGTGATGTAAAGAGTTCAATTCCTTTTCTCATCGGTGATTACCCAAATATGTATAAAAAAAATATGTAAAAAAGAAAAAGCAAGGAATTTTTCTGCACCAATAGGCTGTCACCACCAGGATTCGAAACACTACCATATATTTACTACTGCGGCCGTCGAAGCTCTTCTCCGTTTTTCCCCTCATAACGTAATCCCCAGCCCGTAATAATCGCCACAACCAGGGTGACGAATAGGGCCATGGGATATATGAGACCGCCTGCCAGCGAGACAGGATTCACTCCACTAAGGGCGACTGAGATAAAGACGAATACGCTCAGAAAGGGGAGGGCAACCGGAAGGCTGTTGACGAAGCCGTCAAGAAGATTGGCCCGACGGAAGGGATGAATCCCCTTTCGGTTCCCAATCTCATTCACTACTGGCCCAAAGGTGAGGATTGCGGCACTTGTCACTCCTCCGAAAATTGCCGTGGTAAGACAGGCTCCGATGGCTATTGCCGCCTCGGTGCCTCGAACGCTTTGTCCCATTCTGCTTCCGAGAATTGCCTCAACAAGATGGTCAAGTGCGCCTGCTGCCTGCAATACGCCCATAATACCGAATACCGAGATGACCAACGTGACGGTTCCCATTATGCTTTGAACTCCGGTCGGCAAAAAGCCCGAGACATGATTGCCCAATTCCCCTGACGAGGCAAAAAGGCTATCCCAGGTGAATATGCCGCTGAGCAAACCGGTGATAATCCCCGTAACGAGGCCGACGGATATTGCCTTAAAAAGATTCCGACTTACGACAGCGACGATCAGTAACAAGGCAACGGGAATCAGCATAAACAGTTTTACGGGGTCGCCGAGGGTTCCGACATCTTCGGCAATTGTACCGCCTTTTCCTCCGATTATGAGATAGATGATAAGCGCAGCTATGGAGGCGACCAATGAGTATTTGAATCGGCTTGCCACGACACCAGCGATTTCGGCCGTTTTTTGCTTGTCGTTATAGGTCTGTGTCGATGCTGAGGCAATGGTCGTATCGGAGATGGGAGCGAGGTTGTCGCCAAAGATACATCCCGATGTGATGGCCCCGGCAAGACATGCGGGGTTGGCGCCCAGTGCGACTCCCGATGCGAAAAAGATCGGAAATGCCGCGAACATGGTGCCGATGGATGATCCCGTTGCCGTAGAGATCACACACGTCGCCAGAAAGGTAAAGGCGACAAAAAGCCCGCCCTTCATTCCTATCGTGTTTGCAATCCATACAAAGCCCTCGGATGCGCTGCTGTCTTTCATCATCTGTGAAAACATACCGATGACAAACAGGATAACGACAATAGTCACCGAATTGGGACTTGAAATTCCCCGTATGACCGCATCCCAATACTGCTTATAATCTTTTGCAAGGGGGGCCCCGATCAAAAGACCAAGAAAGCCTCCCATGGCCAATGCATGCAGATCGTACGACAGGTATACCAGGAACAAGAGAATACAAAAGAGGAAGAAAACGGCTATGGGAACAAACGAAAGGCACCATCCGCCCCTGAATTCGAGAACTCTTTGTTTATCCATCTCTCCTCCTTACCTGTCGGTATATGAAGCACAATTTTTACATTTTGTTCAAGTTCTTTTTTATAGAAACAACTATGTAAAAAAACACCGCTGCCTTCGACCGCAGCGGTGTTTGATGGTCTCTGACCTCGGAATGGCCGATCAGAAAAGGCATTCACCCAGTCGTCTAATCACTTTTTCGTTCTATACGGGCCGAGAAAGAGGGGGTGCCGTCTTCAAGATAGCCGTAAACCGATGAATCCGATTCGGTATCGTATCGCCGAAGTAGTAGCTTGTCGCTATACGATGCCGCCTGCAGGTAGTTAATGGCAAAATGGAGATTCCCGCTTGTAGTGATCTCTTCGGGCGTGTAACAATCCAGAAACCAGCGGACATAACGGGTGTTGTTTACATGGTTATTCTGATCGAGATCTGAATAACGCGCTGTGACCTCCATCTCTTGCTTACTGTCGTTGTCAATTTCCGAAATTTTTGGTGCCGTTCCCTCTACGGCAAGACCAATGCCCTCCATAGAGAGGTTGGCGAAAATCGTCTGAGGCCGTATCGGACGCATGGTATCCAATTTTAACAGCAGCCAGGAGCTTGTCGCGCGGGCGCAAACCGTTCCCTCTTCCGACTCAAGAATATAATCACGTATGGCAAAGGGCCCCTGGGGCTGTTTGGGCCATGTGCTTAATCGTATCCGATCGCGATGCTTCGGAAATGCATCGATTTCGAGAAGTAAGCGCGAAAGCACCCACATCAGATTTTCCTGTTTACTGTATGTCTCTCCAAATCCAAGTTCCTCCGCATGAAGGAGTGCGGCTTCCTGAAAGAGAGCGAAGAAGGAGGGGAGGGATAAGACTCCCCTTGCATCGGTTTCGCTGTACATCACGGTATGTTCTGTTGTGTATCTTGATACTTGTTTCATCGATTCCTCGTTAATCACTATTTGCTCCATCCTAAAAAAAGATGGGGTTCATTGCAAGGTCCTCATCCTATGTTTGGGAATAGGACACCCCAAAAGGAGCAGGGTTTCCTATTTTCTGCTGGTAAAAACTTTAATAACATCCTCATTATGGTCTATTTACGGGGGGGTAAATGAGGTGTTTACTTTAAAAAAAGGAGGCAAGAATGAAAAAGAATGGTGCTTTGATGCTTCTGTTTTTCGGATTTTGTCTTATTATCGGAACCCTGCAGGTCGGGCCTGTTTCGGCTTGCTCAACCGTGCTTGCCGGAAAAGACGCGACGAAAGACGGTTCTGTGCTGCTGGGGCATAATGAGGACAATGGCGGGGTTTGCAACACGTTGCAATGGAGGGTTCCACGGCAGTACCATAGCAAAGGTGAGGTTGTTCATCTAAAACGCGGGGGAACCTTAGCTCAGGTGGAAATGACCTATGCCTATATATGGTCGGAAAATGTGGGGCTTGAATGGAGTGATGGCGGGATAAATGAGTTTGGGGTAACGGTCGGAAGTAATTGGGCAGGTTCGCGTGTTCAGCCTGAGGATGCGGAATTAACCGACGGCGGTATCGGGTACATGCTTCGGCACCTCATACTTCAACGGGCAGGATCGGCTCGCGAGGGTGTTGAGATAGCGACGCAACTTGTCAGTCGGTTCGGTTATGCACATCCCGGCCGTTCTTATCAGATTGCCGATCCCAAGGAAGCATGGGTCCTCCATGTCATACGGGGAAAGCACTTTGTTGCGGAACGGGTTCCGGATGATGAGGTGTATTTTGTTCCCAATGTGTATGTTATTCATGATGTGGATTTTGACGACCATGAAAATTTTATTGTCTCACCGGGATTAAAAGAGTATGCGATAGCCCACGGGTGGTACGAGCCGAGCGATGCCTTTGATTTTGCGAAGATCTTTGCGGATCAGGAAAGCCTGGTGGCCAATTCCAATACCTACCGCCAACGTGGCGCTCAATTTTTGTTGACCGGTAAGGAGCCTGTCTTTTTGGAAGGGGAATGGAAGCTTCCCTTTGCGGTTAAGCCGAATAGGAAGATAGGGGTTGAGGATGTGGCTCAAATTTTGCGGTATCATTATGAGGGTTTGTCGCTCTCTTCAAATGAAGGTTACCTGGACGGAAGTCCCCATGGGACTGGTGAACGAAAGATTTGCGTTTCCAACACAAACACCTCGTTTATTGCTCAGTTGCGGGACGGGATGCCCAGAGAGATCGGTTGTATTTATTGGCTGGCAACGGGTTCCCCCTGTACCTCTGTTTATGTCCCCTGGTATTTGGGCATGACGACACTTCCCGAACAGTGGCATGTGGCGAAGGAAACTCCTTTCAACACCCAAGGTTCTTTTCTCGATTATCATTTTGAGCCGACGGAATATCGGCTTCGATTTAATGCCGATTCCGCCTATTACACCTTTTGTGCCCTCGAATACCTGATTGAGAGCAACTATAAGGAGGAAATCGGCGAGGTACAAAAAAACTGGAAAGCAATGGAGGAGCGAGAATTTGCTTTGCAACCTGAGATCGAAGCGACGATGTTACGCCTGTTTGACACGGATAAAGAACTGGCTATGGAGTATGTGACGCAATACTCAACCTTCGTCTCTTTGGAAGCCTTGAGTAAGGCCCATGTGATGCTAAACAATGTACAGACAAAGTATATGACACATTAGGATAGTGCTCAGGTAAGACGACAGTCCCCTTTCCATATAAGAAAGGGGACCCTCGATAAAGCTCTATTATGCTATTATGATAAGGATTTAGCAGTGGAGAACCAGACACGATACTACCGGGAATCATAGCTTCCTTTTATACCTCTAATAACGTTCCGGCTTTTTTTAGCTCCGCTATGATCGAAATATGCTGCGGACAGGCGGCCTCGCAGCTGCCGCACTCGATGCACTCTGATGCCTTTCCCCCGTCCCTGGTTTCCCACATGTAGCTTCCCTTTGCTCCGTCCAGGTTCTTGTAGACCAGGTAGGTGTTCATGGCACGGAAGATTTGCGGAATCACAATATTCTGAGGACAACCCTCCACACAGTAACGGCAATCGGTACAGGGTATACTTGGAATATCCTGTAATACTCCCTGTACAGCGGCGACAATCTCTCGTTCCTTGGAAGAAAGGGGCTGAAAGGATTCCATAGACGATAGGTTGTCCTCCATCTGACCAATGGTGGACATGCCGCTGAGAACGGTTATCAGGCCCTCCAGAGATGCAGCATAGCGAATCGCCCAGGACGATAGCGATACCTTAGGATTTGCTTTCGTAAAAACCGAGGCAGCCGCTTCCGGGAGCGTCGCCAGAGATCCTCCCTTTACCGGTTCCATGATGATAATCGGTTTATTGTGCTTTCGTGCAACCTCATAGCATTTCCGTGATTCGATCGAGGGACTTTCCCAATCCGCATAGTTTATCTGAAGCTGCACAAATTCCATATCCGGATGTTTTTTCAGCACTTCGTCCAATACGGCCGCTTTATCGTGGAAGGAAAAACCGAGATGCTTGATACGTCCTTTATGCTTCTGTTCGGCAAGGAAGTCCCATATCCCATAGTCGTCGAAGACCTGTGTCCTCTTGTCCCCCAGATTATGGAGGAGATAGAAGTCAAAATAGCCCGCGCCCGTTCGTTCCAGTGAGGTCCAAAACATATTTTGGGCTTCCTCCGCATTCTTTGCTCCGGCCCAGGCCGGAAGCTTTGTCGCAAGCTGAAACCGCTCCCGTGGATATCGGTCGACCAGAGCCTCTTTTGCGGCCTCCTCCGATTTGCCGTTCAGATAACCGTATGCCGTGTCGAAATAGGTAAACCCTCTCTCCAGAAATAGATCGACCATCTGTTTTGTTTGCTCGATGTCGACTTCTTCTCCGATCATGGGCAGCCGCATCAGGCCAAACCCGAGTTTTGGAATTGTTTCTCCTATATATGCCATTTGTTCATTATAGGAGTTTCCCGTTTGATTAATCCATAACGATTTTTTGTCAAAAAGCGAGCAAGGAGTTGAAATTGTATATGATTTAATGTATACAGTGTAAATTATGATATACGATACTGTATACATTATATACATAGAGGAGAACATAATGAAGAGGAATTTCTTTGTAAAAGCCTGTTTTTTTCTTGCCGTTTTTGTTTCGATTCTACTGAGTGCCTGCTCATCAGGCTCCAGTTCTTCATCGTCACCGGAAACCGGAGCTATCAGCCCGAAACGAGTAAGTATTTCAGGCCTTGAGGCAAGCGAGCATCTCGGCTATTCCCTGGCAATCTATGGTGATACTGCCGTTGTCGGAAGTGGAGCACAAATTGGTTCGGTCTACATTCTTACAAAAGCAGCCAATGGTACGTGGCAGCAGGAGGAGAAATTAACCAGTGGTGCAAGCACCACCGACTATTTTGGCTGCTCCGTTGCCGCCTATGAGGATACCATCGTCATAGGTGCCAGCGACTATGGTGATGCTTCTATGGATGGAGCCGTTTTTGTTTATACCAAAAGTGGGGGCTCCTGGGTACAGGAAGCCGTACTATCAGGAAGTGATACCACCGGTGGAGACTACTTTGGAACCTCTGTGGGGATATATGACGACACAATCGTGGTCGGCGCCTGGGGCGACGGTGATAAGAAAGGGGCGGCGTATGTCTTTTCTAAGGCTTCCGGCGGTACCTGGTCCCAGACTGCCAAATTGACGGCAAGCGACGGCGTTGCAAAAGATAGGTTTGGGGTTGCGGCGGCGATCTACGACGGAACCATTGCCGTTTCTTCTTTCTATGATGATGATAACAATGAGAAAGATTCCGGCTCGGTCTATATATTTACCGGCACTTCCGGTACATGGTCTCAGAGTGAGAAATTGACGGCGGAAGACGATGCCACGGCCTATGCATACTTTGGAAATGCAATTTCGATCTACGGTGATACCATGGCCATCGGTTCGCGTAATGGGGATAGAGCATACATCTTTACCAAAAATAACGGTTCATGGAGCCGGCAGGCAAAACTGGTACCGGACGGCGGCACTGTTTCAGATTTCGGGAAGTCAATCTGCCTATATGACGACTCCCTCATTGTTGGTGCCTGTACAGACAGCGTGAGCAATCCCGGTTCCATCTATCTCTTCACGAGAAGCGGCAGTAATTGGAATCAGGATGCCTATTTTACCGAATCTGCCGGTAAATTTGCCTTTTCTGTTGCCCTGTACGATGGCGCTGCGTTGATAGGAGCTTCCGGTGATGACGAAGCCGCCCAAGATGCGGGAGCGGTCTTTTACTATAATGAGTAAAAAGGCTTCGGTCCGTGTTCGGAATCCTGGTGGTGGCCGGAGTATTTTATTGAGCCGCTTCGTCCTGCAGGATTTTTCGTAAGAATGCTTTGATTCGGGGATGGTCGGGATTGGAAAATAACTTTTCAGGGTCCGCATCCTCGATGATTTGTCCCTGATCCATAAAGACGACCCGGTCGCATACATCACGGGCAAAGCCCATCTCGTGGGTTACCACCAACATGGTCATATCTTCATTCGCGAGCTGCCGCAGGACCGACAAGACCTCTCCCACAAGCTCGGGATCAAGGGCACTGGTCGGCTCGTCGCAAAGAAGAACATCCGGCCTCATCGCAAGGGCCCTTGCGATGGCCACCCGTTGTTTCTGCCCTCCCGAAAGGCGATTGGGATACGCATCGGCCTTGTCTGCAAGTCCGACCTTCGAAAGCAGTTCACGGGCATAAGGCTCGATCTCATTCCTTCGCATTTTGTTCACCATCATGGGGGCCTCAATGAGGTTTCCCAGTACCGACTTGTGGGGAAAGAGGTTGAAGTGCTGAAAGACCATGCCGAGTTTTTTTAAACCCCGTCGTACTTGACGTTCGGGAAGCCTGATACGCTGGCCATCGGCATCGGAAGCGATGATCACATCATCCTCGATGGCGATTTCACCGGAATCGATGATCTCCAGTTGATTGATACAGCGCAGCAGGGTGCTCTTCCCCGATCCGGAAGGCCCGATGATCGAGATCACTTCACCTTTTTTTACCTGAAGCGAGACGTCCCGAACCGCCGCAAGTTCTCCGAAGTATTTGGAAACCGAGCGAATATTGAGATACAAATCAGTCATAGTAAGCCATCCGTCGTTCCAGGTAGCGGAAAAATCGTATCACCACCGATGTCATAAGCAGATAGAGAATAGCCGCCACTGCAAAGGGGGTCAGGGAGAAGTCCCTGGTGAATATCTCCTTTGCCGAACGCAGCAATTCTCCCATTCCGATAACCACAACCAGAGCGGTATCCTTGACCAGGGTGATTGCCTCATTTGTTGTAGGCGGCAGTACCACGCGAACAGCTTGGGGAAGGATGATTCGCCGCATCGTCTGCCAGTAGTTCATGTTCAATGCCTTTGCCGCCTCATACTGGCCCGAATCTATACTTTCGATTCCCCCCCGAAATATTTCCATAAAGTAGGCGCCGTAGTTGAGTACGAATGTGAGGCTTGCGGCGAGAAAAGGGCTTAAGGAAATGCCGAAGATGGTCAGACCGTAGTAGAAGAAAAAAAGCTGTAATAATAGCGGTGTGCCCCGAAATATCCAGCCATAAAGGCCTAAAACACGATCAAGGGCTTTGGGACCCGATACCCTTCCCAAGGCACAAAATATTGCCAGGGGTAGTGCAAAAAGCAGGGTAACGACATACAACTGCAGGGTCAGAATACACCCCTGCAGAAGATGAGTCGTTACCTGAAGGAGATAATCCAAGTTTCAGAACCCTTTACTGCTTTACGATGGCTTCGCCAAACCACTTTTGGGAGATCTCATCGGCGCTGCCGTCGGCTTTCATCTCATCAAGCACCTTGTCGAGTTCCTGTTTCAGCTTGACATCGCTCTTTCGGATGCCGACACCGTAGGTCTCCGAACCGAAATCATCGCCAATGACTTGATAGATTCCAGGCCTCTTGCTGATATAGTAACGCCCGACAATCTCATCCACGATAACAGCATCGGTGCGACCGGCTGCAAGGTCGAGAAGCGCTTCCACGTTATTGGAGTATTTTTTCACATCACCTAAGCTTGCCGCAACCTCTGCATAGTTGTTGAGAGCGACTTCACTGGATGAACCCATCTGAAGACCCACAACTTTGCCGACAAGGTCGGATTTTTCTTTAATGGCCGAACCCTTCGGAACGACGATAATCTGGCGATTGTCGAGGTACGGCTTGGAAAAGTTGATCTTTTCCATCCTGCTTTCGGTAATGGACATACCATTCCATACCACGTCGATATCACCCTTGTTGAGGCTCAGGATAACCCCGTCCCAGTCCACAGGCTTGAACTCGACCTTTACCCCAAGTCGCTTTGCAGCCTCTTTTGCAAGATCGATATCGAAGCCCACAATTTCATTGGATTCGTCGCGAAAACCCATGGGTGGAAAACTGTCGTCAAGACCGACGACAAGCACACCCTTATCGCGAATTGCATCGATATCGGATGACGATTCTTTGTCTCCTCCGGCAAAAAGAAGGGCGCCGGAGCTGATCAGCAGTATTAATGAGAACCAGAAGATTCGTTTCATGAAAGACTCCTATTGGCAATGGGCTATCTTGATGTACTTGTTTATACACCTTTCCCATGGCTGGGGGCAAGAGGCGCAATCAGACGATTGCGGCGTGATTGGGTAATTCCATAAAGATCGGCTCCTGACGGAGAGGCCGCCGGGAGCCGATCGAAGATTCTTGTTATAGTGCTGTCAGTCGTTCCAGTCCCATTCAACCTTGAACTTGAACTGGCACTTGTCGTCGTTGCTCGAATCCTTTTCTCGCATCACGATGTAGAAATACTCAGAGTCTCCGTCTTCCAGGCTCATACTATCGTTGCTTGTTTGCCCCGTCGATGTGGTGAACCAGCCGCGGGTGCCGTCGCTGTTGGACGCACTGCTACAGGTGATTTTTCCATCACTAGTTGCGGTAAAATCGCAGTACGGGCCGTCCCAGTCACAAAATACATTGTCGTTATAGCCTAAATCGTGGCCGTCTTCCTCTTCCAGGTAGGGGCGAAGCCTGAAATTCGTGGTATCGCCCAGCGGAACGTTGTAATAGGTCGAGTAGTAACCAAAGTCATATGTGTCACCCTGGCCCACTTTTTTGGAATTATCCTTATCGATGCGGCTGGCAAGTTTATGGGTTGTCCCGTCCAGTGCCGAGTAGAGTTTCACCTGCCAGAGCCATTCCGCGTCACCGCTCATACCATCCATGACATTGAAGTTGTGAAAGTTCACGAGGGTGAATCTCAGCTTTCCGGTGGTCGGTGTGGGATCAACCTGAACATACTGATCATACTTGGTCTCTTCCCAATCCCCATATGCCGCCTCGATGGAGGAGGCGCGGCTGCTGTCGTCACACAAGTCCCAAATAGGAATAAGGGCGTCGCTTGCCGCATAATCGGAGAAGACGACAGTACTGTCGTTTATTGAATCGATCCAGTTGTTTAAGCCATCTTCGCTGGCAACCACCGCACTGTTGCCTCCCACGGCGGATACGCTGGTTTCGCTCGAGCTGAAGGCATTGTACGTTTCGGTATCTTCGGAATAGGATGAAGAGGCCGCCGCCGAACCAAAGGTTTTGGCAAAGGAGGCCTGGGCATATGCGGTGATACTCTCTCCGGTATTGGAAGAGGATTCCTCTGCCGCTACGTTGTAATCGTACCGTGCCCCTGTGATGACACCTACCATCACATGGGTTCCGTAGTTGTCGAAAAGGTCGTTTGGATCATACTCACCGTCGTTGAGATTTTCTTCGAAATCGGAGTCTAAGAAGTTTTTTAGAATCAAAGCGTTGGACCTGTTTTTAACCGCATACATATTCTTTCTCACCCTGACCTGAACCGTTGCGTATTGATTACTGCTGTTGGAGAGGGTGCTGGAAGAAAAAGAACTTCCCAGGGAGCCTGAGAAAAATTTGAGCTTTCCTTCCAGGTCCACGCTAACCCCCATATCTTCCTGATAGGATGATGAAGAGCTACCTGAAACGGTTTCATAGGTGGTCTGCTCCAGGCTCGTTTTCTCGATCATGCCAGCATTTTTAAGAGCGTTAAAATCAAGGATCGGTGATTTTATGAATTCGGGATTGGCATATTCCTCAAACACATCATAGCCGCGTCCCAATACCGTAGAAACGATTGTATAGCCTGAATCTGAGTCTCCCGAATCGGAATCCGAATCGGAGCCGACTAGTAAATCACAACCGGTGAGAGACAACAGTAACATAAGCATTGAGACCCCTACCGCAGGGCCAAGGTGTCGAATTGGTTTCATCGTGTATAATCTCCTTTTTCCAGAATCTGGTCTGAAAAAAGGATAGAGGCCTCTTACTTTGGGCGGTAGTCGGCCATTGGTATGATTTTGCGGAAATTGGGAACTATTTTGCCTTGATTTGAGGTGATACTATAGCGCCCTTGTCCAGATGGATCCCTCACACAAGATCGGCAACATCCGATGAGGTGATGTGTATCAGATCCCTCGGCGCTATGCTGACCTGGAGTCCCCTTGTCCCGGCGCTGACATAGATCGCCTCATACAAGGTACAACTTTCATCGATAAAGGTCGGGTAGTGCCTTTTCATGCCAATCGGGGAACAGCCTCCCCGAATATAGCCGGTGAGCTGCTTTATCTCTTTTACGGGGACAAGATCCGCCTTCTTCGATCCGGATACCTGCGCCGCTTTCTTGAGATCCAACTCGCAGGAACCTGGGATGACGCATACGAAGATATCACCGGAAGAACTGCGCAGAACAAGAGTTTTGAAGACCCTGTCGAGATCAAGACCAGCCTTGGCCGCGGCTGCCTTGGCACTCAGGTTCTCCTCGTCGACCTCGTAGCTTTGGAGTGAATAGTTGATTCCATGGCTTTCCAGCAGGCGCATGGCATTTGTCTTTTCCATCATGCTGATCCTTTCTTCCAGTTGTAACGAAAAACGGAGTAACGGAAAAGTGGCTATGAATGGCTGTGTACCAATAACTTTGCTCCCAGAAGGATAAATATCACTCCGCTTGTCTTCTGGAGGTAGTTTCCCCATGTCCGGTTGCTACGCAGACCTGCGGAAATCCTGGATGCGGCACAGGCAAGGGCGAGGCACCAAAGGGTTCCGGTTGTCAGAAAGGTCATCCCAAGCAGGAGAAAGCCGCCTATCCCATGGGCAGTATGGGGATCGATGAATTGGGGCAGAAAGGAGAGAAAAAAGAGCACAACCTTCGGGTTGAGCAGGTTGGTGAGAAAACCTTGTCGATAAAGCCTGAAGGCAGTTCCCCTCTTTTCCTCTTTTTCAGGAATGGTGAGGGCCTGGGTGGATCTGGAGACGAGGGTTCGAATGCCGAGAAAAAGCAGGTAGAGCGCACCGCAATAGCTTACGATGGAAAAGGCCACTGCGGATTGGGCCAGAATGGCCGAGAGGCCCAGGGCTGCAAAGCTTGTATGAACCAGGATGCCGCTGGAGATCCCCAGGGTCGAATAGAAACCCGCCTTCCTTCCCTGGGCGATACTTCGGGTCAAAATGTAGATGGTGTCGGAACCGGGAATCAAATTCAAAATGATTCCCGACATGATGAACTCCGGATAGTGCACAATACCGAACATGATTCTACCGGCTTACCGTTTTTGCCACCAGGAGCGTTCCTGCCGCGGTCATGAAACCTCCCGCCGATGCATTGATCAGCCGCATGCTCCGCGGCCCTCTGATCAAGCTCCGGATATAATCCGCAAGCTTTGCGTAGAGCAGCATCACCGTACCGAGAATCGTCATCACAAGAGCAGAGATGATAAGGCCGTCGGAGAATCTCAGCGTTTCCAGATCGAGGAAGGTGGGAAGAAAGCCGCAGTAAAAAACAACGACCTTGGGATTCGAGAGGGTAAGGAAAAGGCCGCTGAGGTAGGTTGAAGAGCCCTTGCGGCCATTGCCCTCGCTTAATTCTCCTGGTTCTTTTTGCACGATGGCTCTTACGCCGATGAAGATCATGTACAGTCCGCCGGCGATCCGTATGAGGGTAAAGAGCGGGGAGATGCTGCGGGCGATAAAGCTCAGTCCGAAGATTGCAAAGGTAAGATAGAAAAGATCGCCGGTAACGATTCCTGCGATCATAACAATACTGCTTTTAAATCCGGCCCGTAGCGATTGACTTACCACGGCCAAAACTCCGGGGCCGGGGGTGGCCGTTAAGATAAACATCGCCAGGGCGAAGCCGAGAATACTCATCAGTGTCATAATCTATAAGCTCCTTATTCTGCCACATTTACGAAATTGCATGGATCTGCTTGAGGAATTTGCGGGTGCGCTCGTTCTCGGGTTCGGAAAAGAACTTTTCCGGCACCTGACGTTCTACAATCTTTCCCTCGTCCATAAAAATGACATGATCTGCAACCCTCCTGGCAAATCCCATTTCATGGGTGACACAGAGCATGGTCATCCCCTCTTCCGCAAGGGTAACCATAACATCTAGTACCTCATTCACCATTTCCGGGTCAAGAGCCGATGTCGGTTCGTCAAAGAGCATGATCTTCGGCTGCATGCAAAGGCTTCGGGCAATGGCCGCCCGCTGCTGCTGCCCTCCCGAAAGCTGCGATGGGAATTTATGGGCGTGCTCGGCGATATTGACCCGCTTAAGGTACTTCCAGGCGATCTTTTCTGCATCACGCTGAGACATCTTTCTGATCCAGATTGGTGCGAGGGTCAGGTTTTGCAGGATGCTAAGGTGAGGAAAGAGATTAAAGCTCTGGAATACCATTCCCACCTCCTGCCTGATACGCGAAACATCCTTTGTATCGTCGGTAAGTTCATGGCCCATTACGTTGATTGATCCCCTCTGATGTTTTTCAAGGCGATTGATACATCTGATCAGGGTCGATTTCCCCGAGCCCGAGGGGCCGCAAATGACGATCTTCTCTCCTTTATCGACATTGAGATCGATATCCACCAGTACGTGGAACTCATCAAACCATTTATTCAGCTCTTTTATGGCGATGATTCGCTCGTGGCTTGACGCATGTGAAGCCGGAACGATGGGGGCTTCTGCCGTCATTACTGCCTGTTTCATGTTGTTCCTCCTACTGCAGGTAAGGTGTGTACTTTTTCTTCTATGCGATTGGTAATCCGCGATATAGTGAAGCAGATAAGCCAGTAGATAAGTCCGGCAAAGAGATATCCCTCGGGTTCCATACCGAGCCAATTGCTGTCGCTGGCAAGGGGGCTGACCATGCCAAGCAAATCGAACATTCCGATAATGAGAACAAGGGTGGTATCCTTCAGAAAGGAAATGGAAATTCCGCCGATGTTTGCAACGGTGACCTTGAGCACCTGGGGAAGGATGATGAGGTACTGCTGCAAACTGAAACCGAAGCCGAGAGAATCCGATGCTTCATACTGTCCCTTGGGAATGGACTGCAGTCCGCCCCGTATCACCTCGGCCAGATACGCGGACTGAAAGCAGGTCATACCGACTATGATCCTGATGATTTTATCAACGGATATCTGAGGCGGCAGAAAAAAGGGAACAACCACCGAGGCCATGAAAAGGATCGTTATCAAGGGGATTCCCCTGAAGAACTCGATATACGCTACACTAAGCCCCCGGATGACCGGCCAGGAACTCCTTCGTCCAAGGGCAAGGGCTATACCGATAGGAAAGGAGTAGAGGAGCCCCAGGCTCGAAAGAATCAGGGTGAGGGTGAGTCCTCCCCAGTCGTTCGTGGAAACCTTTTCCAGGCCAGCCCCTCCGGAGAGAAAAAAGATGATGACGATCGGCCAGATAAGCATGTGGGAGGCGAAGACCAACACCTTGTGGTGTATCTTCTTCATGAAATAGGGGATGAAGGAGAGTGCCATAATCAGGAAGGTGATGATGATTCTCCATATCTGATCCTTTGGGTAGAAGCCGAAGATGAAAAAACGGATTTTTGCCCTGATAAATGCCCATGTCGCTCCGTTTTTGACGGCCACCTCCCGGTTTTCTCCGCTCCATACCGCATTGATAAAGGCCCACTGGATCAGCCATATACCGAGCCGTACGGCAAGGTAGAGTATGACCAGAGACAACATAATAGTAAAGGGAGAATTAAAATAATCCCGCTTTATGGTCTTAAGCAGATTTTTTATCTTGTCAGTCAAGGGGGACCTCCTCTTTTGCCAACATCTCTCCCTTTTTGTTGATGATTGAGCGGTTGTACCAATTCATCAGCAGTGAGGTTACGAGACTAATGGAGAGATAGGTAAGCATGACCAGGGACATCACCTCCAGGGCCCGTCCCGTCTGATTAAGGGTTGTACCGGCAAAGACCGATGTAAGATCGGGGTAGGCAACCGCCATCCCGAGGGATGTGTTTTTGATAAGATTCAGATACTGGTTGGTGACCGGCGGTATCATCGTTCTCATCGCCTGGGGGATGATAATGAGCTGGAGCCTCCTGTATCGGTTAAAGCCGAGGCTCTTTGCCGCCTCCAGCTGCCCCTTGGGGACCGCTATGATGGAGCTCCTGACGGCCTCGGAGATATAGGTCGAGGTGTATGTTCCCAGGGCAACCACCACGGAAAAAAGTTCCGGTCTGATTGTTGTTCCGCTCGAAAATTTGAATTTCGTAATTTCCGGAAGCACGATCTGAAACGGTTTGGCAATGGCCGCGAAAAGGACCAGAGCCAGGAGGATTGCCAGCTGGAGCGGCCACAGTTTTTTGTGTACTCCCCGAAGGACCATCTTCTTTTTTACATATCCAATGTAGAAGATTGCAACAATGGAGACGAAAAAAAGAATCCTGAAGGTCGTAGCGCTTGTTTGAGGAATAAAAGAGGGTATGGTAATACCCCGTACATTTATGTAGAGCCAGTTGCCCAGCTTGAACGATTCTTTAAAGGGGGGCAGGACATTGAGAAAGACGACCTGGTACCAAAAAAGGACATGCAGAAGCGGTGGTATATTCCGAAGCACTTCGACATAGACGACCGCAACATTATGGATCAGTTTGTTTTTTGATAAGCGCATCAGCCCGATCAGAAAGCCGAGGAGGGTAGCCAGCACAATGCCGATTATCGAGGCTACCAGGGTATTAAGCAGGCCTATAACGAAGGTTCTGCCAAAGGTATCCGATTCGGTGTAGGAAATCAGGGTTTGGCTGATGGAAAACCCGGCGGTTTCGTGCATGAAGCCGAATCCGATGCCGATATTCCTGCTGGTAATATTTCGAATGTAGTTATACCCGAAAAAGGTGAAGATCGCTATCAGGGCTATGATGATCGTCGTCTGTATTGTTATGCTTCGTGTTTTTGTTCTGTTCATACGGATACCAATTCCTGTGATCGTAAAGATGCCGCCCGACTGATGTCGGACGGCTTGCAACACGGACCGAAGGAGTGCACGCTATCGGATAGGCATTCCGTACTGGATTCCTCCCTTGGTCCACAGGGCGTTGAGTCCCCTGGATATGTTCAGTGGTGAACCGCTTCCCAGGTTTCGTTCGAAGCTTTCACCATAGTTGCCGATATATTTGATGATGTTGTAACCGGCGTTGCTCTCCAGGCCGAAGCCCTCCCATACACCGCCTTCGGAGCCGAGCAGCCTTTTGACGTTGGGGTTGTCGCTCGTCTCCTTCATTTCGTCCACATTATCCGAGGTAATACCGTATTCCTCGGCATTGAGCATGGCGAAGAGGGTCCATTTCACAATATTGAACCATTCATCGTCGCCCTGCCTGACAACCGGCCCCAAAGGTTCTTTCGAGATCAGTTCGGGAAGCATGATGAAGTTTTCAGGTTCCTTGAATTTGGTTCTGAGGGCGTACAACTGTGACTGGTCGCTGGTGACCGCGTCGGCTCGTCCCGCTTCAAGGGCCGCCGATGCCTGATCGTTCTTTTCGAAGGTAATCAGCTCGAAGTCCATATTGTTTTTTCGAAAATAATCGGAGAGGTTGAGCTCGGTAGTCGTTCCTGACTGCACCGCGACGGTTGCCCCATCGAGATCTGCCAAGGAGGTAATCCCCGAGTCTTTGGCGACCATGAAGCCCTGACCGTCATAATAGTTGACACCGGCAAAGTTTACGCCCAGCTGGCTGTCCCGGGTCGCTGTCCAGGTTGTGACACGGACAAGCACGTCGATTTCACCCGACTGAAGCGCGGTAAAGCGTTCCTTTGCACTCAAAGGACGGCATTCGATCGCGTCGGGATCTCCGAGTACGGCGGCGGCAACCGCTCTTCCAAGATCGACGTCGAAACCCTGCCATATGCCTTCGCTGTCGGGGGCCGAATATCCGGGGACTCCCGCTGTTACCCCCACGATGACCTTGCCCCGTTCCTTCACCAGCTCCAAGGTCGATTTACCCGTTTCCGGGGCCGCCGTCGCTGATTCCTCTGCCGCTGGCTCTTCGGATTTCGAAGATCCGCAGGAAGCCAGCGCAATTGTCACGAATAGGGCAAGGAATAGACCCCAAAGGGATGTGCGTCTTGATCGTTTGTTTACCATTTTTCTCTCCATCCTTTTAGTTTTAGATATATATGCAATATCCGTACCAGATGGTGGTTATATTGTGAGAAAAAGCGAAAAATAGAGTAAAAGTGATGGTTTTTTAAGAAAAAGTCCTCTTAATCCTTCATTTTTGTGAAAAAGAAATGGTAATCGGATTTTCAGGAGGAATTATTGTCCATTATAAACATACGTAAATGTAACAAACATAAAACTGTACTACAAATATGTATGGAATATAATACTCTTCTTACCCCCTTTTGTCATCGTTTGGGAGAACGTGGGGGTAGTAGCCTTTCCCTCTGTTCCTTGATGTTTGATTCGAATATAGTGATTACGTCAATGGTAGATGATAAAGGTATAAAAATGGTTCACCGTATAGAAACAATTGTAAATGATCTATCAAAGAGGATACTTACGTATCGAAGAGATTTCCATCGATACGCCGAGACGGGGTGGATCGAGGTTAGAACAGCCTCTTTGATTGCACGAAGGCTCGACCAGCTGGGCTATGAGGTCAGGGTAGGAGCTTCTGTTCTCAAAGCCTCCGAAAGGATGGGGCTGCCCGATCCCGAGACCCTGGAGATGCACTATCTCCGGGCCCTGGAGCAAGGCGCCGACCCCGAATATGCCGAACTCGTGAAGAATGGTTTTACGGCCGTTGTTGGTATCATAAAGAATGGAGACGGACCTGTACGGGCCGCCCGTTTTGATATTGACGCGGTGCAGGTTCAGGAATCGAATGATCCCGGGCATTTTCCCTTTACCGAGGGCTTTGCTTCGGTGAATCCGAATATGATGCACGCCTGCGGGCATGATGCCCATGCTGCCATAGGTCTTGGTGTGGCGGAAACCCTGGCAACGTTGAAGCATGAACTACACGGAACAGTTAAACTAATCTTTCAGCCTGCGGAGGAAGGGGTTAGAGGAGCAAAGGCAATGGCCGCTTCCGGAATTGTCGATGATGTTGATTACATGATCGGTGGCCATATAGGAATAGTTCCTCATGCATGTGGCAAAGTGTCGTTTCGTTTGGCAGGGTTTCTTGCCACTACAAAGATCGATGTCTACTATGAGGGGAAATCGAGTCATGCCGCAGGGGCTCCCGAACGTGGAAAAAATGCTTTGCTTGCCGCTGTGACGGCAACGGCCAATATCCACAGCATTTCGGCCCACAGCAAGGGAAAAAGCATGGTGAATGTCGGATGTCTGAACGCCGGTACGGGCAGGAACGTCATACCCGCCACAGCCTTTATGTCACTTGAAACTCGAGGCTCCACATCGGAAATTAACGAGTATGTAAAAGAACGGGTGCTGAGGATCGTCGATGCGGCAGCAAAAATGTATGAGGTACAAAAGAAGATAGTCTTCATGGGAGCGTCTGAAACTGCGGTCGGAAATCAGGATTTTATCGAATATGCCGAAAAGATCGTTGCCGAGAATAGGCATATCAAAGCGATCGTCTCCGAGCCTATTCTTCTGGCGGGAAGTGAAGATTATACCTACTTCATGAAAGCGGTACAGAGGAGGGGAGGGAAGGCCTTGTTCATGCTGTACGGAACCGACATGAAAGAAACACACCACAATTCGGCGTTCGATATCGATGAAAGGAGCCTTCCCATTGCCGTAACAACGATTTCTTGGCTGCTTTTATCCTTAAACAACGGAATGCGAACAGTAGTGTGATAATCAACGGCCGCAGCGATCGTGTCCGCTTTTACTCATATCGCAGCGCTTCAATGGGATAGAGATTTGCCGCTTTTCTTGCCGGATAGTACCCGAAAAAGATTCCCACTCCGGCGGCGAACAGGGCCGAAACGATGACGACGATCGGATCGATCACGGTGGGAATGTTTGCAAACCGATTGACGAACAAGGCTGCAATAACGGCGATGATGATACCGATGATGCCCCCCATCAGGCTCAGCAGGATCGATTCTGAGAGAAACTGGAGGAGAATATCCTTTTTCCGGGCTCCGACGGACATCCGTATTCCGATTTCTCTCGTTCGTTCGGTAACAGAGACCAGCATAATGTTCATGATCCCAATCCCTCCGACAAGCAAAGAAACCCCGGCGATGGCCGCAAGGAGAATCGTTAGAGTCTTGGATGTCTCGGAGGCTGTTTCGATCACTTCCGATTGGTTCATGATTCTGAAGTCGTTATCCCAACCTGCAGCCAGACGATGGGATTCCCGCATAATCTGTTCGATTTCCGTTTCCGCCTGTTCCATAAGCTCCTTGGAAACGACACTCATCTCGATGGTATCCAGAAAATCCTTCCTGCTCATACGTGATAAGGCGGTTTCAAGGGGGGCCATAATCACATCATCCTGATCGTCTCCCATGGCGGTGTTCCCCTTGCTTTCAAGTACACCGATAACCGTTACCGGGGTCATATTGACCCTAACCTTGCGACCGATGGGATTCTCGTTTCCGAAAAGTTCCTGGGCCACGGTGCTGCCCAGAACCACAACCTTCCTTTTCTGTTCGGCATCGGTGTCTGTAAAAAAATCCCCTTCGGCAATGCTCCATTGCTTGATCTGCAGATAACCGGATTCCACTCCGTAGAGGGTCGTTCCCCAGTCGCCGTTGCCGCCGACTACCGTAACGGATTCTCTGATATTGCCTGAAACCGAGGAAAGATAGCTGCTCTCTTTCCGTATTTTTGCCGAGTCTTTAAGACTCAACCTGTTGGCAGTATCTCCCCGCTGCGGGAATAGCATCAGGAGATTTGCTCCCATGGATTCGATCTGTTCCTGAATCTGTTTTTGCGACCCCTCCCCGATGGCCACCATGATGATGACGGATCCCACGCCGATGATGATTCCGAGAGATGTTAGGAGACTTCGCATTCTATTTCGCATGATGCTTCTGACGGCAAGTTTGGCGAGAATTTTCGTCGTCATGGAAGTGCCTCCGCCTGTTCTTTATAGAGCTGGCTGTGGCTTACCCGCCAGGCCTGCAGATCCTCGGAGGCCTTTTTCCTATCGTTCACTTGGCGGTCGGAGACAACAAGTCCGTCCTGCATGGTGATGATTCTTTTCACATAACAGGCCATATCCGGCTCGTGCGTCACCATCACAATGGTGATTCCCTGATCGTTGAGCTCCTGAAACAGGGCCATGATTTCAATGGTGGTCTCGGTATCAAGGTTGCCGGTCGGTTCGTCCGCAAGGATGAAGGCGGGGTCGTTTACCAATGCCCGGGCAATGGCCACCCTTTGCTGTTGCCCTCCCGAGAGTTGAGACGGAACGTGGTCAAGCCGCGTTCCAAGCCCCACCTTTTTCAAGGCTGCTTCCGCCCTTTTCAATGAATCGGAGATCCTCTTTTTTCTGTTGTAAAAGAGCGGCAGTTCGACATTTTCCACGGCGGTCGTTCTCGAAAGGAGATTAAAGCCTTGAAACACAAAGCCGATCTTCTGATTCCTGATATCGGCGAATTCATCCATCTTCGCCTCTTTCGTGTTCAAGCCGTCGAGCATGTAAACCCCGTCCGTAGGCTTATCCAGGCAGCCGATGATATTCATCAAGGTGGACTTTCCCGAACCGGATGGGCCCATGACCGCAACAAACTCGCCTTGTTCTATGGAGAGGTCGATGGTCCGCAACGCCTTTACGGTGATATCTCCCATGACGTAGAACCGCTTTACCCCGTGCATTTCGATAATCGGCATGCTATTCGACCTTTACCTTTTCGATGATCTGCCGCCCCTCAAGATTGTCGGGTCCGAGAATTTCGGTATGGATGCCGTCCGTGACGCCGGTCATGACGGGGATGGACTCAGGCTCGCCTTTTTCGTTTACATACCAAAGGTTTTTCATCTCTGCGCCATTTTCGGCCGGAGGAGCCATGGGCGCCGCGGCGTTCTTCGCCTTGTTTTCCGCGTTTCCCGGAGGAGTCCCTCCGGGCCTATTCCCGGGCCCGCCACCGGGGGGGCCTCCCATCCCCATTCCCCCGCCGGGCATAGCGGAGGAAAACAATCCCTTTTTTGAGGCCGTATCGGATGCTTTTTGCTCACTCTTTTCCTCCACGGGTTCGAACCTGAGGGCCGCATTGGGTACAAGGAGTACGTTACTTTTCTGTTCGACAAGGAAATCAACCGTTGCCGTCATTCCAGGCAGCAACTTGTTTTCCTGATTATCGGCATCCACGATGACCGTATAGGTAACGACGTTGTCTTCGGTCGTCGGGACAAGGCGAATTTGCCGGACACTGCCGGAGAAGGTGTCTCCCGCATAGGCATCCACGGTAAAACGTACCTCTTGTCCCTTTGTGATTTCGCTGATATCAAGTTCATCCACGTCTACATGGATTTCCATCTGCGAAAGATCCTTTGCCAGGGAGAAGAGTGTTGTGGCGCTGGTCCCGCTTACCACCGTGTCCCCAACCTCGACATCACGTTCCAGGACAATTCCCGAAATGGGGGAGAGTATAAGCGCGTACTGTTCCAGTTCGATGTTGATCTGTTTAAGTTGGGCCTCTGCACTCATCAACTGTGCCTTTGCAATATGAAGCTCCATCTTGCTGGTATCGAGATCAAAGTCCGATAACATGTTCTTTGCATGGAGTCCTGCATTATTATTATATTCCAGAAGGGTGTGATCATAGGTGGCCTGGGCTTCCAGGACAGAGGCTTCCGCCTCCTTTTCCTGAATCTCCAGGATCTCGGTATTCAGGTCGATAAGGCGTTCACCTTTTGTGACGACATCATTGTAATCGGCATAGATTTTCTCGACTGTTCCTGTCATCTGGGAAAGAACATCCACCGTCCCTACCGCCTCAAGAGTGCCGGAGCTGGTAACGGTATTCTCGATGTCGCCTCGTTCTATCGTGGTAAAGACATAATGGGTTTTTGCTGCTTTCTCGGTGCATCCTGCACATAGAAGGACAAATCCTATCATGACGAGCAGCAATTCTTTTTTCGTGATGCGCTGTTGTGTCAAATTCATCTTCATGTATACTCCCAGATACCTGATGGTGGTATACTAAGCACTTTTTTCCCTCTTGGATAACGGGCTCTATCCCGCCGGCGGCCACCTTTTACAGAACGTTTACATTGTCGAAGCAATCTTTACAATTGTGTACCCGAAAGAAATGAAGATGCCTTCTTTATGGCCGAGCCCTGGTACTTGCTTGATGGAAAGCTATCTTAGCGAGTACAATAGACCCATATGAAATCGCTTAAAAAGGAAAGGGTCTCGCTTCTGGTTACGGATGCAATCAAGGAGATTATCGACTCTGAACATCTGAAACCGGGTGATAAACTTTATAGTGAGAATGAGTTAGCGAATAAACTTGAGGTAAGCCGCTCTTCTGTCCGTGAGGCGGTAAGGATGCTTGAGGTTACCGGAATCGTTAAGGTTTTTCAGGGGAAGGGAATTTTCATAAGTGCGCCCGAAGAGAATGATTGTCCGATTCGAAGTTGGGTTGTAGATAACATGGAACTATTGAAGGAGCATTTTGAAGTTCGTCTTCTTATAGAGCCCCACGCCGCCTCGTTGGCGGCCAAATGGGCAGGTAAAGAGGCTCTTGCCGAATTGGCAGCGCATTACTCTCTGTTTTGTGATTTTGTCCGGCAGAAGAACCTTGTGGAAGCCATAGAGAAGGATAGTGCCTTTCATCTTTTAATTGCCAAAATGACAAAAAACCGCACGCTTTCTGTTTTAATGAATACCATGACCAAAACGCTGAATGAGGGCTGGTTCGCCAGTTTAAATATGCCGGGGCGGTTGGAGCGAACGGTTGATGAGCACGGTGAAATTCTAAAGGCTCTTCAAGTGGGTGATGGTGTGGCAGCTGCACGGCACATGACCGGCCATCTTCATAATGCCCTGGAAGACATCAAGGCCTATACTCATATATAGCATAAAAAACAGTTTGACAGATAAGAGATTTGCTTTTACAATCTTTACTTGTCAGACAACAGATAACATACAACTTTGTGGAAAGGAAATTGCTTCGCCAATGAGCATAACAATAACAACCTTAATTGAGAATTCCATAGGTGAGCACAAGGGGCTTTCCGGAGAACATGGGCTTTCATTCTTTATCGACAAAGATGGGGAGATGCTTCTTTTCGACACCGGCAGCAGTCGGAGATTTATTGACAATGCAAATAAACTGTTAGTTGATGTTGGACATGTTCGCCATGTAATTCTTAGCCATGGTCACTATGACCACACAGGAGGCTTCCGCCCCTTTGTCGAAGCGTATCCCGATTCTCAGTATACGTTATGGACGGGGAAGGGGTTTTTTGAGAAAAAATATGGTATATATGGCCCTTCCCTCCAATATCTTGGTAATGATTTTGACGAACTGTTTCTTGAGACCCGTTCAATCAGTCATAAAGAGGTCACAGCCGATACTACCGAAATTGCTCCGGGGGCCTGGATTGTTACGAACTTTAAGAAAATTCATTCCGAAGAGCTTATACATCCCCGGTTTGTTCTCTGGGATGATGCGACACGCCAGGTGTATCCCGATGAATTTCGTGATGAAGTGCTATTAGTCGTAGAAGCTGCAAAGGGACTCGTGGTCCTTGTGGGATGTGCCCATCCTGGAATTCTCAACATGCTTGATACGGTAGAAGAGCGTTTTGATAAGCCTATCTATGCTCTTCTCGGGGGAACCCATTTAGTTGAAGCCTCAAGCCAGCGGATCCGTTATGTTATTAACGATTTTATAAAGAGAAAGATCTCGATCATGGGAGTTTCACACTGTACAGGAGAAGCGGCCGTCTCGTTTCTGGAAGAACGGAGTCATACTTCTTTCAGAAATAGTACAGGTTCAACTTTAAGTATCGAATAATCTCAGATTAAGAAAGGAGAGAGAAAATGCCTGGATGGTATCTATTCCTTGCGGTCATCATTGCCATAGTGGGAATGGTGTTATTAATTTCAAAATTGAACTGGCATCCCTTCGTTGTCCTGCTTTTAGCAGCCTATTTTGTCGGAATTGTCTGTGGTATACCCGTAGACGACTTGATCAGTACCATTACCTCCGGTTTTGGCAGTATTCTCGGTAGCATCGGGATTGTTATTCTTGCGGGAACAATCATTGGAACCATCCTGGAAAAAACCGGTGCTGCATTGACAATGGCAAATGCCATTCTAAAGGTTGTGGGAAAGAAACGGGCTCCGTTAACCATGAGCCTTACCGGTTACGTGGTTAGTATTCCTGTTTTTTGCGATTCAGGGTTCGTCATCCTTTCGCCTATTAATAGGGCCTTGGCGGAAAAATCGGGGATTTCACTGGCCGTTATGGCCACCTGTCTCAGTTCTGGGCTTTATGCCACCCATTGTCTGGTTCCACCTACACCTGGTCCCATTATCATGGCCGGGACCCTAAAAGCCGATTTAGGCTTGGTTATCTTAGTCGGCCTTGCCGTTTCGATTCCTGTCCTTTTGGCCGGCTACTTTTATGCGTTGAAAATTTCCAGCAGATACGATATCCCCGCCAATCCGGAGGTGACCCTCGATGAGCTGATGGACAAGTATGGGAAACTCCCTAATGCTTTGCGCTCTTTTGCACCGATCTTATTACCCATCATCCTCATTGCTTTCAAATCTATTGCCGATTTTCCTTCGGCCCCATTTGGATCCGGAGTTGCAAAGTCTTTCTTCGATTTTATTGGAAATCCCGTTACCGCCCTTATTCTCGGTATCGGCCTTGCGGTAACGCTTATCCCGAAAGCCGAACCCAAAGGTACCTCATTCAAATGGATGAGTGAAGGGATCGTCAGCGCTGCAGGAATCCTTGCCATAACAGGTGCAGGCGGTTCTCTGGGCCAGGTGCTCCGGGCCCTTCCGATCGCCGATGTTCTTTCCAGCTCACTTATAAAGATGCATGCTGGCCTTCTCATTCCGTTTATCATAGCGGCACTTCTCAAAACCGCTATGGGAGCTTCCACCGTATCGATGATTGTTACTTCTGCTATGATTGCTCCTCTTATGGGAGACATGGGAATGACTTCCGAGATTGCCAAGGTCCTTACGGTCCTTGCCATCGGTGCCGGATCCATGACCGTTTCTCATGCAAACGATAGCTACTTCTGGGTCGTTTCTCAATTTTCCGATATGGATACCTCGACGGCATACAAAACCCAAACCGGGGTTACCCTTGTGGAGGGAGTTGTAGCCATCATCGTTATCATGATACTCGGGGCCATCTTCATCTAAACACCAGGAAAAAACGATTTCATAACGGAATAATACCGGATACTATTATGTGTCCGGTATTATTAGATGCAATAGTTACACGAGGGGCCTATGGGAATTCTTGATCGTTATTACGAGCGAAGGACGCTCAATGCCATGGTGCAAAGCCAATGGGCAGAGGCTGAACGGTATCTGTTAAAAATGATGAAACGACGGCCTGGCGTATTGGGATTGAATTACAATATGGGAGTCGTCTTGTTGGCCCAAAAGAAATTCGATCAGGCCGAAGCCCTTCTTACACAGAGCATCGATCGTTTTGGAAGGAGCCTCCGCTTATGCCGCCTTTTGGCTGATATCTATTATTACTGGGGTAAGGGATCGTCGGCTGTCTCGTGGTACCACAAGGCTTTGGAAGAGGAACCTGCGGAGAAAGAGAAAAAGCTGATACAGCTTCGATTGAAGCTTTTGAAGGACGAAGCTCGCTATTCACATATTGCGGAAAATGCACGCTTAGTAGAAGAGGCCCGTTCTCTCATGAAAAGCGATCCTGCAAAGGCCCTGGAACTCTACCTTGAGGCGGCCGAATATGATCCTTCTGATATTGAATCCCTGAATAATATCGGGAGCCTTTATATGAATCATATGCATCAAAGCGATAAGGCGGCAGCCTTTTTCCGGAAGGTCCTCGATCTCGTAGATAATCAGGCTGTCGCCGGAAATCTTTTAAAAGCTGAAAAGGAAATATAATATGAAGATCGTCATAGCTACAGATTCCTACAAAGGAAGTAACTCTGCAGAGCAGGTGTGCTTGGCTATCAAAGAGGGCATGCAACGGATTCTGGGCGAGCAGGAATATCATATCGTTCCCATTGCCGACGGAGGCGAGGGAACAACGGATACCGTGGTAAGGGCCCTTGGAGGCGAAAAACGACGCTGCCGGGTGACAGACCCCTTGGGAAGAACAGTAGAGGCGGAGTGGGGGATGCTTCCGGGACAAAAAGCCGTTTTGGAGATGGCCGCTGCCTCTGGTCTTCCTCTTGTTCCGGAGAATAAGCGGGACCCTTCTCTTTCCACTACGTATGGAACCGGAGAACTTATGAAAGCCGCCCTGGATGCCGGTTGCAAAGAGATCCTTCTTGGTATCGGCGGCAGTGCCACAAACGACGGCGGTGCAGGGATGGCGCAGGCACTGGGAATTTCCTTGAAAGACAAATCGGGAAACGAGATTAAACGGGGAGGGGCGGCACTGCTTTCCCTTGATTCCATAGATGTTTCCCGCATGGACCCCCGTATCAAAGACATAAAACTCATTACGGCGTGTGATGTCACTAATCCCCTCTGCGGTCCTCAGGGGGCTTCGGCTACCTATGGACCGCAGAAGGGAGCGAGTCCCGCCATGGTGAAAGAACTGGACCGGGCCCTGGCACATTATGCCGAGATCGTAGAGCGTGACCTCCATGTCTCCATCGCCGAACTTCCCGGCAGCGGGGCGGCCGGAGGCCTCGGCGGAGGGCTTGTCGGTTTGTTGGGTGCGGAACTGCGGCCGGGAATTGATGCGGTCCTGAGCATGCTTGATTTTAGTGAGCTGGTACGGGATGCGGACCTTGTCATTACCGGAGAAGGGAAACTTGACCGGCAGACCCCTTTCGGAAAGGTCCCTGCCGGGGTCGCTCTTTGGACAAAAAGGGCCGGAGAGATCCCGGTCATTGCCATTGTAGGGGATATCGGTGATGACTTTGAAGCTGTGTATGATGTGGGTATCGATGCGGTAATCAGCACTGTGAACAGGGCTATGACGCTCGCCGAGGCTATGGAAAAAGGGCGGGGCCTCCTGGTAGAGACGGGAGAGCGGGTAGCGCGATTGCTTACCATTGGAAAGAGGCTCGCCGTATAGATCATGTTTTGTGGAGCCTTTGTCATATCCAAACGGCTATGAATATACATCACCAGGATTCCGAACACTGACATCATACTAATGCAGAAGCATGATGAGCAGGAGGCTGAAAGCAATTTGGCAGCCCCAGGTGAGCATGCCGATTCCGAGAGCGGTTCTGCCGCCTCGGATAAGCTGGTGGAGGGTGATCTTCATGCCGATACCTGCCATTGCCACCGTAAGAAGCAATTTGCTGATTAGCTTGATTGCCGCTGTTGCCGGGGCCGGCAGCATTTCTACTGACCCGATAACCGAGAAGAGGATAAAGAAAAGGATATAGAGCGGTATGCCGGGGAGTTTTTCACCTCGAATATCTTCTCCCGTTTTTCGTTTCCTGATTCCCCCGAGGATAAGGACCAATGGGGTAAGGAGAAGGATTCTTCCCATTTTTACTATTGTTGCTGTCTGCCCTATTGCATCTGAAAGAGAGAAGCCTGCCGCTGTTACCTGTCCCACTGCCTGGAGGGTGTCGCCTATAAGGATACCCTTTCCTGCGTTTGGGAACCCCTTCCACACAAAGAAAATTCCGGGAAGTAAAAATATTCCCACTGTCCCGAGAAGATTAATGACGGCGATGGATACACCCACATCCTCTTCTTCTGCCTTAATTACCCCTTGAGCCGCGGCAATTGCAGAACTTCCACAGACTGCATTTCCAATTCCCACAAGCAGGCTGAGATTACGTTCCGCTTTTAAGATTTTTCCCCAAAAAAGTCCCATACCGATAGTAAAGATGACTCCTGTAAGAATAATAACAATAGTGGAATACCCCAGGGAAAGGAGTACGCGGTAATCGAGTTCCAGGCCGAGTAAGGCAATAGCCCAGGTTAAAACCTTTTTTTCTGCAAAACGTACTCCCGCTTTTGTTATATCAGGAAGCCTTACAATGTTGGCGGTAAGCACTCCGAGCAGAATTGATATCGTTACACTTCCCAGAGGAATATATCGAGCGACTATAAACGAGACTCCGCCTATGATGATGCACATTACCAGGCCCGGCAAGATGTTTAACAATTTCATGGCAACTCCTTGCCGGGAGGATAGAGAAAATAACTCTTTATGTATAATTATATTTTATGCTGAATTGATAATGAAATGTTATGAATGATGAACTTGATTATGCTAGCATAAGAAGCAACGGCACGGATGCTCCGCCGCCATAGGGCGGAGTATCCGCATAGAGGGGTTACTTTTTTTGCAGGTTCGAGATGAGTATTTTGATTTCGTTGTATGTCAATTCTTTTGGTGAGGCTGAAGCTCTTCCTCCCAGATAGCAGAGGGTCGTTTCCTCATCTTCAAGTGCCATCTTGTTGAATATGTATTGAAAACGAAGAGTGATCTTCTCCTTTGTAGTAACCTCTTCTCCCTGGCCTTCTTCGATGGTTCCGTCGGTCAAAAAGCGGAAGTCCATGTACAAGCTGTTCTGTTTATCCGTACTATCGTACTGGGCGATTACTTTTTCCAGATAAGAGGCAAGTCGCTTTGCTCCGTCGGGAGTAATCACAACCCCACCGCTTACCTCATCGAAGGGTTTTACCTTGGCCTCTGGGTTTGTATTTCCTTCGCCAAGAACCACCATATCATCATCGACGCGATACACGTAGATGCGATCTCCCGGAGTACTCATTCTCCGGGCCGTCACATTATCCGTTACGACCTTACCTTCTACCGGGGTGACTTCATAGAATCCCACGGTCCCTGGTTCCGGGCCCTCGCTCCGAATTGATGCCGGCAGCATCGTACAGCCGGAAACCATGGCAAGGATAAGAAGACCCAAAAGGTACTTCACGACCTTACCGGAAAGCCGTATTCCTTTCCCCGTCAAAGGCGAGGATAAGGCATCTACCGTTGAACGTACTTTTCTCATTTGCCTGTCGTCCTTCATTATATTTTGTAGTGAGAATATACCATTTCTTTCTTTATTTCCATACCGATTGCTTCTGCAATTTCGGGGATACGTGGGTTCTCTTTTGACAATGCATGTATTTTTTTATTGTCATTGTGAGTGCTCTAGTATATTCTGCTCCAACGAGGGTTCAAAATACTATGTCAGTTCTTACAGCGGCTACAGCCGGAGAGGATATTGATCCGGTCTTGCAGGCGATCTCGCAGGAAAATGTTCGGATCGTTTTGTATTTTTTTTCTGTCGATTATAAAAAGTTGGACATAGAGGCGACCGTCCACCAGTGGTTTCCCGAGGCCGTATGCCTCGGCTCATCGATGATCGGTGGGTGGGGACCGAACGGGCCGATGGAAAAAGGTTTTACGGCCATGTCGCTTTCCTCTGATGAAGTGGAAACAGTGGTTTCCTCTTTTCGTGAAGGTGTTAAAGCACATCCGCGACAGACGGCACGTGAAATCGTCGAGGATATTGCTCTTCAGCTTCCTGAAGGTGAAGTAAATCCCGCCGATTACATTGGAATCGTACTTATCGACGGACTGTCGTTGGGTGAGTTGCTGATGAAAGAGTTTACCACTGCAAAGAAGTTCACCTTCCCCATTGTCGGCGGAGCAGCGGCAGATGAACTAACATTTACCGAAACATTGGTTGCGCATAATTCTATAATGTCCAGCGACGGAGCGGCTGTAGCGGTAATGAAGATGAAGGTTCCTTTTTTCTATGATCATTTTGTCCATTATCTGCCTACCGGGAAGGAGTTCCTTATCACCCGTGCCGATCCTCAGCGGCGCATTGTGTGGGAAATAAACCACATGCCTGCCGCCGATTATTACGCTAAGCTGCTGAATCTTCCGGGACCGGAGGCAATCGACCATATCCATTTTTCACGGAATCCATTAGGGGTGGTTATCGGCGATAGGGTTTATACAAGAAGCCCCAATGCGGTAATAGATGGGAAAGGACTGCAATTCTACTGCTTTATAGAGGCCGGCACTAAAATGCAACTCTTAAAGCAGGGTGATATTCTTGCAAATGCCAGAGATGCACTAAAAAAAGCCGAAGACTATGTCTATCCCATTCAGGGAGTAATACTTTTTAATTGTGTCCTTCGATATCTTGAAATGAAAGAGGATGGCAAATTGGAGAGCTTTCATCAGATTTTTTCATCCCTTCCTTACATAGGCTTTAATACCTACGGAGAGGAATTGTTCACTCATCACAACCAGACTCTTACCGCCTTGTTCATCGGGAGATAGACACAATGGGCCAAGCACATGCGACGACCAGGATAAGCAACGGGAAAAAGATACTGCATTACTTCGCGAGTAAAATCAATGCGATCGTTTTTGAAATTATATCGCGAAGTCAGCTTCTGAATATTACGATCCAGTATTTGCATGAACAATTCGCTAAATTAACCGAGGTCATTGGGACCGTCAGGTCAACCTTTCAGCAGCGAATGGAACGTTTGCTTGATGTTTTCTTGCGTTCCCGAGGCTACATCGAAGATGTGGAAGAGCATTTTTCTCATATCGATACATCTTTCGGCGATTCCTATAAGCTCGGGCAGGCCTTGCAGTTGAAAGCCGAAGAGGCGGAGAAGCAGCTGAAGGAAATCGAAGATTTGTCCGAGATGACGAATATTCTTGCAATGAATGCTTCGATTCAGGCTGCCCGTGTCGGAACGGAAGGAGCGGGGTTCGCTGTTGTCGCCAAAGAGATCCGGCGACATGGGGAGCAATCCAGGGAGATCGTTACTCAGGCGTCTGCACAGCTGCATGAAATGATCGACTTAATCTTTCAGCTCGTGGACATCATGCAGTCCATCGGTGCCGAAGTCTCATCAAGCCGGGAAATCCTGCAAAAGCTTTTGGAAACAACTCAAAAGAGCAAAGATAGTGCCGATGAAGTTCAGGAAGATGTGCAATCCATACTCAATGTGTTTCAGGAATATGATTCCCTTCGGGAAAGCTTGAATCGTATGATCGACCAATCAGCGGTTTCGAATACCGAGATTGAGGAAATCCTTCTATCCTTTCAGGCCGACCTCGCCGGTGTAAACCGTAAATTCCGTTAGTACACCTTTCAAAGCCTACTGCAAAGATCGGTATATCCCTGTCTCTATGGAAGAAATTGGGCGATATAAAGCTGTTTGATCTGTTTCCCTTCGTATTTGATGCTGGGATTTAATGTCTTGAATCTAATAATTGATTGTATTAAAAAGATTACATCGATGTTCTTTTTTTACCTAATCACTTCCATTGGAAAATTGGCACTTAATTTACATGTACAAATTCAAGTATGGATGGAAAAAGCGAGGTGTTCACGTGAAGTATGACAAACTGACAATGTCTGCTGGCCCGGCTGAAATACATCCGCGTGTATCGAAAGCGGCGGCAGAACCAATCCTCTATCATTATGATCCGGCGTTTAAACAGTTGCACC
Organism: Sediminispirochaeta smaragdinae DSM 11293; assembly: GCF_000143985.1. Lineage (GTDB taxonomy): Bacteria > Spirochaetota > Spirochaetia > DSM-16054 > Sediminispirochaetaceae > Sediminispirochaeta > Sediminispirochaeta smaragdinae. The sequence continues at coordinate 3,533,660 of NC_014364.1, read as the reverse complement.
ATGGCGTTGAGGAGAAGCTTAAAAAACTATTTCTAACAAGTAATGATATCATCATCATGCAAGGCGAGGCGATACTGGGACTTGAGGCGGCCGCATTCAGTTGTATCAGGCCCGGAGATACCTGTTTGAACCTCGTTACCGGGGTGTTCGGTAAATGGTTTGAAGACTTTATCCATATGTACGGTGGCAAAGTGGTTGAAATTCGGAAAGACTACAACAGCTCGATTACTCCGGAAGAAGTACGTTCTGCCTTTGAGAAGAACCCCGATATAAAACTGATGAGTGTTGTCCATTCTGAGACCCCTTCGGGAACGATAAATCCCATTAACGAGCTGTGTCCTATTGCTAAAGAATATGGGGCTATCACCCTTGTCGATTCTGTTTCAGGCGTTGCGGGTAGTGAAGTGAGAACCGATGAATGGGGAATTGATATCTGCATTACCGGTCCGCAAAAGTGTATAGGTGCGATGCCTGGTCTGAGTTTGATGGCGGTAAGTCCGGATGCATGGCAGAGGATTGCTGCTTCGAACCCTGCCCGTAATACCTTTCTCAGCATGCTCGACTGGAAAGAGAAGTGGCTGACACATGGAGCATTTCCCTATACGCCTTCCGTCTCGTTGATCTACGCCCTTAATGCCGCCCTGGATATGATCTTTGAAGAGGGGCTTGAAGCGGTCTGGAAGCGACATGGCGATTGTGCAAGAGCCTGCAGAGCGGGGCTAAAGGCAATGGGGCTGTCGCTGTGGCCGGAATCGGAATTCATCGCTACAGATTGCTGTACCGCCTTTAAGATTCCCGAGGCGATTGAATCGGCCTCATTTATTGAACATTTGCGGGAAACATACGGTGTCGTCATTTCTCCCGGATATGGAGAGTTGAATGGTGCGTTGCTCAGGATCGGCCACATGGGCCATACGGCTAAGCCGATGCCTGTAATGACCGCATTGACATTTGTAGGGAAAGCCCTGAGGGATAGAGGATTTCCCGCAAAAATAGGAGATGGGCTCGAAGCTGCTTTATCAGAACTGTATTAAGGCCGGACCACATAGGTAACAGCTATTACAACAGTCTTAACACTACTTGTCCGTAAGGGGATACATAACCTTGGCGGAAGTTGGGGTATATTTCGCTGCATTTTATGATTCTGGGATGGTTCTTTGGAGCAATTGTAATGATCGGCGGATATCTTCTGGCCGGCGGTCTCCTCTACGGCTTTGGCCCTGCTCTTGCAGAAGTTCCCGGGAATATCGGGCAGGTTGTGGCCGGGGGAATTGTAGGGATACCCCTTGTTTTTGCGGTTCGAAAGGTGTATCCGCCGCTTGCGACCCTTGGTAAGGCAAGGAAGAGGGAGATGGAGGAGTAAGCTTTACACTATGGATGAGACTGTCATCACAATCGAAAACTTTTCCTTCAGTTATCCGCCTATGGCCTAGGGTGAAGCCCCTGTAAAGGTCAGTGAAGGGTGATGTGTTCACCTGCGGCATGAACACAAAAGAGGCTGAGGTTGCCAGTTTGGCGGGAACGGTCGGGGTCGTATTTCAGGATCCCGAGACGCAACTGTTTACGATGAGTGTGGAAGATGAAGTGGCCTTCGGCTTGGAATGTGCCGGAATGGCTCTGGTAAGACAACGCTGGCAAAGCATCTTGTCGGTTTGCTAAGGCCTTGCGAGGGAAGCGTTTTTCTGTATGGGAAGGATACGAAGGATATGAGCATCGCGCAAATCTCGCGTGAAGTTGGATTTGTTTTTCAGAATCCCGACCATCAGATATTTTGCCCAACTTCTTACCCTGGATGGACCGACCGTTGGACTCGACAGAAAAAGCAGTACCGTTCTTATGGATATTGTAAGGGATGCAAACGACCAGGGGCATACGATTATCATCATGGTGGCGGACGCCCAGAAAACCCGCGGGCTTGACCTGGAAAAAGGATCATTCATTACGCGGCCCAAATCGTACATGCCTATCATCGTATCGGTGATCATCACCGGTTTGAAAGCCAGCACAAATCTTGCAAACGCGATGGAAACCAGAGACTTTTGCGCTACAAAGAAAAAACGGACCTATCTCCATGAGCTGAAGATGACCCGCCTTGACTGCGCTGTGCTTGGTTTTCTTATCTGCTTCATGTCGAGACTTACGATTAGTCGTTTTGCGTTTGGGTATGGAAGTGATGTGATACATATTGTTCCAGTGTGGAATCCAATATATGTTGTTTTTGCCTATTGGGATTGGGATTTTCTTCGAGATAGGAGCAGGCTATGAGCCTGACTCCGATATTTCATTATCAATTTGTTCGGCCCAGATATTTTGGATCTGCGATAAGTGATCTTGCATTGCTGTTTCAGCTAAATCTGGGTTTCGTTTTTTTATTCCATCTAAAATCTTTTGGTGAGCCTCAAATGCCATTTTACTTTGACCGGATTTTGCAAGGGTTACTTCCCGTTTTCTCATTAACCAGGAGCTGAGAGATTGCATTACCCCAATAATTACTGAATTTCCTGTGATTTCTGCTAAGGCTTGGTGAAAAGATAAATCACTTTCGGCAAATTTGTTTCTATCGTTCAGATTCTGCCTGTTGTCCTCTAATGCTAACTCTAGTTTTCTAATTTGCTCTGATCCCGCATCACGCGCAGCCTTTCGTACGAGAGCTACTTCTAATATGAGTCGTATTTCTTGAAATGTAGCTTCACCCTCTGGTGACATCAGAAGAAGCTGAACAACCCCCGACATTTCATCGACTAAGCGCTGGATTGTTGGCTCACGAACTTTTGCCACTGAACCGGATCTAACGTCAATTAAGCCCATTAATTCAAGTTTGGAAATAGCTTCACGAACAGCTGGACGGCCGACACCAAACTCCTCCATCAGCTCTCTTTCTGAAGGCAGCTCTTCGTTAACTTTATACACCCCATTTTTGATATCGTCGAAAAGATGATCAACAATTTCTTCGTAGATTTTTTTCCTATGGATAATTCGCTTTGCCATAAATAGACTACCTCAAAAAGACTCAACCAAATTCTCATTAACGTGATTGGTTGACACGTAAATATGTTAACATATTATACCAGCATAATGTATACCGAATAATCGATGTACGTCAATGCAAGTATGTCCATTACAGGAATATAAAAATACGTTGACAAACTGAAAAGTCAATGGTATAACAGTTGATAAGTTATGTAGTTAACCAATCATACCAGTAAAAGTAACATAAAAGATAATACACAGAAACGGGGAGGTGCTTAGTAGCAGTAAACGTTTAGAAAATTTCGTAAAGCGGAATTTTAATAAAATTGATAGGTCTAAGGAGGACCATTATGAAAAAGATCGCTAGGATCATGTTATCTACGTTTGTCGTTCTTGCTCTCGTGGTATGTATTACTCCTGTCGTAATGGCAAATGGACAAGGTGAGAATTCATCTGACGGCGTTGTTAATCTAAAATTAAGCCATTCGGCGGCTGAAACGCATCGTTATCACAAGGCAGCACTGAAATTCAAGGAGGAAATAGAGAAAAGAACTAATGGAAGATATACCATTACCATTTTCCCTTTGAACCAGCTTGGTACACAGGAAGAAGTAACCGAAGCGGTTCAGCTAGGTACCATTGATATTGCAATTACTTCGGATGATAAGCTGATGACTCTGGTTCCTGATTTTAGTGTTCTTGGAATGCCTTTTCTTTTTCGAGATTATGACCATGCCTATTCAACGTTGAACGGTGAAGTTGGTGACCTGCTTTCAAAGAAGCTTGAAGAAAAAAATGTCATGGTCATTTCGTGGTTAGAGAATGGCTTTCGGCAGATCACAAATAATCGTCAACCTATCTTCTCACCTGAAGATCTTAATGGCCTAAAGATACGTGTTTCGACCTCAAAGGCAAATATGCTTTTTTTTAATACCTGCGGCGCAGCATCCACAAATATTACAACCAGTGAGCTGTATACAGCCCTCCAACTTAACACAGTTGAGGCTCAGGAAAATCCTTTAGCAAATATTATAGATAAAAAACTTTACGAGGTTCAAAAATATCTCTCTATTTCTGGGCATGTACATACAGCAGAACCTATGATTATGTCGAAGAGTACTTTTGATAGTTTAAGTCCTGAGGACAAAAAAATCTTTCTTGAAGTAGGGCGAGAGGTGTCTCAGTGGGCTTTCGATGATGCTAAAAATAGTTTCGACGAAAATATTGAGGCATTGAAGATTAAAGGGATGGAAGTGAATTATATAGACCCTTCCAGATTTAATGATGTTGTCGATGCTGTTTATAACGAATATGGCAAGCAATATAGTGATCTCATCAACAAGATCAAGGCTAACAAATAAAAATGAGGCAAAGCATACAGCGTAATGCTGTATGCTTTACAAGAAATGGAGTGTTTATGGTTAGCATATTGATAGCATTGAACAATAAGATTTATCGAGTACTCAAGATAGCAATCATGATATTTCTTCCTGCAATGAGCATCTTGGTATTTGCCCAAGTAGTTGCAAGACATCTGGGAATTTCACTAGCCTGGAGTGAAGAGCTCTCAAAATACTTTTTCTCATGGCTAACCTATTTGGGTGCTGCTGTTGTATACCGCAGTGGTGGGCATGTGGCAGTAATGTCGTTAGTTAATTCTATAAAGAAACGGTGGTTGAAGAAATCCGTACTCATAATAGGGCACGTGTTGGTATTGATTTTTGTTTGGATTGCAGCGTTTCTTGCTGCGACCTTGGTATTACGATTTTATAATAATGGCCTTACATCCGTAAATATTCCTTTTATTAAAATGGCATATGTTTTTCTCCAGGTTCCTATTGCCAATTTTTGCATCGGAATTTTTGCACTGGAAAAAATACTTGTAGAAGTTTTCGATTATGATATCAAGCACAATAGCATGATGACCAAAAAAAACTGTAAGGAAGAAGGTGCTTCATGAGTATCGCGCTTTTTATTTCGTTTATTGTATTCCTTTTATTAGGGATTCCGATCTCGTTTTGTTTAGCAATGGCAGCAACGTTCTCTATCTATTTCTTTAGTGACGTATCAGTGAGCACTATTGTTCAGAAGATGTTTAGAGGGGTTGATTCTTTCACTCTTATGGCTATTCCATTCTTCATTTTTGCTGGGAATATAATGGCAAGAGGCGGGGTTTCACGGAAACTAACAAACATTGCCGCTTCCTTTGTTGGCAAAACAACTGGTGGCTTAGCAATGGTGAGTACTTTGGCTTGTACCTTTTTCGGCGCCATTTCTGGGTCTGCTCCGGCCACCACTTCTGCGATTGGTTCTATCATGGTTGAATCGATGGAGAAAAAGGGATACAAAAAAAGTTTTTCGGCAGCAACAATAGCAGCCTCCGGTCCTATCGGATTATTAATTCCCCCAAGTAATAATATGGTCTTATTTGGGGCAATAGCTGGTGCCTCTATTGGAGAACTTTTCCTTGGTGGCATTGTACCGGGTTTGATGATGGCAATTGGTCTGATGATACTTGAATATGTTATCAGCAAGAAAAGAGGATATGAAGGATCGGAAAAAGCTTCATTGGGAAGAATTGGCGCTGCACTAAAGGATGGGATCTGGGCAATCTTGATGCCAGGAATCATTCTTGGAGGCATTTACGGTGGAATTTTTACTCCGACAGAGGCTGCTGCAGTTGCTGTCGTATATGGTACGATAATCAGTGTTTTTGTTTATAAAATGCTAAGATTCTCGGATTTCAAGAAAGTAATTTATTCTTCTGCAAAAAGCACTGCTTCTATAATGTACCTTGTTGCATGTGCACATCTTTTTAGCTATATTCTTGCTAGTGAATCTATTCCACAAATGTTTGCGCGCTATCTTGTAACGGTCTCAAACAATCTTTTAGTTATTCAACTTCTCATGATGTTAGCTTTGCTTTTTGTCGGAACTTTTTTGGATAATGCTGTTGCGGTAGTCCTGTTGACGCCTATTTTTTATCCGGTTATTGAAGCAATGGGAGGAAACCTTGTTTATTTTGGGGTCCTCTTTATTTTTGCCCTTGCTATCGGTCAGATCACGCCTCCTGTTGGATTGTGTTTATTTGTTTCCTGTAATATCGCCGATGAATCAATTGAAAGGATATCCATAGAGATAATTCCATTTGTCGTAGTATTAATCGTAATCTTACTTATTTTGAATTTTTTTCCGAGTCTCATTACTTTTATTCCCAATATTTCAGGTATATAGCGAACTGCGAAGGAACAAGATATGAAAAACGAATTTGATATTGCTGTAATGCCAGGTGATGGAATTGGTCAGGAGATCACAAGGCCGTCATTTGATTTAGTTGCTGATGTTGCATCTGAGTTTGGCGTTAAACTTACATATACTGAGATTGAAGCGGGGGCGGATCTGTATAGACGAACAGGGGAGAGTTTTCCTGAAGAAAATTTTATTCGTGCTAAACAAGCTGATGCCATCTATTTAGCTGCCATGGGATTACCAAATGTTAGATATCCTGATGGAACAGAGATAGGCCCTCAGCATGATTTAAGAAAACGGTTAGAACTTTATGCCGGAGTACGTCCATGTATAACAATGCCGGGATTACCTCTCCCTTTAATTGATGAACGGAGCAAAGCGCTTAACTTTGTCATTGTACGAGAATCCACTGAAGGCATATTTGCCTATCCTAGATCACATGAGTTGGACAGCCATGAGGCTGCATATAATCTAATAAAAATAACTCGAAGAATATCTGAGAAGCTATTTGACTACAGTTTTAGCTTAGCACAAAGGCGAAAGAGTAAAGGAACTCGAGGCCTTGTAACATGCATTGATAAGGCGAATGTTTTATCATCGATGTTCTTTTTCAGAAGTATTTTTAACGAAGTGAAAGAGCATTATCCGGAAATATCGACTGAATACATGTACGTCGATGCTGCCGCGTTAAACCTTATCAGGAGGCCTTGGGAATTCGATGTTTGCCCAGTAGAGAACCAATTTGGTGATATTTTGTCAGATGAAGCAGCCGCATTAATGGGAGGAATGGGGATGTCGCCATCTGGTGAAATTGGTGATGATAATGCAGTGTTTCAACCTTGCCATGGAAGTGCACCCGATATTGCCGGGAAGGGTATAGCCAACCCTACGGGCATGATCCTTTCTGGTGCAATGATGCTTGATTACTTGGGTACTAAATTTTCAAATGATGCCGCGATACAAGCTAGTGAGACCTTGATAGAAGCGGTAAAATCGGCTTACCGGACTAAGAAGTTATTACCCTATGAATTAGGTGGTAGTTCTGGAACAGCGGAGATTTTTGGGCTGGTAAACAAAGCATTAGAAAAGGACTGATTATGTTTGTTGTGACGGTAATATTTGATGTGAAAGATGAGTATGTGGACAAATTCATTGAGCATAGCTTTTCACAAGCTAAAGCATCTTTGGCTATGGAGAAGGGATGTCATCAATTTGATATTTCTGTTAATTCATTAAGAGAAAATAGTTTTCTTCTTTATGAGGTTTATCAAGATAAAGCGATGTTTGAATGTCATTTGAAGTCGAATCATTATCTTGTCTACGATAATGCAATAAGAGATTGGATAAACAGTAAAGAAGTCATGTCTTGGAAAAAAGTGGAATAATTTATTACGTATGGTTATAGGAAGAGCGAGGATATTCCATGGCTAATCAATTATACATAGGGTGTATTGCAGATGATTTTACTGGCGCAAGCGATGCTGCCTCATTCCTTACACAGGGAGGATTGAAGACCCTGCTTTTAAATGGTGTTCCAGAAGATGATCGGAACATCGATGATGATTTTACCGCAATTGTCATTGCTTTGAAAACCAGGACCCAAGAGGTGAAAAAAGCGGTTTATGATACAAATAAGGCGTTTGAATGGTTAAGGAAACGAAAGGCCGTTCAGATTTTCTTAAAGTATTGTTCTACGTTTGATTCTACTCGCCATGGTAATATTGGACCCATTGTCGATAACGTGCTGAACAAGACTGGATCGAAATATACTATTCTTTGTCCTGCAGTACCTATTAATAAAAGAATTGTACGCAATGGTTGTCTTTATGTCGATGGTGTTCCTTTGAACGAAAGCTCAATGAAACACCATCCACTTACTCCAATGTGGGATAGCGATATTGCAAATTTAATGAAGCCACAGGGAAAATATGAATGCCTCAAACTTGATCAGTATTTGATGAAAAAACCTAAAGAAGAAATCCTTTCACTCATACATAGGTTTGGAAGCGATAAAGAACATTTTTATGTAATTCCTGATTTTGTCTATGATGAAGATGCAAAGAAAATTGTAGATGTTTTTGGTGACTTAGTACTTTTGACCGGAGGTTCCGGTCTTATGACTGAGCTTGCGAAAAGGTATTCCAATTCTGATAATCCTTCTTCAGGGAAGGTGAGCATGGGGACCGCTGGGCACGCTCTTATTTTATCTGGGAGCTGTTCACAAGCAACACTGGCACAGATTGATGTTTTTAAGCACCGGGGTGGGAAATCCATAAAGATTGACTCCTCAAAACTGACAGGTTCGGAAGAAATCGAACGCCTTTGGGACTTTGTGTTGGAACATCGTAGTAAACCTGTCTTGGTCTATAGTTCAAATGTTACCGCACATATTTCTGAGGAAGTAAAACAATCAAAGCAATGGCGGTCGGTTGCAGGTTTGCTGGAAGACACTGCAGCAGAAATTGCTTGGCGAGCTGTAAAAGCAGGCTTTACCAGAATCATTGTTGCTGGTGGTGAAACCTCGGGTGCCGTTACCAAACGGCTTGGCTATAATTCTTTGCTCATCGGGGAAAGCGTGTCACCTGGTGTTCCCATTATGATTCCAATCAACGACAACAAAATGAGAATAGTCTTAAAATCTGGAAATTTCGGCGGTGAAGATTTCTTTATACGGGCCTTAGACATGACAAAAGAATAGTAAAATGGGAGGCAATACTATGCGCAGTGGACTTTCGAAGAAGTACAAGATTGCGCTATGGGTCGCGAAAAGTCTTTTTGAACGAAATAAGGTCTCGGGCTCATCAGCAAACATGAGTTTCCGTCATAATGGGCTGGTTTATATTACTGCCAGTAATACTTGCTTTGGTTCTTTGACCAGCAGACGGTTTTCGGTGGTTGACATAGAAGGCAATCGACATAATGGTATTACTCCCAGTAAAGAACTACCATTGCATCTTCTCCTGTACAAGAAAAGTGAAAACATACAGGCGGTAATACATACACATAGTTTTTACTCGACTCTTTGGTCGTGTTTGGATCATTCTGCTAATACTATGGACGTGATACCAAATTACACTCCCTATCTGAGAATGAAGCTTGGTTCTGTGGGGCTCGTTCCATACGCTAAACCTGGTTCGAGAGAGTTGTTTGAGGCATTTCAGCTTCGGCTTGATAAAAGTGATGGGTTTTTACTGGAACACCATGGGCCTATTGTCGGGGGCGCCGATCTTGAATCGGCGTTCTATATTCTAGAAGAATTAGAAGAAAGTGCAAGAGTTGCTTGGATGCTACGTAATGTGCATGCGCAAGTTCTTCCCTAATGGAGCGTAATTCGAAACAAAGCAAGGGAAGGGGGCCCGCGGATTTAGTACGATCTATATAATTTTTCCAGTAAAGTGTCTTTTTTTTGTTTAGATTATGCGAAAAGGCATGTGATCGTTTATAGTAACAGGAAATGAAGCTCCATTTTAAATTCCAGATCAGTTTACTGATTTTGGTCTGTTGTATACTCATCATCTCTTCCATCACTACCCTGCTTGCCGTTTTGTCTATTAGCAAACGGGTGGATACAGAAAAAGCTGGTCAGCTTTTTAGTGAGACGGGAAACAGAGTTCAGGATGAATTGACAAAAATGCTTGTTCAGGCTCAAAAATCGGTACATCAGGTGGCAACAGTTCCTGGAATCGCTGATAAGCAAAATGATGATGGATTATCCTTACCTTTTATACGCTATTTTGTTGAGCTCTTAAACAATTACCCGGAAATTTATTCCGTGTATCGCGGTTTTTCCGATAATACCTTCCTTCAGTTAATTCATGCAGGTACCGACGAAAAGATCATACGTAAGCATGAAGCACCGGACGGGACTGTCTATATTCTACGGTCGATAATTATGATGGATGAGAAAGGAGAGGCAGCGCGTGAGCTATGGACCTATCTAAACGAGGACTTGGAGGTCGTTGGAAAGCGCGTACATGATAGGGTTGAGTATACGGCATCATCTCGTCCGTGGTTTCTTTTGGCTCGGGAGAACCTTCAGGAAGGTGTGCTAACAGATACGTATCTCTTTGATTCTTTCCAAGAACCCGGCATAACTGCTGCCAAATCAATAGGAACACAATGCGTCGTAGGTATAGATATAACGCTGGCAAGTTTGGAGGATTTTCTCAACAATCTTTATGTCTCTGAGAACTGTAGAACAGCCTTATTGGACGCTAAAGGTTCTATTCTTGCCTCGAATAGCAAATTAAAAGAGTGGATCGGCTCTTCAAATGATTTTTTGGCGCCTATTAATACGACATTTAATGATAATACCGACATGCAAAGTTTGAGTGAAGTTGTCCTTCCCCCCACAAGGGAAGGAGCGTTTTCCATACGCGATACATATATGATCTGGAGCCGCTCTTGGGAACCGATAGGGGGACATGTTTTTGATCTCATTATGATAGCCCCATCTGAGGATTTCTTGGGCTATCTGGTAGAGATGCGACAAAGGGCTATTGCTTCTGCTTTGTTTCTACTTTTTTTGCTCTTCCCCTTTGTTATGCTTGGCAGTAGGAGGCTTAGCCACTTTCTTACTATCCTTGCACGTGAAGCGAGACGGATGAAGAATCTTGATTTTAACGGCGATGTTCCTCAGAAAACGATCATAGTGGAATTTGCAGAATTATCTGAAGCATTTGCATTGATGAAAAGCGCCTTAAAAGCAAAGACGAAAGATTTGCAGATTGCCACTGTGAAGCTTCAGCGAATAATCGATTTGGGAATAGCTATGTCCGTTGAAAAGAATACAGATCTTCTGACAGAGATGATACTCAAAGGTGCAAAGGAAATAGGCGATGCCGACGGTGGGAGTTTATATCTCAAAAAGGGTGACCATCTGGAGTTCCAGGTAGTTTTGAATGATAGTCTGAACATAGCGCAGGGAGGGGCTGAGAAAGAAAGAGTTAGGCTACCGCATGTTCCATTATATAAGGAAAATGGAGAACCTAATCGGAACAATGTGGTCTCCTGCGCAATACATGACCAGCGGACCATCGTCGTTGATAACGCTTATGAGAGTAAAGGGTATGATTTTACCGGTACAAGAGAATTCGACACATTCAACAACTACAAGTCGATTTCTTTTATGACTGTACCTTTGCAGGTACAGGGAGGGGATATGATCGGTGCTCTGCAGCTGATCAATGCCCGTTCTCCTGTCGAAGGACAGATTATTCCTTTCAGTGACTCGGTTAAGACGTTTATCGAGGCGTTAAGTGCTGAGGCTGCGGCCATCTATCAAGCTAAGGCCCTTATCAACTCCAATGACAGACTCCTTGAGTCCTTTATTCAGCTCATAGCTGGTGCGATTGATACCAAAAGTCCCTATACCGGAGGACATTGTAAAAGAGTCCCGGAGCTGGCCATCATGCTGGCGAATGAAGCGGAACGGACCTCTGCCGGCCCGCTTGCTGATTTCAGGTTTTCTTCCGACGAGGAACGAAAGGCCTTTCGATATGGTGCCTGGCTCCATGACTGCGGTAAGATAACGACACCGGAATATGTGGTGGATAAATCAGTCAAATTGGAAACCATCAATAACCGGATTCATGAAATACGAATGCGCTTTGAGATTTTCCTCAGGGACCTGAAGATCGAAGAATTGGAAGCTGTTATGTCAGGGAAGAATCCTGCTGATGCCCGTACAGCAAGGGAGGAAGAGGAAGATACACTATTTGATGACTTTTCATTTATTGCCGAGTGTAATTATGGCAATCGTTATCTCAGCGATGGTGATATCAAACGCTTACGTCTCATTGGAAATAGAAAGTGGTTCAGAAGAATGGACCCCTCTCTCGGATTATCATGGGCCGAACACGAACGATTTGTAGAATCAGGTCGAACCACCAAACCCGGATGGGAATTTTTACTCGATGATCGGAAAGATCACATCATTCGTTTACAGGCTCAGAGTAGAAACGACTATAAAGGTCTTGGTTTTATGCTTGAGCAACCGGAGTACCTTTATAACAATGGCGAACTGTATAATTTGTCTATTCCCGTCGGCACCCTTAATCGAGAAGAGCGATATAAAATCAACGAACATATCATACAAACCATAATGATGCTTCAAACACTGCCTTTCCCCGATGCACTAAAAAGAGTCCCCGAATTCGCCGGAACACATCACGAACGGCTTTCGGGGGATGGGTATCCCAGAATGCTTAAGGCTGATGATCTATCTATTCCTTCCCGAATAATGGCGATTGCCGATATCTTCGAAGCCCTGACAGCTGGCGACAGGCCGTATAAAAGAGCGAAGAAGATATCGGAAGCCATCGAGATATTATATCAATTCAAAAAGGACAATCACATCGATCCTGACCTGTTCAACCTTTTTCTTACGTCCGGAATTTTCAGCGTCTATGCAAAGCAGCATCTTCCCCCGGATCTCATTGACGAAGTGGATATTGAGCAGTATTTGGATTAATGATATTACACGTTATCTTTCAGAACCCCAGCTTCTGCGAACCTGGTAACTTGGCGTGAAGCAGTTCCGGGAGATGCCAGCGTTCCTGGCCCTCCCACACAGCCGCCTGGACATGCCATACCCTCTACAAGGTTAGGGCTGGTCTCGCCTTTTTTAATTCTTTTAAGCATTTCCAGACAGTCGGCAAGAGTATCGGCCCTTTCAAATTGGATATCGGAAATGCCGAACCTATTCTCTACTGTTTTGATGATGGCATCTCCAACACCTCCCGCATTCGCATATCCCCGGCCGAGAGCACTGGCATCATTAATGGGATGGCCGTCTGTAATAGACATGAGATCGATTCCAAAGGCCACAAACAGGGCGGCCAGTTCTTCAAAGGTCAGCACATGATCGATATATTCCGAAACCTCTTCTGTCAGGGCCTCGTACTTTTTCGCAATACACGGTCCGATGAATATGATTTTTGCGTCGGCATCGGTCTCCTTGATCTTTTTTGCCGTCTCGACCATAGGCGTATAGCTGTCGGTTATGTTTTCAGCCAAATCCGGGAAAGAGGCACGTGCCGCCATCACCCATGAGGGGCAGCAGGATGTACCCAAAAAATCACCATGTCCGGCAGAATATGTTCCAGCCAGGAGAACGGTATCGCAGTCCGCGCCGTAGGCAACCTCCATAACTCTGTCAAATCCAAGTTTTCCTATGCCTTCAAAAATCATCTCCGGCGTTACTTTATTTCCGAACTGTCCGGTAAAGGAAGGTGCTACAATTGCGTACAACTTCTGTCCCAGGGGGTTTTCATCATGTTCCAGCAGGCTGAATGTCACCTGAACAATCTCCGATTTATCCGAAATCGCACCGAACGGGCATGAGACTGTGCATAAGCCGCAGCTTACACAGACCTTCTGATCTATCCGGGCAAAGCCTTCTTCATCAGAATCTATAGCACCGACTCCGCATGCTTCGGCACAGGGGCGTACCATTCTGGTAATGGCGGAATAGGGACACACCTGGACACATTTCATGCATTTTATACATTTATCCTGATCGATATGGGCCTTTCCCTCGGGAAAGGTAATGGCGTTTCGCGGACAGACAATTGAACAGGGATGGGCCATACAGGATTGACACTTATCGGTAACGATCACCTCATCCTCTGGGCATTTTTCGCAGGCGGCACGGATTACGTTCACAAGGGGGACGTCGATTATTTTCTCGCTGGTAAATGCCCTTTCTATTCCGCGGGAAACCGGCATATTCTCACGCTCTTCTATCAGCGGTAGCCCGAATGCCAGTCGTAGTCGCTGCTTTACAATGGAAAGCTCCCGGTATGAACAGCAGCGGTATGCAGGTTTACCCATTTCAATAATATTAAAAGGAAGTGACTCAATTTCCGACGGATCTTTTCCTTCGATGATAAATTGTACCGTTTCCATGAGAAGCCGCCTGCGCAGATCTGTTACCGGAGTGTAGATGCCGCGCATTCGCTCAAAGATCCTTTTGACGCCGTATCCTTTCATGGTTATGGTTCCCGATTATCCCGGATGCGTTTGTAAACTTCATCAAGAATTGCCTCGGGCTTTGCCTGCATAACATAGTCGTCGTCGATTTTAACTACGGGAGATCTTCTCGAATGATCGCAAAGCTCGTCCGGGCATGACATTTCCTCAATGATACAGTGATCTTTGATACCTTCTTCTGCCCGCAACGTTTCCATGAGCTGAGAGGCTCCTCGAAATGTGCAATTGGTACCCATACAAACGGAAACATGCATTTTTGCCTCTTTTTGTTGGTGTTCCCCCATGCACAGCACTCCCTTGTGACAGTGTTCGTTATAATCAGTATAGAAGAGACATTTACAGAAAGAAAGCTTTCCGGCCTGATTGTTTGATTTACTTCCGGCAATTCATTACCGTTTAAGTATGAAATACAGGAAGGAGGCAGAGAAAATGTCAGCAAATCATGAACATCATCATGATCATTCCGAACACCACCGGATGATGATTCGGGATTTTCGAAAGCGCTTCTATGTTACTCTTATCCTTACCATTCCTGTTCTTGCCCTTTCTCCGCTTATCCAGAAATTTATGGGATTTACCCTTGGATTCAAAGGAGATACCTTTGTCGTTTTTGCCCTTGCAACAGTAATCTTTTTTTACGGCGGCTGGCCGTTTCTTTCCGGCTTGGTCGGGGAGCTGAAACAGAAAAATCCCGGAATGATGACGCTTATCGGCCTTGCCATTACAGTGGCTTATGTCTACAGCGCCGCAGTAAGCTTCGGACTGGACGGCTCTCCTTTTTACTGGGAACTGGCTACGCTGATCGCAATCATGCTTGCCGGCCACTGGATTGAGATGGCCTCTGTACTGAGCGCATCATCGGCCCTTGAGAAGCTGGCCCAATTGATGCCCAGTGAGGCTCACCGGAAAAGCGGCGGCGATATAATCGATGTCCCTCTGTCCGAGGTTCACAAAGGAGATTTGCTGGTCATCAAACCTGGGGAAAAAATTCCATCCGACGGTCTTGTAGAAAACGGCGGGAGCTATATCGATGAATCAATGCTGACCGGTGAGTCCCGGCCGGTGCGGAAGGGAGAGGGTGACAGGCTTATCGGCGGCTCGATAAACGGTGACGGCGCACTGGAGCTAAGAGTAGAGGGAACCGGAGAGGATTCCTATTTGTCGAAGGTTATCACCATGGTCAGGGAGGCCCAGGCTGCGAAATCGAAAACCCAGGCGCTTTCTGACAGGGCCGCCTTCTGGCTTACCATTGTAGCCATATCCGTTGGTGTCGTGACGCTTCTGGCATGGCTATTTGTTGGAAAGGACCTGCAGTTCGCCATCACCCGCATGGCCACGGTGATGGTCATTACCTGCCCCCATGCCCTCGGCCTTGCAATTCCCCTGGTGGTTGCGGTCTCTACCGCAAAATCGGCGCAGAACGGTTTGCTCATACGAAACCGCACCGCATTTGAGAATGCGCGAAAAATAACAACGGTTGTCTTTGACAAAACCGGAACCTTAACAAAGGGGACATTTGAGGTTACAGCCATAGACCTGCATGACAACCAGTTCGATGAAAGACAGCTGCTCACTTACGCGGCGGCACTGGAAGCGCAATCCGAGCATCCTATAGGAAAGAGCATCGTCGCTCATGCAAAAAAGGAAAGCATCAGGCCAGAACTTGCGGAAAACGTTCAGGCAATCAAAGGCAAGGGGGTATCGGGAACGATTGCCGGAAGAGCGATACATGTTGTCAGCCCCGGCTATCTTGAGGAACAAGAACTCCGGCGTCCGGAACATGCCGGCCATAAGGGAGGCGTTTCCCGTGTATTTGTCATTGTCGACGGAAGTGTGGCAGGGTCCATAGCCCTCTCAGATACAATTCGCCCGGAATCCTATCAGGCTGTCAAAGCCCTGCGGAAGAGGGGAATCAAGTGCTGGATGCTCACCGGTGACAACCGGGAAACTGCTGCGGCTGTGGCAAATGAGCTCGGGATGGATGGTTTTTTCGCGGAGGTTCTGCCGGATCAGAAACAGGAAAGGATCAGGGAATTGCAGAACGGTGGCGAGTATGTCGCCATGACCGGAGACGGAGTGAATGACTCCCCAGCCCTGGCACAGGCGGAGATCGGTATCGCGGTGGGGTCCGGGACCGATGTCGCCGCTGCTACGGCCGATATCATTCTTGTGGAATCCAATCCCCGGGATATAACGGCGCTTATCCTTTTCGGCAGGGCAACCTACCGGAAGATGGTACAGAACCTCATATGGGCAAGTGGTTATAACGTGGTGACCATCCCTCTTGCGGCCGGGGTACTGTATAGCGCCGGAATAGTGCTTTCTCCCGAGATCGGGGCGATACTGATGTCACTTTCAACGGTGATTGTCGCAATCAATGCCAGATTGCTTAGAATAAGAAAAGAAGACGTATAGGAGGCAAAAATATGATGAATGGATGGGGATGGTATCCCGGAACAATGCACTGGGGATATGGAGGAGGTATAGTAATGATACTGATATTAGCAGGCCTGATTGTAGGAGGCGTCTTTCTTATCCGGTGGGCGCTTAACCGTCCCGGTGGCGGATGGCATGAAGGTACCGCAAATGACAAACAAACTGCAGAAGAAATCCTTGATGAGCGGTATGCCAAAGGCGAGATTTCCAGGGAAGAGTACATGCAGATGAAGGCCGATCTTGGGAATAAAGCTTAGTTTAACATTACAGGAGGATTGGTATGACTATAATAAAACGGTGTGCAATCGGTATACTAAGTTTGAGTTTTTTACTGGTTCCGGCGTTTGTTCTCACGGCAAATGAAGGTGGGCACGGCAGCGGTATCGACCAGATAATTGCAGAAATCGAGCAAACCCAGGGTGTAGACACCATCAGCGAAATAAATCCCGACAGGGTCTCTCCAAAGCTTCTGGAAGAACTTGGTGATGCAGTTATGGGGATTATGATTTCGGATGAACAGCAACATGAATGGATGGATCAGATGATGGGAGGAGAGGGCTCTGAGCAGCTTGCTTCCATGCACCGCCTTATGGGCTACCGCTATCTCCAGAGTAACGGAGATCTTAGCTCCGGGCTTTGGGGGCCGGGAATGTCGGGATACGGCATGATGGGTCCGGGCATGATGGGTTCCTGGGGAGTAAGCAGCGGATGGTACGGTCCGGGCAGCCCTGACGTGATGGCCGGATTGATGACCCCCTGGCTCTGTGCGATTTGTCTTGTACTGTTGATTGCCGTGATCGTTCTTATTATTGCACTGGTAAAAGCAAAAAAGACACGTATAACCTTTGACTCAGGGACAGCGAAAGAGATTATCCGTTCGCGCTATGCCAAAGGAGAGCTATCCAGGGAGGATTATCTCCAGCTAAAGGATGATTTGAAAGAAAACTAATAATCCAGACGCTAAGTATTGGGCACCTCTGTCTCTATTGAACTGGGAGAGAAGCGGTAAGCTCTTGTGTAACCTCCGAGTGGTATTATGCCTGGATCTCCTCGTCGAAATAGCTCCAAAACCACTTTACATTTTGTCAATTTTGTTTTATATGAAACAAAATTGACATGGGAACGTGGTTCATGGATGAAATAAGGATGGGGTTGGAACTCCGCACGTTGAATAATCTTGTCCGGCGTTATTTTGAGTTTTCTTCCAATAAAAAGGAAATCGAGGCAATAACCGGGAACAACGGGTGGATCATTGGATATCTTGCGAGAAATACAGATGCGGGAAGAGATGTTTACCAGAAAGATATTGAAGAACATTTCAATATTACCAGATCGACTGTGTCGAATGTGCTCAGCCTGATGGAGCAAAAAGGCTTGATTCAAAGGTTGGCCGTCAAGCATGATGCACGCTTAAAAAAAATTGTTCTCACAAAAAAGGCAAAGAAGATTCAGGACCTCATGAGGGAAGATATTGACCGGATGGAACGTATTCTGACCCAGGGGTTTACGGACGACGAATTGAAAATGCTGTACATGCTTTTACAACGGATGAAGGAAAATATATCTAATAAATAAATTCCCTCTATGTAGTACGCAAGCAACAGGTTAAGGAGATCATTATGATTAAAGTACTACTATCCAGTATCCGGCAGTATAAAAAAGATTCTATCCTGACGCCGGTATATGTGATATTTGAATCCATTATGGAAGTCTTAATACCTACGTTAATGGCTTATCTGATTGACTACGGAATCATGCAGGAAGATATGTCCAATGTGTTTAAAATAGGCTTGGGACTGGTTTTCTGCTCTATGATATCCCTCATTTCCGGCATTCTGGCGGGACGTAGCGCCGCTATAGCATCTGCCGGTTTTGCAAAGAATTTGCGCCATGATATATATTACAATGTTCAGAATTTTTCATTTTCGAATGTTGACAAGTTTTCTACTGCAAGTTTGGTTACCCGGCTGACTACAGATATTACCAATGTCCAGAATGCCTATATGATGTTCATCCGCATGGCGATACGAAGTCCCTTTATTATGATTTTTGCCTTGATCATGGCCTTCCGCATAGATGCTCATATCTCTCTGATTTTTCTTGTGATTATGCCCGTGCTCTTATTCGGTCTTTTATTTATTGCTACATACGTTCATCCAATTTTTGTGAGGATCTTTAAGACATACGATAAGTTGAATAGCGTTGCCCAGGAGAATCTGAGAGGAATACGTGTTGTAAAATCATTTACCAGAGAGGCTCATGAAGAAAAAAAGTTCGGTAGGATATCTGAGCTCATTTTTAAAGATTTTTCCAAAGCCGAAAAGATACTGGCATTCAATATGCCGCTCATGCAATTTTGCGTCTATGCCGCTATGATATTGATTTCATGGCTCAGTGCAAAGGCTATAATTGCCAGCAATAATAATCCGGCTATAGGTCTTTCCACCGGCGATCTTACCGGGCTTATTACGTATACAATGCAGATCTTAATGAGCTTGATGATGCTTTCCATGGTCTTTGTCATGATCATCATTTCCCGAGCATCTGCTGAACGTATTGTTGAGGTTCTGACAGAGGAGAGCGATCTTAAAAACTGTGATGAGCCTGTATATGAGGTGAAAAATGGCTCTGTTTCCTTTGAAAACGTTAGTTTCTCTTATGCGAGGAAAACAGACAAACCGGTTCTCGATGGCATCAATTTCTCCATAGAATCGGGGGAAACGGTTGGTATTCTTGGCGGAACTGGGGCATCGAAATCTAGTTTGGTCCAACTTATTCCTCGTCTTTATGATGTAGTAAGCGGAAGGTTAACCGTCGGTGGTGTAGACGTTCGAAATTACGACATTGAATCATTGCGCAATCAGGTTGCCATGGTCCTGCAAAAGAACGTTTTGTTTTCCGGAACGATCAAAGAAAACCTTCGCTGGGGCAATGAACATGCTTCCGATGAAGACTTAATCAGGGTTTGCAAACAGGCACAGGCCGACAGTTTCGTACAGGAATTTCCCGATACATATGACACCTATATTGAACAGGGTGGCGCCAATGTTTCCGGCGGTCAGAAACAGCGGTTGTGTATTGCAAGAGCACTGTTGAAAAATCCAAAAATACTGATACTTGATGATTCCACCAGTGCTGTAGACACCACGACGGATTCTCTGATTCGGCATGCATTTAAAAAGGAAATTCCCGATACGACAAAGATTATCATCGCTCAGCGCATAAAGTCGATCCAGGATGCAGACAAAATCATTGTGCTGGATGAGGGCAGGATTAATGCCATAGGAACGCATGATGAGCTACTTGAGACATGCAAGATTTACCGAGAAGTGTATGAATCCCAGAACAGAGAGAGTCTTATTCATGAATAATACAAAAGAGACGAAAATAGAAGGAAACTTGAATTCGGCAAGAGAGCCTGTATTTAAACAGTTCAAGCCCGGCACAATTAAACGATTGTTATCGTATATGAAGGAATATAGGCTTCGGCTCACTTTCGTCATTATCTGTATCATACTCAGTGCGGGGGCCAATGCTGCATCGGCATTGTTCCTGCAGTCTTTGATTGACACCTATATCATCCCTTTACTTGGACAGCAGCATCCCGATTTTTCTTTGCTCCTGCGGGCCCTGCTCTTCATGGGATCAATATATAGTATCGGAGTTTTGGCAACGCTTTTCTATAACAGAATGATGGTGGTTATTTCTCAAGGGACGCTCAAACGTATACGCGATAACATGTTTGCGCATATGCAGAGTCTGCCTATTAAATTCTTTGATACGCACAGTCATGGTGATGTTATGAGCTATTACACCAATGATGCCGACACACTGCGTCAAATGATGTCCCAAAGCCTGCCTCAGATGTTTGCGTCCGTTGTCACGATTGCCACGGTGTTCTTTTCCATGTTGTACCTCAGTGTATGGCTGACAGTCTTTGTTGTCTTGTTCACATTGGCCCTATTAAAATTAATCAAACTACTGGTCGGAAAAAGTAGTGTCCACTTTATGAAGCAACAGGAATCCTTAGGAGACGTGGATGGATATATTGAGGAAATGATCAACGGGCAAAAGGTCGTTAAGGTTTTCTGTTATGAGGAAAAAGCAAAAGAAGCCTTTGATAAAAAAAATGATGAGCTCTGTGCGAGTGCTACTCAGGCCAACAAATACGGGAACATCACTATGCCTATTGTAGCCAACATGGGATATGTGTTATATGTGCTCCTTGCCATTGTCGGCGGGGCTGCTGCTATTGGAGGCATCAAAAACATTAGCCTCTCTGGAGCCGATGTTTTAACCATCGGTACCATTGTCTCTTTTCTTACCTTGTCCCGCAGTTTTATTATGCCTATCGGCCAGGTTTCCATGCAGTTTAATATGGTAATTATGGCCCTGGCCGGCGCATCGCGTATTTTTGATTTTCTCGATGCAGAAGAGGAAAAGGACGAGGGATATGTTACCCTGGTCAATGCCAAAGAAGAAAACGGCGAGATCAGGGAGTGTCGCGAGCGTACAGACATCTGGGCCTGGAAGCATCCTCATGGCGATGGTTCGCTTACCTATACGAAAATGAAGGGAAAAATTGTTTTTGATAATGTCGATTTCGGGTATGAAAAAAACAAGATTGTCCTCCATAATGTCGACCTGTATGCCGAACCGGGGCAAAAAGTGGCGCTTGTAGGCGCTACCGGTGCAGGTAAAACCACTATAACAAACCTTATTAATCGGTTTTATGATATTGCAGACGGCAAAATACGTTACGATACTATCAACATCAACAAAATTAAAAAGCCGGACCTTCGACGTTCACTCGGTATTGTATTGCAGGATGTAAACCTATTTACCGGTACCGTGATGGAGAACATACGGTATGGCAAGCTGGACGCAAGCGATGAGGAATGCATAGCTGCTGCTAAACTTTCTAACGCGGACAGTTTCATTCACATGTTGCCCCAGGGATATGATACGGTGCTTGAAGGCAACGGCAGCGGTCTCTCTCAGGGACAAAGGCAGTTAATCTCCATTGCACGCGCGGCGGTTGCAGATCCCCCGGTAATGATTCTCGATGAGGCGACCTCCTCTATTGATACGAGAACCGAAGCCATCGTGCAAAAGGGTATGGATGCTCTTATGAAAGGACGTACGGTTTTTGTGATTGCTCATCGTCTTTCCACAATTCGCAATGCCGATATCATTATGGTTCTGGAACATGGGCATATTATTGAGAAAGGAAATCATGAACAGCTAATTGAGAAGAAAGGAAAGTATTATCAACTTTACACAGGAGCCTTTGAGCTTGAATAATACTAAGCCTGTAACATCAAGAACCTGATCAATCTCGCCTTGATCAGGTTCGAATAGATCACATATCCTTCGCTTGATAAATCTGAAATCCTTTGCTACATCTGAGGCGTAATCTCGGGCTAATAAATACTTGCGATATTAAATATTGTGCTGCATACTTGATACAATATTATGATAGTAAGAAATTGTTCTGCCGTTTTACTAAAACTAAAGCGTCTTTTTCGCACAAAAAAAAGTTTTAAAACATTTCTTATAATATCCTTTTGTCTGCTTTCCATTTTACCAGTTATACTTGTGCAAGTCATATCATATTACAACATAATATCCATTCTGCAGAAGAATATCGATGTTATTGAAAGTAACAATCTTGTGCAGACACAAAGAAATATTCAGACAAAACTCGGATTTTATGAAGATCTCTTATATAGAATATATACCGACGATGAGATAGTAAAATTAATTGACAACATCAATGCCGGAAATGAACTGGAAATAAACAACAGCCAGTTAAGGCATGTGCTACATGAATATATCTATACCATGCCCTATATCCAATCCATTACTATTCTGATGAGTAGTGGAAACATGGTTTTTGATGATGTTCTGACAGGTTACAATACAAAGACTTCTTGGCTGGATACCTCAGACGACAGGCCTGAAAAACTTTTCAGGCAGATAGCATCAAAAGATACTTTAAAGATAATGTCTTCTCATGTAGTCTCGTATTTTTCTTCAAAGAAATACTACCTTTTCCATATAGCACATAGAATAATCGATTACCGAAACATCTATAAAAAAAATGGAGTCGTAATTTTATCTATCGACGAAAAAATGCTTAGTGATATATGTGCTGAACAACAAACAGAAAAAAATGCTCATGATAAAAGTTGTACCGTTATACTTGGCGCGGATGGAACGGTTATATCCTATCCCGATAAATCAAAAATAGGAACCAAGCTGCCTTTACCAAAAGATCCGGAAGAAAAGAGAAGACTTATCGGTACCATGGTTTCTGGTAATGCCAATCATGGAGGAAACAATCTATCCATCTACGAGGTTGAAGATGAAAAAACGGGTTGGAATATCTTTCTTGTCAGAGATCGAAAGGCTCTGTATCAGGAAATTACGAATCAACAAAAGCTAACAATATTCGTCATTGTATTATCCGTGTGTGCGCTTTTGGCCATTATTCTACTGATTACAAGACGATTAACCCAATCCATAGATACGGTTGTCAGAGCCATGAATATGGCAGGAGAAGGAAAACTTTCTGTTCGGGTTGAGAAAGACCGTAGAATGCCCTTGGAAATGGAAAAGATTGCTGACAACTTTAACCTCATGGTCAGAAAAATAAATGAATTAATCGAAGATGTCCATGCTGCTTCAATAAAACAAAAAAATGCAGAAATCAGGGCTCTTGAAGCACAGGTAAATCCCCATTTTTTATACAATACTCTGGATACTATAAACTGGATGGCCATCGACAAAAACGAATTTGAAATTAGTAATGCAATAAATGCTCTCGCCAGGATATTACGTTATAGTATTGATAATAGTAATGGTGTTGTAAAAATCAGACGGGAGGTCGAATGGCTCAAGCAATACATTTTCTTGCAACAGACAAGGCTTAAAAACAGTTTTGAGTCTTGCCTGAAAATAGCGCCAGCTGTTCTTGATTGCCATATCCATAAATTACTGCTTCAGCCTTTTGTTGAGAATGCCATAATCCACGGATTTGAGAACTCAGAACAGAAACAAATTTTATTGATAGAAATCAGCAAACCGGAAGACGTAATTTCTATTCTTATAAAAGATAATGGCAGCGGTATTGAACAGGAACTACTGGAACAGATCAATGCAGGTAACTATGAGTTTTTAAACAAAAAGGGCCAACTTGGAATTTTTAATGCAATGGAACGTTTTCGGATGTATTACGGTGAGAGAGTGCATATCGACATTGAAAGTACTGAAGGAAGAGGGACCGCTGTTCACATAGAGTATACTGAAATCGAAGGATAGATTAATCATGAAGTTTGTTGTCGTAGAAAATGAGATCAGGATCCGAGAAGGTCTCATAAAATTAGTGCAAAAAATTAATCCGGACTATCAGATGCTTGGAGAAGCAAAAGATGGAATAGAGGGAGCCCGTATGATAACGGAAAAAAGACCTGATTTGGTTATCACCGATATCAGGATGCCGAAACTTGACGGGCTTGGAATGTTGAATAGGCTGAAAGAAAATCATATTCCTGTGCGAGCAATAGTATTAAGTGCCTATTCCGAATTTGCATATGCCCGCAAGGCTCTTCAGTTGGGAGTCAGCGAGTATCTTCTTAAACCGATTTCTGTCGGCGAGTTATCACGATCCCTTAAAAATATAGAAAGCCAGCTTGTATCTGATCAGGAACAGCTAGCTTTATTCTCAATGGAGAAAATATTACATTCTGTTATCTCGGGAGAAATGGAAGTTGATCAGAAGGCAAGAAGATTTCTTGCGGAAAATTACCAGGTTGATACAGAAGGTTATTTTGCTCTTGTCGATGTATATACTGGAAAAAGATCAGAAACTGACTACCAAAAGTTTGTTCGGATAATAAAGATGATTTTGCAAAATAAGATTGGTTTGTGTTATAAGCTCATTATGGAGCAGAAAAGATACAATATACTAATAGTTATTTACAACGTAAAAGATTGCAGACCCCTTTATGATTGGTTCAATACATTTTTTTCATCGGAAATGAGGAGGAATGGATTGAAAGATTTCGGAACAGTATGGTCTTCGTTTCAAGATTTAGATCAAATAAGGGAGGCTGCAAAAGAAAGCAGCGGGCTGCTTGAGTGGAGTCTTGTTCTTGGAGATAACAGAATGATTTCAAAGACGGAAATACATCGACTGCAGCTCAATCCTGTTTCCTATCCTGTTTTTATCGAGGGTAGGGTTCGCACCGCTCTCTGTACACTGGATAAAAATACGTTTGAATCTGGAATTAAGAATTTTATCGATTACTATAACGAAAGAAGATTCTTTTCTCCAAGAGAAATTAAAGAGTCATTTATCCGATTTATCTGGGCCGTGTTGAGTATTGCCCGCGAGGTTGTTTATGAAGATTATGCCGCTATTAACCAGCAGCAGCTACTGGAACAGATCTCTTTGGCAATTACATGGCGAGAACTTGAGCATGCAACACATATTCTATTGCACCTTTTACCGGGATCACTGGGAGAAAATCAGAACGAAAGTCTGCTTGTGATACGGGTGAAAAACATGATACATGAATTTTATTCTCAGGGAATTACCCTGGAAGAGATTGCGGCAAAAAGTAATGTTACCCCCGAATACCTCAGTACCCAGTTTCATCTTGAGACGGGAAGCAACTTTAGCACGTATCTGAAAGAATACAGGATACAGAAAGCAAAAGAGTTGCTCATAGGTACTAATTTAAAATTGTATTCTGTTAGTAAAAAAATTGGGTACAGAGATCCGAAATATTTTTGTCGGGTTTTTAAAGATACGACGGGATTGAATCCGTCGGAATACCGAAAGACAAACAGGTAAGAAAGACTTCACCTTAGGAATACCCACCTTATATTAAGAATTTATACGTTGTGTGCTGTTATTTATGCCCATACAATATCTAAATGTTTCTGAACTTTATTTATAATTTTCGGAGGAATTTATGAAAAAAGGAATTGCTGCTATTTTGATTCTTTTCGTTTCTGGTCTCCTCTTTGCAGGAGGTGCACAGGAAAAACAAGGAACACCGGAATCCGATTCTGCACCTGGAGAGAAAAAAACGGTTGTCATTTGGAATTACTGGGAAACGGTAAAACATCAGGAAACGCTGGCCAGAATATGTAAGGATTATAATAACTCTCAGGACCAGGTTGAGGTTGTTACCAAATACATCCCATTTGCCGATTTCAAAAAGCAGTTATCTATCGGGGTTGTTGCTTCGGAACTGCCCGACATGGTTATTATTGATAATCCTGATCATGCTTCCTATGCCGCAATGGGGATATTTGCCGATATCACCGATGAGTTGGCTTCATGGCCCGGTTTAAAAGAGTATTATGAAGGACCGCTTAATTCCTGCAAACTGGACGGACGCCTTTACGGTCTCCCCTTCGGCAGCAACTGTCTCTCGCTATTCTACAACGAGGATATGCTGAACGAAGCAGGCGTAGAACCCCCTACTACCTGGGAGGAACTGAAGGACGTTGCTTTGAAGACTACCAAGGGCACTGTGCATGGTTTTGGAATCAGCTCTCTCCAGAACGAGGAGGGGACATTCGGTTTTCTGTGCTGGCTATGGGGGACCGGGAATTCATCATTTGAGATAAACGATGCAAACGGAATTAAGGCGCTGAGCCTTGTTCGCGATCTCGCAAAAAGCGGGGCCATGCCCAAAGATGTAATAAACTGGACACAGGGCGACACCATGAACCAGTTCATTTCCGGCAATCTTGCCATGATGGTAAACGGCCCCTGGCAGGTACCCACCATGCGAGAACAAGCCCCTGATCTCAACTGGAATGTCGTTATGATGCCCGTAGGAGATGAACCGGCATCGGATTTGGGGGGTGAAAACTTTGCAATCATCAACGGCGATAGGGTGCCTGAAGCCATCGAATTTCTGAAATTCGTTGCTTCCCCTGAAGAGATGAAAACGTATATCAATGATTTCGGTTATATTGCTTCCAGAAAGGATGTTGCGGATACCCAGTTCTCCGACGATCCGATTATGAAGGTTTTCGTAAAGCAGATGGCGTATGCCTATCCAAGAGGACCACATCCACGGTGGCCGGAAATTTCTGATGCACTTTCTCTGGCCATGAATGAATGCATTACAGGAGTTTCGACCCCTGAGGCTGCAGCGGCGAAAGCTCAGCAGACGATCGACAGCATAGTAAAATAAATCTTAACACTTTTACAGACTTCTCATACGAGCTTCGGCTGTATGAGAAGTTTTATTCCCAGGACGGTTTACGTGATTCAGAAGATACGACGCTTTTTTAGATTCGGAAACACCGGATATCTGTTTGTTCTGCCTGCCTTGCTGTATATGCTTGCATTTGTAGGATATCCGATTATCAGTAACTTTATTCTGAGTGTTCAGGATGTTACCGTCACAACGATTAATGCTCCTACAAAGGACTTTGTAGGTTTTGAAAATTACAGGACACTTTTGGAAGACGAGGTGCTAATAACTTCCATTCGCAATACTTTCATATTCACCATTGCTTGTCTTATCTTCCAGTTTCTCATAGGTTTTGCTCTTGCTCTGTTTTTTAACAAGGACTTTCCATTTGCAAAACCTCTGAGGGGTCTGTTGATGATCCCATGGATGATTCCTATGACAGTTTCTGGATTGATGTTTAAATTCATGTTTTCTACGAATGTCGGGATCATCAACCAGCTATTACAGATGTCCAGAGTCATCGAGGAACCGATAGAATGGTTGATGCATCCCGGGTCAGCCATGTTCTCTTTAATCGCAACCAATACTTGGATAGGCATCCCCTTCAATATGATTCTTCTTTCAACCGGACTGACAACGATTCCTCCGGAACTGTATGAAGCTGCGGCAATCGACGGAGCAAACAAACGACAATCGTTTTTCAAAATAACCGTTCCCTTGCTGAAATCGGCCATAGAAGCGGTTCTGATTCTCGGTTTTATTTATACCTTCAAGGTTTTCGATCTTGTGTTTGTTATGACCAACGGAGGCCCTGTAAATTCGACTCATTTACTTTCAACGTATTCCTATAAGCTTTCATTCGGCTTATTCAAATACAGTCAGGGAGCGGCAACGGCAAATATTCTGTTCATAATACTTTTTTGTGTCAGCATTATCTATCTGAAATTTGTATACAACGATAAGGGAACCGCAGCATGAATGTAAAAGAAAAGAAAAATCTCACAATGTGCATAGCGGCCTTGCTGATAACCGTTGTTCTTCTGTTTCCTCTTTACTGGATGCTGGTCACCTCATTGAAGGGGGAGATAGAAATCTTTAAGGTACCACCTACTTTCTTTCCGAAAGTCCTGAACCTTGACTCGTATGCTGCCCAGCTGGAACATGGGGATTTTAACATGTTCGCTTCCTTTAAGAACAGTTTTATTATCTCTTTTTGTGCAATGTGTATATCATTGATTCTTGCCATTCCCGCTGCATACGGAATAGCAAGATTTCATTTTAAAGGTAAAAAGCTTGCCATTCTAACCTTTCTCATAACACAGATGCTCCCTGTTTCTGTCATACTTACCCCGATGTTTATTATCTTCCGGGACATGAACCTGTTGAATCATCAGCTCTCGGCAATCCTTGCGGACGCCACGATAGGAATCCCGTTTTCGGTTTTGATATTGAACGGATATTTCGCATCCATTCCCAAAGAGTTGGAAGATGCCGGACGCATAGATGGATGCAATCGGTTTAGCTCTTTTCTTCTTATCTTTGTGCCAATAGCAAAACCCGGAGTCATAGTATGCGCGGTTTTTTCATTTCTTTATGCATGGGGAGATCTTGCTTACGGAATGACATTTATTCAGGACCAGAGGTTGAGACCCATAACAGCCGGAATGTTCAATTTTCTGGGACAATACGGAACAAAATGGAGTTACCTTACCGCTTTTGCTGTTGTCACCATTATCCCTGTCACGTTAATTTTTATTTTCATGCAGAAATATATCATCAGCGGACTGACCAGCGGAGCAGTAAAGGAATAATTATTTTCATTACCAGGAGGAACCCCTTGATAAAACAGGAAAAAAACAGGCTGATACGAAGACAGGATAAGGAGCTGCTTTGCATTGAGCCATGGGGAAAAAACAGCCTTCGAGTAAGGGCCACCCAGTCATATGAAATATTGCCCGATGATGATTTTGCACTCCAGGATTCGCCTGAAGAAACGCTTCCGGTACGGATAGAGATATCCGGTAAAAGGGCAAGCATTCAAAACGGAAAGATTTCTTGTGATATCTACCCCTCGGGGAAGATGTGTTTTCTGAATCAGAAGGGAGAAATAATTCTTGAAGAATATGATCGAAACAGGTTCAAGGAAGAGGATGAAGGCTTTAACAGCGCCCTTGAGCTGGACCCTCGGGCCTTCGATGCACATACAGGCACGGATTATTATAAGCTGACGGTACGTTTCGAGGCTGTTGAAGGAGAGAAGATCTATGGGATGGGGCAGTACCAACAGCCGTTTCTCAACCATAAAGGCTGCCTCCTTGAACTATCTCACAGGAATTCCCAGGCCAGCATACCTTTTGCCCTGTCAAGTCGGGGGTACGGATTCCTCTGGAACAATCCGGCTATCGGACGTGTGACATTCGGCAGAAACATAACCGAATGGATTGCCGAATCCACAAGGCAAATGGATTACTGGATTACCGCAGGAGACAGTCCTGCGGAGATTCATGAGCAATATATGAATGTAACAGGCAAACCGCCTGTCATGCCCGAATACGGAACGGGTTTCTGGCAATGTAAGATGCGATATCAGACCCAGGAAGAACTTCTGAATGTCGCCAGGGAATACAAAAAACGAGGTTTGCCCATTTCCGTTATTGTTGCCGATTTTTTTCACTGGCCTCATCAAGGAGATTGGTGTTTTGATCCTGAGTACTGGCCGGATCCCGAAGGCATGGTCAAGGAACTCAAATCAATGGGAATCGAACTTATGGTTTCGATATGGCCTACGGTAGACAAAGAGAGCAGGAACTATAAAAGGATGGAGGAGGAAGGACTCCTAACCCGTTCGGAAA
This sequence comes from Sediminispirochaeta smaragdinae DSM 11293, assembly GCF_000143985.1. Lineage (GTDB taxonomy): Bacteria > Spirochaetota > Spirochaetia > DSM-16054 > Sediminispirochaetaceae > Sediminispirochaeta > Sediminispirochaeta smaragdinae. Next base: position 3,503,938 of record NC_014364.1, on the reverse strand, counting down.
AGGGCAGCCGCATGACCCAGTTGTGGGATGCCTGTTTTGCCGATATGACAAACCCTGCAACAAGGTCCTTTGTGTGGTCCGAATTAAAGAAAAACTACTACGACAAAGGCATTCGTATTTTCTGGCTTGATGAAGCAGAGCCGGAATTTACGAAATACGAGTACAGCAACTACCGGTACTGGAGAGGCTCTGACCTCGAAATCGGTAATCTTTTTCCCAAAGAATATGCAAAGATGGCTTATGAAGGGATGAAGCTCGAAGGGCAAAAGAATATTATCAATCTGATACGCTGCGCATGGGCTGGCAGCCAGAAATTCGGCGCCCTCCTCTGGTCGGGGGATATTGATTCCAGCTTCAGAGCTCTTCGTGATCAGCTCGCGGCGGGACTCAATACGGGTCTGGCCGGCATTCCATGGTGGACAACGGATATCGGAGGCTTTCACGGAGGAAACATTGCCTCCGAGGAATTCAGGGAATGCTTTGTACGCTGGTTCCAATTCGGAACGTTTTGTCCGGTAATGCGGCTGCACGGGGATAGGGAACCGCATAAAGAGCCGTTGGGGACTTCAGGGGGAGGCCTGATGCCCAGCGGGGCGGATAATGAGGTATGGAGCTATGGTGAGGATGTGTATCAAATCTGTAAAAAGTATCTCCGTATACGGGAACATTTGCGCCCTTACCTGATGAGGCTTATGGAAAAGGCCCATGAAAAAGGTACGCCGGTCATGCGTCCCCTGTTCTATGATTTTCCTCAGGATGATAAAGCCTGGAATGTGGATGACGAATATATGCTGGGAGAGTCGTTGATAGTTTGCCCGGTACTTTATGAAGGCCGAAAAAGCAGAGCGGTATATCTTCCAGGTAAAAGCTCCTGGCGAGATCTTCATACGGGAGCGTTGTATGAAGGCGGAACCTCATTTTCATACGATACACCGCTGGATGTAATTCCCGTCTTTGCAAAAAAAGGAGAACTTCCGGAAATAATATAGGAAACTATTAACTTAGCTATACAGTAGGCCCTATGGCTACAACGGTGCCTACTCTACCTTAGCTGTTAAGAAACTTCTATCCTAATTTATCTGTGAATCGGACTTTCTCATGATGATCCTTATGTTCGCCCCTTTGATGAAGGGGCGAACCTTTTTATCAGAAGGGGCCGAGATTGATCCATTGGGCGATGCACAGCATCACGACGCTGAGCGTTGTCCAAAGACAGCACAGCGGAAACTGGAAGACCACCCAATCGGTCCAGTCGACACCCGCGACCGCCAGCGTCGCCATGTATGATGCATTCGTGGGATAGATGGTGTTCGACCAGCCGTCGCCAAACTGGAACGCCAGTATGGTGGCTTGCTTGCTGACACCCAAGATATCAGCCAAAGGCGAGAGCAGCGGAACCAGAACGGTTGCCTCACCGGAGCCGGAGGGAATCGGGAAATTGACAAGCATCGCCACGAAGAAAATTCCCAGGATGGCGAGGACCTCCGGAAATGCGGAGGCAAGTTTTGACAGTACGTAAACCAACATGTCCATTGTGTTGCTGTCCGCCATCAGAATGGTAATGGTGCGTGCACAGCACATTACCAGCGCACCCTGTAGAATTTCCCGTGCACCGTTCATAAACATTTCACACGTTTGTGTAAGTGTACGTCCGGAAATGGCGCCGGCTCCAACGCCCATCACTAAAAACAGGCCGGTCATTTCGGCAAGGTCCCAGCCCAGCCGGATTACGCCGACAATATTGAAGATAAAGCACAGCAGGGTAAAAAAACCGGCAAGCTTGACACGGTGCGGCAACCGTATGCCCGTCTCCACCTTCATGTCAGAGCGACGCCTTTCGTCATTGTGAAAGGTTCGGCTCATCGATGGATTGCGCTCTACCTTGCGGGCGTAGCGCATAATATACAAGGCGGCAACGGCATAGAAAACCGCAAAACAAATGGCGCGGTACCACATTCCTGAATAAAGTGGAAGCTCACAAATTTTTTGCGCAATAATGGTCGTGAAGGGATTGCCCATACCGGTGCTGTAGCCGACACAGTTGCCACAGATCACGATCGCACAGGCTGTCATGGTGTCCCACCCAAGGTTCAGCACCAGGGGCAGGATCATAGGCAAAAATACGATGCACAGTTCCGGCGCCCCCATGAAGGAGTCGAAAAGCGCTAAAACCAACACTAAAAGGGGAATGACAAGAAATTTTTGATTTTCAAATTTCTTCATCACAGCAGAGAGCACTGCGGGAATAATACCCAGCGCGTTGATGATGCCGAAGGCACCACCCACCACCAGTGTCATGAAAATCATGGACGCTGCGTTTTTGAACGCGCGGGTAAAGGCGGTGATAAACTGCATAGGTGTGATGGGGGTTTTGTCAAGATAATGGAAGCTGTTTGCGTCAACTAAGGTGCGGCCCGAAACCTCATCCACCACTCGTTCGTAAGTACCTGCCGGCACAAAGTACGTCAACAGTGCGACAATAAGCGCCACAATGGTAAGCAATACAAATACATGCGGCAACCGAAAGTTTTTCTTTTCGCCGATGTGCGGCCGGGAAATTTGAGTACTCACGAACATTCTCCTCCCATGGGTCTAATCAGTCTATGACGTCTCCGCCTTCAATATCAAAAACAACTTTCTTGTTATTCGCTGCATCGCGTTTGTTCATTCCGTGGAGAACGATACACAGGATGCAGGCAATCAGAAACTGTACGGCCATGGTGCCGAACACCATAAGGTATCCCTGTTTGCCGGGATAGGCGTCGAGGAACCAGCCGTACAACGCGGAAATATACAAATCCGGTGCGTTTCCCAGCTGAGATATCAGCCCCAAGGCAGCGCCGGAAAGCACAATGGGAATGCCGATTTCAGCGGTGGTGGAATAGTACGTGCCGCGCATTGCCAGAATAATGGCGGCGACTACCAGCATGATGAAGATGAACACACCGATGCCGCAGTCCAGCACGGAAAGGACGATCGTGGCGGCGCACATAATCGTACCAAGAGCAAACACATATTTTAGAAAATTGATACGGGAACCCATTTTATCGGCAATCATGCCGGCAATGGGTGCGCAGATAATGGCGAACAGATACGTACGCACGATCGAAATAGCCGATGTTGCAGTTTGAGACACTCCCAGTACCTTGACAAGATAGGGGCTGAAATAGCTCAGGCCGTTGTAGGAAGCATAGCCCATCCACACGATGCAACCGGCGATCCACACCTTTGGCAATGTACATACCTTCCCAAGACCCTTTAATGCTTTGATTGCATCCACGCGTCCTTCCACTTCGTTTTTTTCCATCATGAATAGTGCAATCAAACCAAAAATAATCAATGCAATCGCATAAACAAACATTGCACCGCGCATACCTAGCTTATCAGAACCCAGCTTGGCATAAACGGCCAGGGAAATAAAGGAAATAACGGTTCCTGTGATACCTCGGCCACCCTCAAGAATACCAAACAAACGCCCTTGTTCATTCTTGTTGCCCAGCAGACGAACACCTTTGAACATAGATTCCCAGAACAACAGCGTGGTAGATATGCCATAGATACCCTGAATAACCAAAATAACCTTCATTGGGGGGAGTGTGGCCTCTACAAGGCCAGCTATACCGGTGATAATAAGACCGGCGGAAACCAGATATTTTGCAGGGAAAAGGTCTACAAGCCATCCACCGGGTAAAAAACAGAAAACACATGTAGCGGCAAAGGCGGTCATCATCAGACCCATCTGCACGTTAGTGGCACCTGTGGCCGCCATCATCTGGGTATAATAGACATCACGAATATAAGCCAGTTTATAAATGGTGCCGCCGCCCATGAAAATGGCCATCAGTGTAAGCCACTGCTTGTAGGTTTTGTCCAGTCCAAGCAATTTTATGTTTTTCACAATGCAATCCTCCTCATGTGCATGTGGGTTTATGGTTCTGACACGGTCACGTGGACCAATGCTTCTGCAATTGCGGCCTCCGAAAGCTCCTGGCCAAGGCCCGGACGATCGGAAACAGAGAAATTACCGTTTTGAGGCTGATAATCATATTTGCCAAGCCGGGCGATGGACGACTGCGTGCTGCGAAAATGGTGTTCATAAATGGCGAAGTTGGTGGTGGCCGCCGTCAGCTGCAACGCCGCCGCTGTGGAGATGGGACCGCCTGCGCAGTGAATTTGCGCCTTCACATCAAAAGCTTCTGCCATGGTACATATCTTCTTGCACTCCGAAATGCCGCCGCAGTTGCAGGCATCGGGCTGCACCAGCTGGATGGAGTTATCCTCGAAATAATTCAGAAACTGCCATCGGCTGTACAGTCGCTCTCCCGCCGCCAAAGGTGTTTTCACACGCTCGCGCACCAGCTTCTGGAATTCGGGGCGCAGAGGGGTAGTAGGTTCTTCATAGGCATAGAAATTGTACTTGTCACACAGTTCGCCCAGCTTGATGGCGGAAGTGACATCCGTGCGCCCATGGTTCTCCATGATGATATCTACGTCGCCGCACGCCTCCCGAATGGCCGCGATGCGCTCCTCTACCATTTTGTAAAAATCGTTGGACAGGAAACCCTCGCACTGAGCGTTCGGAATGTCCTTTTTATCACGGTCATACATGGTAAAGTCCAGCTTCACTGCGTCGTAGCCATCATCCATGGCATACCTGCATATAGCTGCATACTCCTCGGCCGTGCCCCGGGGGCCTACGTCTTCGTTCCAGCCGAACTGCAACTGGCTGGCATAACAGCGGATGCTGTCGTTCACCTTGCCTCCGATCAGCTCATAAACCGGCACATGTAGGGCCTTGCCCTTGATGTCCATCAGGGCGATATCGATGGCGCTGATAGCGGCGAACACCACCGGTCCTCCTCCCTGACCCCAAAAGCTGATTTTAAACATACGCTGCCACACCTCGTCCACGCGCATGGGGTCCATGCCGATCACCAGGCGGGAGATGTCCTGCAGCATGCCCACTCCCGCGGGGGCCGCATAATCGAATGCAATGCCCGCTTCGCCGTCGCCGTAGATACCTTCATCTGTCCACACTCGGCAGCAGATGGGCCGTCGACTGGCCCTCTGTGCTCCTGCGTCCAGCATGTAGATATCCACGTTTGTGATTTTCATTCAGTGTTCTCCTTATTGGTTGCTTGTATACTTGACTATCAAGTATACATATAGCATAGGCCCCATTATTTTTGCTGTCAATCAATTTCTTCGCTTGTTAATAAATTTTCTTCAATAAGCGAAATCGAATGCCGGGCAGTTGTCACACACCGACCGCGAGGCGATTTTCACGCATTCTGATTGTAATTGCTTGGAAAGCCATGGTATGCTAAAAGTGATTTGGGTATGCCGTTGATTAAGTTGTCACTGAACACAGCGTCTCAACTGTGTGCATAGCAATAATATATGATGCCGTAAGTCTATATAGGAACGATATATACATGTCTGGATACAGAAGGATACGGGCATGCTTTTCTGATTGTCTATCGCTACATATGCAGCATCCCTGAGTATATTATGAAGTATGGACAGGACTTCGGGGCACGGGAAGGAAGAGGAGAACATACGTATGGCAAAAAGCGTGGACAAGGTACAGAGGGTGAGTGTTGCCGATCAGGTGTATGATATTCTGGTCAAAAAGATTACGGACGGTGAGTGGCGTATCGGAGAAAAAATCCCCTCGGAAATCGAACTTTCACATCAGCTTGGCGTGAGTAGAGTGACCCTGAAGATCGCGTTACAGAAACTGAACACGCTGGGCGTCACGGAAACACGTGTGGGAGAAGGTACCTTTGTGTGCGATTTCAACCTGAAGAATTATTTCTCTGAGCTGATGCGCAGCAACATTTTGAATGTGAGCAAAAACCAGATCAACGAATTTCGTATCCTTTTGGAATACTGCACCATGCGGTTGGTGGTTCTGAATCCGGCGCAGCCCAAAAAGCTATCACAGCTGGAAAAGGCCTTTCAGAAGATGACCCGCGCCATCGAGAAAGAGGACGACAAAAGCTACCACGATGCACATTTTCAGTTCCATCGTCTTATCTGTAGTATGTCCAACAATTTGCTGTTCATCCAGCTGTACGATGCCATGACCGAGACATTTTACCAGATCTATAAATCCAATTCTGAGAAAACCTGGAGCACCATGGGCCGCGAGGAGAGTATAACCCACCACCGCCATCTGCTTGATGCTCTGAAGGGCCGCAATCTGAGTCGTATCTCACAGCTGCAGGACGAGCTGTTGCTGGACGAGCACATCAGGACCTGAAGGCGTAGGTCCTTGATGAATGTTCCGACAGAATTACAAGATTGTATGTTCCAGGATATCACATGCTTTGCGGGGGGCTTCAACCGACCTCGCCGTAAGCTTCAATTTGAATACACGCTTTTTGTTTACCTCTGTTTGATTCCATAGTTAGGAAAAACAGAGGAGACGCTCTGGCACAAATGGCTAGACCTAAAAAAATCCCATAAAGAATAATTCTTTATGGGATAAGTAATTATTTCGGGCTGGGCGGATTTGAACCGCCGACCCCATGTCCCCCAGACATGTACGCTAAACCCCTGCGCTACAGCCCGATATAGCGCGACAAAAATACCACATGGCAGATTTTATGTCAAGGAGCGTCATTTTCCATCTCATTCTCTTTTTGCAATACCTATTTCTATATACAGCCGAGAAAAAGCGAGTGATTACCACCAATATTCGGAACAGTAAGAAAAAGTCGAAATCTGCCAGATATCTGATAGAATATATAATATATGCGAAAAGAGGTGAAATGTTGCAGTACAGAAACTTTCCATCAGGCGATGAGCGCTATCCGATTTTGGGATTCGGCTGTATGCGGTTTCCGACGCTCACCGAAGGTTCCGGAATCGATAGGCAACGGGCTGAAGAGATGCTTGATTATGCGCTTGAAAAGGGTGTCAACTATTTTGACACTGCCTGGCCCTACCACGACGGAGAAAGCGAACCCTTTCTGGGACGTTTTCTGGAAGAGCGAAAGGCTCGCAATCGGGTCAACATAGCTACGAAGCTGCCCAGCTGGCTTATCCGCAGAAAAGAAGATCCTATGTCTTTTTTTCTGCAACAGCTTGAGCGCCTCCGTACCGACCATGTTGATCATTATTTGCTTCATTCGTTGAATTCTCATACCTGGAATCACCTAATCAAAGTGGGGATCTTTGATTTTCTCGATGAGATTCAGGGGAGAGGTCACGCAAAGATGGTCGGATTTTCCTTTCACGATGAATATTCCCTTTTTCGGGAAATTCTTGAAAGCTATCCCTGGGATTTCTGTCAGATCCAATACAATTTCCTTGATACCGATTATCAAGCTGGACTGAGAGGATTGAAGCTTGCGGCTTCAAAGAAGATTGGGGTCGTTGTCAGTGAACCTCTGCGGGGAGGATGCATCACGCGGCAGGTTCCTCCGGAGATCATGGCGATCTGGAACGAAGGAGCTGCCTATTCTCCTGCGGAATGGGCTCTACGGTATGTCTGGGATGATAGTAGAATCCAGGTGGTTCTCAGCGGTATGCGGACGCTGGAAGAAGTGGAAGAAAATATCCGTATAGCCTCGGAAGTTCGTACCGGCTCCTTGGGGGAAGAGGATTTTGAGCGCTATATCCGAGTATCCAGATTTTACGAACAGCGGCAGAAGGCCCTTTGTTCCGGTTGTCGCTATTGTATGCCCTGTACACAGGGAGTTGCTATTCCCGAGGTTCTTCACTTCCTCAACGAAGCATGTATGTTTCGAAATCCGGAAGGCACCGCCGATTTATATCACAGAACCATCAGGGAAAAAAAGGGGGCCCAACTTTGCATATCCTGCAAGGTATGTGAGAGATCCTGTCCCCAGCATCTTCCGATAGCGGATCTCATGCAGGAGGCTGTGGAGGTCCTGGGGTGACTCCGTTTAGTGAGCGGATTATCGATGCCATCCGTTCGATACCCGTTGGCACCGTGGCCTCGTACTCGGGTGTTGCGCGTTGGGCCGGAGGACCTCCTGGGGCGGCTCGCCAGGTCGCCCGTCTTCTCCACTCTTCTTCATCCTCCAGGCACCTGCCCTGGTATCGGGTGGTCGGAGCCGATGGCACGATCAGGTTGCCGGAGGGGGGCGGGCGAGAAGAACAGGCGGCCTTGCTGGCCGGAGAAGGGGTGGAAGTCTCACGTTCCTGGCGTGTCGATTTCCTACAATTTGGTGTTGTTGCCCCGGTTCCCGGCCTTTGGCAGCAAGTATCCCAATAGACGATTTTCGTAGATTTCGATACTATCATCCTTCATGGATCTTAAGAACGGAATACGAAATTGGTCGACGGCTGATGCCGCCGAAATGTATGGAATCGACAATTGGGGCCACGGTTTCTTTGATCTCTCGGAAAAGGGAGAGGTGCGTGTTAAACTGCCCTGGGGCGGCGGTGAAAAGCGTGTCAGCCTGCTTGATATCATAGACGGCATTGAGGCTCGTGGGTATGGTTTGCCCGTCCTCCTTCGTTTTCCCGACATTCTTGGGGAGCGGATCCGTACCCTCAACGAATCATTTGCCAAAACCATGAAGCAGTACGAATATCGCGGTGCCTACCGCGGTGTTTTTCCCATCAAGGTGAATCAGCAGCAGCAGGTTATCGAAGAAGTTGTTCGTTTCGGCGGAGCGTATCATCACGGCCTTGAGGCTGGAAGTAAGCCGGAGCTTCTCATTGCTCTGGGGATGGTTCGGGACCCTGAAACCCCTATCATCTGTAATGGATATAAAGACGAAGAGTTTGTCGACCTTGCCCTTTACGGGGTGAAAATGGGTCTTCAGGTGATTCTTGTGATTGAACAGCCCGGGGAGATATCCACCATTATCAGGCGTTCGAAAAAACTTGGGATTGAACCGACCTTGGGGCTGCGGGTCAAGCTTTCCTCCACCGTCGGAGGCAAATGGGCTGAGTCGGCCGGTGATCATTCGGTGTTCGGCCTCACCGCGGGCCAGTTGGTCGACGCGATTGAGGAACTATCCCGGGCGGATATGCTTGGCACCCTGCGGCTGCTTCATTATCACCTCGGAAGTCAAATCCCCAATATTCGCGACATCAGAAGTGCGGTTCATGAAGCAAGCCGCTATTACACCGCTTTGGTACATGAGGGGGCTCCCATGGGCTACCTGGATATCGGCGGTGGATTAGGGGTCGATTACGACGGTTCTCGAACCACCTTTGTGAGTAGCAAAAACTACAGCCTTGATGAGTACTGTTCCGATGTTGTGGATGTCATTAAAATGGTCATGGATGAGGCCGGTGTCGAACATCCGACGGTCGTTACCGAATCGGGAAGGGCGACCGTTGCCTACTATTCGGTCCTGCTTTTCAATATTCTCGATGTCAATAGCCTCCACGACAAGGAATTGCCCGATGCCATTCCAGAAGAGGCTCCGGAGGCTTTGACGAACATGCTTGAGGCCTATAAGGGTATCAGCATCAAGAACCTTCAGGAGAGCTATCATGATATCATCTATTATCGTGATGAGTTGCGTAATCTCTTTATGGTAGGCAATGCGAGCCTGAGGGACAGAAGTGTCGGTGATTCGATTTTCTGGCTCGCCCTGGATCGGATCGTCCAGTTGAGCAGAAAGATGCGTTTTATCCCGGACGAGCTTCAGAAGGTGGAATCGATGCTGGCTGATATCTATTACGGCAATTTCAGTCTCTTTCAAAGCGTCCCGGATAATTGGGCCATTGACCAGCTTTTTCCCATTATGCCGATTCATCGACTCAATGAAGAACCTGATCGCCGGGGGGTACTTGCCGACATCACCTGCGACTGCGACGGAAAGATCGATCACTTCATTGATCTTTACGGTATGCAGGAGTATCTGCCGTTGCACAGCTTTTCTCCTGAATCCCGATATGTCATAGGAACCTTTCTCGTTGGGGCCTATCAGGAAACCCTTGGCGATCTCCATAACCTTTTTGGTGACACGAACATTGTGAGTGTGGCCTTGGACGAAGAGGGTGAAATTGCTTGTACCCGTGAGGTCGAAGGGGATTCGGTCTCGGATGTGCTGAGCTATGTAGAATATGATCCCAAACGACTGATCGAGGGGTTTCGTCATCTTGCCGAAAATGCGGTCCGCAAGAAGTCGATCACCCCTTACGACCGAAAAGAGATCATGAAGGCCTACATCGACGGCATGCAGGGCTATACGTATTACGAAGTATAAGCCCGCTTGAAGCTATCGGAGGAACATGCAATACTTTTAGAAAATGGTACAAGAGCTTGCTTCTTCCGAAAAGCGTGACGCCAGAAAATATCTGACCTGGTTTGAAGGTACAAACGCTGCTTCCTATATTCTCATCAGCGGACAGATGATTATTCTCCTTGCGCTCAGGCTGGGGGCTGACAACTTTTTCGTTGGTCTCATCAGTTCTTTTCAATATATTGCCTTCTTCTTTATGCTGATAGGTCGGGCGATGGTCGGGCACATTGGCCTAAGAAGAATGATGTGCAGGTTCTGGATACTTCGCAGCCTTTTGCTTGTTCCTGTTCTTTTTGTTCCCTTTTTTGCCGCTGCAGGACATAAAGAGATTGGTCTCCTTCTTATTGCCCTTGCGCTTTTAGGATTTCATATTTTTCGGGGCATTGCGATCATCGGATTCAATCCCATTCTGGGGATGGTGATGGAGCAGCGAACCATGGGTTCGTATCTGAGCCGTCTTCAGATTGTCAACCAGATCGCGACCCTTGTTTTTTCGCTGATTGTCGCCCTCAGCATAGGGAAGAGTGCTCCGTTATGGCGTTATGCCTTCTTCATCGGGCTTGGCATAGTACTTGGGCTTTTGGCCGGCGCTATCATTACCAAGTTTCCTGATCCTGTTCTAATAGGCGGGGGAAAGGACGATGGCTTTTGGGCCGGCATTCGAACGGCATTGAAGCGCAGTGATTTTCGTCGCTTCATTATTCACTTTTTTCTTCTGTCTCTTGTCACCGGCATGGCCGTTCCCTTCATCATCGTCTATGCAAAAGAGGTGTACCTGCGAAGTGATCAAACGGTGATGCTGCTTACCGTCGTGGGAGGATTCGGTGCCATCGCCATGGGGCTCCTTTCCCGACTTCTCCTGGATCGCATTGGAGCAAAACCGCTTTATATGCTCTATACCATGCTTTTTACCGTTTCGCTTATTCCATTGGTAATTGCTCCGGATCTCGACGGAGGAATGGTCTTTTTTCTCCTTGCCTTCGTTTTCTTTTTCTACTATGCAGGACAGCTCGGCGGTCAGGTTTCAAGTAAAAACTATTTTTACGCCATTACCGATAAAACCGAGCATCTGAACCTCGGTATTGTCTATCAGATGACGATGGGAGTAGGGAATGCTGTCGGCGCCCTAACAGGAGGAGCCCTTCTCGGCCGTTTATTGGCCCTCCCAATGTTTAGCCTGGTAGATGCTTACCGAATTTACTTCGGTACCTTGCTTTTTTTCTTTCTGGTAATGATGGCGACGGCTCTTTTTATCAAGGATGCGGGACGCTATACGGTGGGAAACGCTCTTTCCATTATTTTCAGTCCCCGCGACCTTCGGGCCGTCGTTCTGCTTGATAAGCTCGACCGATCGGAAGACGTCCAGCAGGAGATGAAGGTTCTGGACGATATTGCCGAGGTCGGAAGTCCCGTTGCCGTTGATGAATTGCTCGAAAAACTGAAAAGTCCCCGGTTCTATGTAAGGGCAAGGGCCCTTAGGGCTTTGGAAGCCGTGCCGATGAATCAGGACATTACCAAGGTGCTGATCCGGGAGGTAAAGAAGCGGACCTACACAACAGCACATATTGCGGCAAGAATCATCGGCAGAAAACGACTGAAAGCCGGAGAAGCTGTTCTTATCTCTGCTTTACGCTCCCCCGATTATCTGCTGAAGGCGAATGCCATGATAGCCCTGGCCAGAATCGGCGGAAGTGATAAGCGGTCTCTCATCGAGGGAACCCTTGAGCGTAGCCACAATCCGATGGTCATTATGCATGGTGCAGTCGCCCTTCAGCTGCTTGGCGACATAGCAGCGTTACCTGCCCTGGCGGGGCTTCTGAAGCGAAAAGATCCTCCTTCCTTTTTGCGGGACGAGATCATCCTTTCCATGGCCGCTCTTCTTTCCATGGAGCGCTGGTTTTACCCCCTCTACTCACTTTTCCAGTCGAAAAGAAGGGATGGTGTCGATGAGTTACTCGATCGCTTCAATTCGGGGCTTGGAAAAGAACAAAAGGATGAATTTGCCGATCTGCATCTGGCTTGCTCGCTTATCTTGAAACAGCCGGAGCGTTTTTCGGAAGCACTGATCCCGGTTTTCAAGAGGCTGCCTTTACCTCATGGGCTTGAATCCGAACTCTTGGTACAGCTTGCTTCCGATCCTGAGCTCTTGCGTTTTGAACGGCTTCGCTTTTTTCTTGCGGCGATGTCGGTCCGATTTCTGCTCGGCGGCGGAAGCGATCATAAAAAGCGCTCACGAAAACATGGCAAGCGACTCTATCGACGAAAGGATGATCCTATCGATCTGTGAGAAATCTTCACTGCCGCGCAAATATAAGCGCTGCCACAATGCCAAGAGCGATTCCTGCGACCGCCTGAGGGTAGGTATGACCAAGAAGGGTTTTCAACTTTTGAGGTTGATAGCCGTGTTCGATAAGGTCAGCCAGCTCGTTGCTCATTTCGTTGATGATTTCCGCGTGCTTTCCTGCCGCCTGCCTAATGCCTGTCGAATCATAGATTACCACAACGGCGAGGACCGCAGAGATGGTAAAAAAAGGGCTTCCAAAGCCCTGGGTCAACCCCATCGAGACCGCAAGACAGGAGACAGCAGCGGAGTGACTTGATGGCATCCCTCCTGTTTCCCCCATTCGCCTGAGGTCGAGCTTTTTCTCTATCAACAATTCTATAAGGACTTTCAGGGCCTGCGCCGTCATGGTGACGGCAAGGGTAAGCCATAAAATTCTATTTTGAAGAAGTGCTTCCATTACAACTATTGTTATCCTCTTTTGCCGAAACGGTCAAACAGCCGGGGCTGCTTTTGTATCTGTTTTTGTTTTTCTGCTTTACTTTCATCACTTTGAGGAACTTTGGCAATTAATTTCTCTTTTTCCTTTAGTTCCTTCAATCGTCGCTTCTCCTTTGTCTTTCTCGATTTCCTCATACTCTCACCGAGATAGAAGAAAAAAGAGAATAGTACTCCCACAACAATGCTGATGAGGATGACCGCGACAGAAGACACCCCTTGTGTGACATGTCCGAAAATATTGACGTCGGTGGTATATGGGACATTGAGAGCCACAAAAACGGCTAAAACGATGAGTAACAAGATATCTATAACCAGAGAAATCATGTTTTTTCGCCCCTTTTCTTCATTTTTTCTGCATATTCCTCGATGCCTTGCATCGGGGGCCGTTCTTCCTCGATGATGTTGAACTCGATCGATTCGAATTGATCCTCTTTGACCTGAAACTGCCTGAGAATCGTTTCAAGCTCAAGCTCGTCACCGATGATATTCAAGCTCTGAAGCCTATTAAAGAAGGTTTGCAAGATACCAAACGACATTTTACCAAGGCTCCTGGTATCCTGATTTCGATGGACCCGTTGGTCGAGGTCCGTTTGCGCAAAGGCCTCCATCCCCAAAAGCTGATAGATATCGATGAGGTGGCTGGTTTCAACTCCGTAGCCGATGGGAAACGGAATCTGCTCAAGGACCGCTCGCCTCACGGCATATTCGCCCGACAAGGGCTGTATAATTGCCGATAATTCAGGAAAAAAGAGGCTGAAAAGGGGGCGTACAAGAATCTCGGTCACTCTTCCCCCTCCTGAAGGACGAACACCCTGGCTAAAGGCCAGGGGCCTGTCGTAGAAAGCCTTCACATACTGGACTTCGGGCCGATAAACAAGGGGACCTATCAAACCGTAAGCAAAACGTGGATGTATATTCTTGATATCGGCATCGATATACACAATGATATCTCCTCGAAGCTGATAGATCGCCTTCCAAAGGTTTTCCCCCTTACCCCGCTTTGACTCAAGACGAGGCAAGATATCGGAAGCAAGATAGGTGTCGGCACCAAAAGATTTTGCCACCTCGATGGTTTTGTCCGTGGAACCCGAATCGATGATTGCTATTTCGTCGATGAGCGGGTAGTGATTCATCAATTCCGATCGGAAGAGGACGACCTCTTTCCCAATGGTTTTTTCCTCGTTCAGGGTTGGGATACAGAGCGAGATGGTGAGCTCCCGGCGCTGCTTCTCTTCGACCAGTGCGGAAAGGTCGGAAAAATCGGTATGGTGATAGGTATTCTTTCTGATCCAATTGTTAAGATTCATTACAGTACCCCCTGTCGATGGCCAAAATCAAGCCGAGGAGCTGGGCTATCCCCGTATAGATTGGTTCGATTTCGATGGACTCATTTCGTTTATTTAAGTTCTCGCCGTCGGTGATCCCGAGGGTGACCGCCGGAATGTTTTTATCGATAAAGGCCGACAATTCCGATGTGCTGGGGCTTATTCTGGGGGTGATCCCCAAACTGTTCATAATGAGCCTGGCATTTTCGGCGAGAGGATGGGAGAAGGAGATACCGCCGGGCTTTCTTTGCCCGAGAAAGTGGATATTTACCTCAGAGCCGTTGTGGCTTGATACCTCTTCGGCAATATTCTGGATTTGGGTTTTGAGTTGCTGAACCATCTCTCCCGATTCACTCCTGATTTCCAAGCGCAATACCGCATCGGTTGCAATGGTATTAAATCCCCTTCCGCTGTTAATGGAACCGAGAACGATACTTGTCTTTGGCCGTTTTGGAAGAGGAATCTCGAGAATTCTGTCTATTAGTTCGTTTACTGTTACGATCGAACCAACAGCACCGAAGCGAGTCCAGTCGTACTCTTCAGGAACCCGAAAGGCAATCTCGCAGCGAACCATACCGATGGAAGAATAGCTTATCCGTCCAAGCTTTACTCCTTCCACACACACTCCCGCCGAGATCGGCATATCGGTATTGTCGAGGAAAAAGCGTAATCCCTCGATATTGCCTCGGCCGAGACTTCTGGCCGATCCCATCAGAATTAAATTACTGTCGAGCTTGATGCCGAGTTCCTCCATAAGGGAGGGGAGGGAGACCAATGTTGCAACACCCAATGCATTGTCTCCGACAGCCGGTCCTACGACACGATTGGGATGAATGGAAATCGTATGATCGATCTTCTCGTCGAAGACCGTATCAAGATGGGCGACTATGAGGATATTTCGATCACCATTCTCTCCCGGAAGAATGCCCAATCCATTTCCTACCTCATCGGTCGAACAATTTAGGAGCTGATTTTCGGTGAGGCGGTGAACGAAGTAATCCATTCTTGCCTGCTCCCTGAAGGTCGGCGCCGGAATTTCTCCCAACATCACGAGGTTCGCAAGGACAATATCCCGCAAAGACCTTAGCTTAACCGGGTACTCCGAAAGGCCTTCAATGAGATTATTTATCTGTTTTTCCATAGGTATCTCCTTCCATAGTGTACGCGAGAGGAGCTGCTCTTGCAACCATTACCATTATAGAGGGAGGAGTGTAGCAGCTAGCTACATCGGAAATTGCTCCATATAGCTGCCGATATCTTCGCTTTTTATCGGCTTGCTGAACAGAAAACCTTGTCCATGCTCACAGTGGAAGGATTTCAACAGTTCAGCCTCTCCCGGAGCCTCTATCCCCTCTGCTATGACCGCTTTATCCATGGAATGGCCCAGTTCGACGATGGTTCTCAGGAGTCTGCTCCCCGGATTTTCCCTTTTCATGCCCGTGACATAAGCACGGTCGATTTTCATGGCGTCGAAAGGAACATTCTTAAGGAGATTAACCGAGGAATAGCCCTCTCCAAAATCGTCCAAATGTAATCCGACTCCCAGACCTTTTATCTGATTCAAGATCGTTTTTGCCGTATCCATACTTTTGATGATCGCGCTTTCGGTTATCTCTATGATCAGAGTTTCAGGAGATAGCCCGCTTTGCTTAAGGGTATCTTTTATGTCATCAATGAGTTTTCTGCCGGCAGCGAGGTGACGGGCAGAGATGTTGATACTCACCGAGGGAAGCTTTTGTTGAAAGGAGAGGGCCTTATGCCATTGTGAAAGTTCGCTGCATGATCTTTGAAGTACCCACCTATCGATCTCGACGATAAGATCGCTCTCTTCCGCTACAGGAATGAAAGAAGCAGGATGCAAAAGCCCTTTTTCCGGATGATGCCAGCGAATCAGAGCCTCGAAACCTGCAAGGCTTTTTGTGGCAAGATTAATGATTGGTTGATAGTGGAGCTCGAATTCATCGTGTTGTAGGGCATTTCTAAGTCCCCGTTCGATATCCATATGTGCCAGAGCCCCCGCCTGAATATCCTCATTGAAGATTTCGTAACAGTTCTTTCCCAGCTCTTTTGCTCGGTAAAGAGCAAGATCGGCGTCCCTCAACATCTCCTCGGCGTTGATATATCGTGGATTGACAATGGTAATGCCGACGCTGGCACTGGTGCTGATCTCGTGTACACGATTTTCGATACGAATGCAAAAGGGTTTCTTCATGCTTTCGATGATACGCTCCGCCGCGGTGATCACCGCTCGACTCTCTCCTATGTCCTCCATCAGGACAACAAATTCATCTCCTCCCATTCTTCCGATGGTATCGACATCCCTGAGGCAATTTTCCAGGCGATCCGCGGTTTCCTTAAGCACCATATCTCCCGAAAGATGCCCCAGTGAATCATTAATCATTTTAAAACGATCAAGGTCGATGAATAAAAGGGCGAAAGTGGCACCGTTCCTGTGCATATACTTGCTGAAAACCAGTTGCAAACGCTCTGTGAACATCTCCCTATTCGGCAATCCCGTCAGGCTGTCATGATAGGCTGCGTGGTGAAGCCGTTCCTGGGCCTGGCGTCTGGAAGCAATTTCATTTTTCAGAGTGAGGTTTGTCTCCTGAAGCTCTTTTGTCCGTTCCTGGACCATTGCCTCCGTCCTGTGATAGAGATCTTCAAGCCTGTCCAAGGCATGATGATAGTTTCTGATGTCCTGAACGGCCACGATAGCCCCTGCTCTGGCCTTGTCCCGATCGTGGAGCCAGGAAAGAGAAAGGCTTGTGTAAATAGGATTTCCATTACGGTCATAGAGGATCCGTTCCAAGCCGTTTATCTGTTCCTCCCGTACCGCTTCGAGCACGACCTTTCTATTTTCACGGTTTTCGGTGAAGAAAAGGTTCTTCCCGATAATTTCTTCCGGACTATAATCGAAAACCTTGCAAAATGCATTATTGATTACCTGAATGTGGCCTTCCGTATCGCACACAAGCAAGGGATCGGGCATGGTCTGAAGGATTTCATCGGCAGCAAAACGTGCCGACGGCCGAAAGAAAAAACGGTATCGTACTCCCGCAAAGAGGAGAAAGAAAAAAGCGGCCGAAGCAACCTGTCCAATGGGAAGCAGCGGTAAACCACACATTGCAAGGTAGTCCGTTAAAAGGAGAACCATACAGGCTACCGTAAGGGGAAACCAGAGAATTCTACGCCATTGGGCGCTGCTTACGTTGGCGAATAGTTGCTTACCCATTTTACGCAGTTGTGCGGTGATTCGAAGGACAAAATAGAGAATATACCAGGAAAAATGGTAATGAGGCTTCGGGAGAAAACCGACGGGGTTGATGGTCAGACTATTTTCGGCAGCTTTAAGCGTGGTTGTCCTTACCATAAAAATGAAGTAGGTGATCCCTGCTATCACAAAGAGCAAATCAATAACGGCGGTAATCCGTCTTTTTCCCGTTGGGCGATCTTCATCGAAGCTTGCAAAATAAAAAAGAAGGGCTGGCTGGTAGAGGAGAAAACCCAAAAACCAACCGGTGGCCCAGAAGATTGCCTCATTTCGGTGTGGCGATAATAGGGTAAGGGCTTCAAAAAGCATCCAGAACGAAGCAACGGCTCCCGGCATGAAGATCATGTTCCCCAGGAGGCTGCTTTCTCGTTGAAAGTAAATCCCAGAAGTGAGCACGACAACAATAAGCAATGACACAAAGGTTATAAGAGACCATCCGGAAATAAGTACTATCATGGTTACGTATCAACCCCTGAGAAACTATTCAAGATAAAAACTCTTACATATATAAAAGTATCTACTTTGAGCGTGTACCTAGTGTTACGAATAGTGGTGATATTCTGACTATAGGGATGGGCCATCACCAGAATTCGGAACACTACCTTCCTTTCTATCGGCATTCTCCTATCTCCGCTTTAAACGCTAAAAAGTATCGAAGAGAAAGCCACCCCTCCTCCTTGCAAGGATAGAGCGGGTTTACTATTATTTTATCAGCTACTTGGAGTGCAGGCAGGAGGTTCCAATGCCAGATGATTTCGATTTTTCCGTTCCCTCGCTTGGTGAACCTAATATACAGTCGCCGATTAAAATGTCGACGGTCAAAGGTGATTCCATTGCCAACTATGTCAGTGATTCCGAGCGGATCCTTTTTGAGATTGATGCGGCAGCCGGTGATACCAGGGGGCCTTTTAAGACCGAAGAGCTTCTGGAGCGTGCAGGACCGCGGGAGAAGGTCTACTTTAATCCTGCGCATGTCCATGCCGCTGTTGTCACCTGTGGAGGGCTATGCCCCGGCTTGAACAATGTTGTCAGGGCCATCGTCCGGTGTCTTTGGTACAGCTATGGCATAAAGCGTATTACCGGCATCAAAAACGGGTATCGTGGTTTTCTTTCCGAAAGTAATTTCAGTACCCTAGAGCTTGATCCCGAGTATGTCGATGATATTCAGGCCCGAGGCGGTACCGTTCTCGGCTCGGCCCGGGGCGGTGGAGACAGGGTCGGGGAAATTGCCGATGCCATTGAACGACTAAATATTAATATGCTTTTTACCATTGGAGGCGATGGTACCCAACGGGGGGCCCTTGAGATTGCCGAGGAATTGGAACGGCGAGCTTTGCGGGTTTCCGTGATTGGCATTCCGAAGACTATCGATAATGATCTCTCCTTTATTCAGCGCTCTTTCGGGTTTGAAACGGCGGTGGAGAAGGCTGTCGATGTTGTTCGAGGTGCCCATGTCGAAGCACACGATACCATCAATGGTATCGGCTTGGTGAAAGTGATGGGCCGAGAGAGCGGGTTTATTGCAGCCTATGCCGCGCTTGCCATGAGTGATGTTAATTTTTGCCTTATTCCCGAGAGCCCCTTTGATCTGGATGGCCCGAACGGCCTTTTTGAAAGCCTGCGAAAACGCCTACTTGATCGAAATCATGCAGTCATTCTTGTTGCAGAGGGAGCCGGACAGGAGCTTGTTTCGGAAACCGGAGAGACAGATCTCTCCGGCAATAAGCGTCTTGCCGATATCGGGGTGTTCTTGAAGGAAAAAATCAAGGCATACTTTATATCCATCGACATGGAAGTAAATATTAAGTATATCGATCCCAGTTACATTATTCGAAGTTCTCCGGCCAACCCAAACGATTCGATTTACTGCAGCAGACTGGGCGCCCACGCGGTCCATGCGGCCATGGCCGGTAAGACGAAAACCTTGATGAGCATGGTAAACAATACCTTTGTCCATCTTCCCATGCGGGTTGCGGTTTCCAAACGTAAACACGTCAATACCGAAGGGAGTCTGTGGCGTGATGTGGTTGAAAATACTCGGCAGCCGGTTAATATGTGTGACAAGGGCGAAAAAGCACATGAAAAGGGTATGAAGCAGGAAGGGAAGAAGTAACGATACCGATTCCCCATCCATTCGAAGATAAAAAAACTTCCGACCGTCTGATCGGAAGTTTTTTTATGTCTTTAACCTTTTATCGGTCTACCATATCGGCATGACGAATGCCGGTTTCCGTTTCGGCAACTTCCCTTTGCGTCTCTTTTTTCTCTATCTTCTCTATCTGCTTACGTTTTCCCGTCTCTTTCTCCGCATCCAACACAAAGCCTGAAAGCAGGTGCGTCATCATCGTTACGACTTCTCTGTTTTGGGTGGCGACTTCCTTTAAATGGGAAACTCCCTCAACGATGTTTTCGTTACCCTCTGCCTGGTCCATAGTCGCCTGTTGGATTTCGGAAAAAATCTGGACCAAGGTTGATATTGAAGATCTGATGATACGATTCTTTTCTTTTTGCTCATGGGCGATTGATCTGATTTGGCTCGTGGCATCGACCAAAGAGTTTATAGCCTCAAGAATTTCCTCTGCTCCTGAGTTTTGCTCATCCATTGCAGCGGCAATCTCATTTATCAAATTCGTGGTTTTATTGATGTCGGCCGTTACCCTTTGGAGCGAAACGCCGGCTTGTTCGGAGAGTGTAACCCCCTTATTAACCCGTTCCACCATTTCGTTGATCAGCGAGGTGATCTTCTTTGCACTCGTAGAGCTATTTTCGGCAAGAGAACGAACCTCTTCGGCAACAACCGCAAAGCCCTTACCTGCATCACCTGCATGTGCCGCCTCAATGGCTGCATTCATCGCCAGCATATTTGTCTGTGCCGCTATCTTTGTGATAACTCCGACAATATTGTTTACCTCTTCTGAAGAAACCTCTACCTCTTTTACAGCCTGCACAGAGTTATCCACTGCCGATCGTCCCTCGTCGGCAACCTGCATAAGGGTATCTGCAAGGTCGTTGGCCCTACCTGTGGCTTGACTGACGGACTTTATGCTGGCGGCTATTTCGTTCATGGCACTGGAGGTCTGCTCGACAAAGCTTGCCTGGGTATTGACGTTTTCACTAATGGTATCAAGGCTGCCAAGCATACTCTCAAGGCTTAGTTTGGTATCGTTTACCACCGAAGACTGCCTGACTGCATTGGTACTTACCTGCTTAACAGCCGCAGCCATTTCATTGGTTGCGCTGACGGTGTTTTCAAGCACCTCTTCAAGGGTTTTGCTCGAGTCGTTCACCTCCAAGCTTGCCTGTACGATATCTTTGAGCATCAAGCGAAGCTTTTCGAGGAAAACATTGAGACGATCGGCCACATCCCCTATCTCATCGAATTGCGTGATGGTAATTCGTTTCGTTAGATCTGCGTTTCCGGTTGACAATTCTTCAAGCTTACGCGACAGGCTTTTTAGTTGCCGGGTTTGGGCCCTAGATGCAATAAACTGAATGAGAAAGGCAATGATCAGCATGGTAACAAATACAATCTGGAAAATCTTTTTAGGATTGAGTCGCTCCGCCTGTTCGTTGTCCAAAGGAAAATCAATGCGGTCCGCCGACACATTCAGTTTGGCCGAGACACTATTTTTGTACTCTGTTCTCGCTTCATTCAGATCGATATCGCCTTTAACGACCTTTTCAATGAGATTGGTAAATTGTGAGTTGCCTTGGATCACCGTACTACCGACATCGATGAAGGTTAACATGAGAAAAGAGGCCAGAAAAACCACCACCAGTGTTTGCCTAAGAATCAGACTTTGCTCTCTGGTTCCCTTTTCTACCGAATGCAATCCAAGTATCTCCCTGGGGCGTTGAAGAATGATGGTGTTGAAACTATTCTGCAGCATTCCGAACACACCGCCGCTGGCTAGATTTTCAAGAATAAAAAATAGTATTTCCGCTGAAGAGAGATGTTGTCTGGCAATCTCATGGATTGATCCCAATTGCATGCAGAAAATATTTGCAAAGAGCACAATACGGGGAAGGCGGGAGAGAATTTTCCTGGCGCGTTGCTGCTCGTCGCTATCAACGTGCTCTCCCTTAAATCTCTTGAGCACTGTTTTGTGGAGGGGCTTAAGATAGAAAAAAAGCAGTAAATCAAGAAAAAGAATCTGGGGAAGAACGGTGAACAACATAAGTGTACCGGTCCTCTCCACGATGATCGAAAAGGCATTGACCCTGTAGGTCATTCCCTCTACCACCATCTTTAAAAGCTGGGTTGCAAATACACTGACAAAGATAACGAGTGTGATGTTTATGAGGATTCTCACCCTGAATGCCGGAAAACGTTCACTGGAACGTGGCATAGGAAACGACGTATGTGCCATCGAAGGCTCCTTGGGAAGAAAATTACATCTAATGATAATCGACGGAATCGTCTATGGTCAACCGGCAGAGGCAGATGTCCATTACCTATGGGAAAGGACGCTTGTATCCTTCTCTCTTCAGGATTTTGAGCACTAGCTACAAATTCGTATGATTTTTGAGAAATTTAGGAAACCATCATTTTTTTTCTTTAAAATTGTGAAAAAAAGTGCGAAAAAGACTTGACCATTCCGATTTGTTTGATTACGTTACTGGAGAAAATTGATGTGATCAATGGTTCATAGAACCGGAGATCGAAAGGCTTTTTTGTGATAAAGCTTGTAACCATTTCCAGCCAGAATGGTTTGCTTTATTGCAGAGAGCATGAAATCTTTTTTCATCGACCTCCTTTTAGATGTTCCCCCCAGGGTTTTGTACCTCCTTTTCCCTGGGGGGTTTTTTTGTCCGTCACCTCATCAAGGGATGAGCTATCATACGTAGTTTTCGTTATGCTTAGCGAAGTAGTGTGTCGAAGGCCATGAGTTCCTGGTCTTCTGTTTCTCCCGAAAGGAGCTTTTTCGTGAGAATCTTACCCAACTGGACCCCTTCCTGATCGAAAGAGTTGATATTCCAGAGGAAGCCTTGAAACATGACCTTGTTTTCAAAGTGGGCCAACAGAGCGCCTAACACTTCGGGAGATAAACGGTCGCCGACCAACAGGCTTGAGGGGCGTCCACCCGGAAAGCTTTTGTTCGGATTCACGTCTTCTTTGCCCTTTGCGAAGGCGATGATTTGTGCGGCGAGGTTTGCATTCAATTTCCTTTGACTGTTGATTCCCGCCTCGTCGTTTCTGTCCTCTCCCCGCTGACTTTTTTTGAATCCGACAAACTGAAGAGGAATAATGTCGGTTCCCTGATGAAGAAGCTGGTAGAAGCTGTGTTGACCGTTGGTTCCCGGTTCTCCGAAAACCACAGGTCCGGTGGAGTAGCCTAGTGGCTTCCCGTCCCGGTTCACCCTTTTACCGTTACTTTCCATATCCAACTGCTGAAGGTGGGCCGGAAATCGACTGAGTGCCTGGCTGTAAGGAAGCACTGCGGTAACTGGATAGTGAAGGATGTTTCTGAGATAGAGGCCGATTGCTGCGTCCAGAAGGGGCGCATTTTCCCGAAATGGTGCGTTTAGAGCGATTGCATCGGTTTCAGCCGCTCCTTTAAGCAGTCGATCGAAGACTTCGGGACCAAAGGCGAGGGAAAGGATGACTCCTCCGACGGCGCTGGTTGAAGAGTAGCGTCCTCCGATGAAATCATCGATATAGAAACTATCCAGAAGCGTATCGGAGCCTGCAAGGGGACTGGTTGCACTGGTAACGGCCACCATCTGCTTTCCAGGTTTCAGGCCGGGAATTTCTTTTGATTCCAGCCATGAGAGTACCAGATCCCGGTTCGTAAGGGTCTCCTGGGTGGTTCCGCTTTTGGAGACCAGAATAAAGAGGGTACGTTCGGGGTCGATCCCCGAAAGCACGGCCGCAGCGTCGTCGGGATCGACATTGCTGATGAACAGCCCCTTCATTTTGGCTTCCACGGCTCCCTCCAGGGCGAGGTAGAGGGCCCTCGGACCGAGGTCCGAGCCTCCAATTCCGATCTGGAGTACCGTGGTAAAAGCCTTTCCCGTAGAGCCGGTGATCTCCCCGGCGTGCACCTTACCGGCAAAGTCGGAAAATCGTCTCTGCTGTTCGCGATAAAAGGCTCCAATATCCTGGCCCTTTTCATCAAGCACTTTGCCGACCAGTTCGCTCCTGCAAAGGTGATGGAGCACCTTACGCTTTTCGCCGGTATTCATCACCCCGCCGGCGGCAAGGAGGCGGAACTTTCCGATAAGCTGCATCTCTTCGGTCAGTTGTTCAAGCAGTTCGAGCTGCTTCTCTCCGACCGGCATGGCTGCATAATTGTAGCTGAGGCCAGCCCCCGAGGCCGCTGTTTTCTCGGCGATTGCGGAAGTGGTAAGCAGCTTCTCCAGTGAAAGAGGCGAAAGTGTTTCAAGGGCCTTGAAAGCCTTTGCCTGATCGAGGTCAATATATGATATGTTGTTTTTCTCCATGAGAACAGGATGTTGCTTCCCGGGCGTATTGTCAAGCGCGACTATGTAAGAAAAAGGCCGCCGATCCGTTGAGGTATCGGCGGCCGCAATTTCACCATATCCACATGGATAGATAAGAGCCTATTTATCGTGAAAGGTTGCAGCGGTTCCGAGCATGGCGGGAGCCTGCCCTGTTTCCGCGTCCATCTTTTTGTGAACCATCGCCGCCACGCCCGTAGAGAGGCCGTAGAGGTTGATGAATCCGGTCGCATCGGCGTGATTATAGCTTGTCGCACCGAAAGAGGCGAGATCCGCCATGTAAAGCGAATAGGGTGAACGTCTGCCTCCGACGATGATGTTCCCCTTATAAAGTACAAGCCGTACCTCACCGCTTACATACTTGCATGCCTCGGCCATGAAGGCATCGAGAGATTTTCTAATGGAAGTGAACCACTTTCCACTGTAAACCACCTCGGAATACTTCAGGGCCATCTGCTGCTTCATCGAGAGGACATCGGGATCAATGGTGATCATCTCGAGCTCTTTCAGGGCCGCAAAAAGGATCGTTCCTCCCGGGGTTTCGTAGACTCCCCGGCTCTTCATTCCAACCAGCCTCGTCTCCACCACATCCGACCGGCCGATGCCGTTTTCGGCGCCAAGCCTGTTAAGCTCTTCAAGAATCTCCAGAAAACTCATCTTTTTGCCGTTCAGGGCAACAGGCTTGCTCTTATCGAACTGGAGGATGATTTCGGTCTCCTTGTCCGGTGCGTTCTGAGGGCTTTTGGTAAGCTGGAACATGGGCTCCTGCGGCCTGTTGTAGGGATCTTCAAGATCGCCGCCCTCGTGGCTCATGTGCCAGATATTCCAGTCGCGGCTGTAGATATTTTTCTTGCTGATGTTTCCGAGGGGAACGTTGTGAGCGGCGGCATAGTCGATGGCCTCCTCACGGCTGGTGATATCCCAGACCCTCCAGGGGGCAATGACCTTCAGCTGGGGAGCAAGGGCCTTGAAGCTCAGTTCGAAGCGAACCTGGTCGTTTCCCTTTCCGGTACAGCCGTGGGCAACAGCCTGGGCTCCTTCGGCCAGAGCAATTTCTGCGATGTGCTTTGCCTGCAGGGGGCGTGCAATGGCTGTCCCCAGGTAATACTTTCCTTCGTAGATACCGCCTGATCTGATGAGGGGGTAGAGATAATCATCACAGAACTCATCCCGAACGTCTCTAATGTAGAGCTTACTTGCCCCGGAATCAAGGGCCTTTTGTTCCATGTTGTCCCACTCTTCGTCCTGTCCGACATTGACACAGACACCGACAATTTCGCTGCCTGGATAGTGTTCTTTCAACCATGGAATAATGATGCTGGTGTCCAGCCCGCCCGAATAAGCGAGCGCAATCTTTTTAATTTCCGAACTCATTAGGTTCTCCTTGTTTTGTGTAGTAGTATGTTTCTGCGGGGATTCCGAAGCTTAGCCTCGACGGAGGAAGCGCCCCTTCATCTGGATTTCGATCAGAAATGTTGCGTGATTATGCATCGTTAGGTTCCTATTTCGGGAATGCGTTCCCGGAAGGTCTGAAGAAGGTCTTCCTTCGTCACACCTTCCCGGAGCACGACAAAGATGGTATCGTCTCCCGCGACACTTCCCAGGACCTCCGGAAGGTTGAGCTTGTCCAGGGCAAAGGCGACACTGTCCGCATGGCCCTGACGGGTTTTGATAACCCCCAGGTTTCCGGAGAACTCCATGGAGACCACCCCCCGGTGCATGTCCTGGACAAGTCCCTTTTCCGATTCATTTGAGTTTTCATCCTCCGGAAGGGCATAGTAGTAGCCCGACCAGCCGTCGGAAATCTTACCCACCTTGAGAAATTTAAGGTCGCGACTCAGGGTCGCCTGGGTAACCTTGTAGTTTTCATCATGAAGCCGCTCCAAAAGCGCTTCCTGGCTTTCTATCCTATTTTCCCGAATCAGTTCCCGTATTTTACGAAGGCGTTGGCTACGTTCCTTCATTGTTTCTTCCTGTAAAAATGAATATTTATACCGAAAATTTGTATAAAAATTATGATGAATTGCCTTTTTTTGCAAGTGGTTTTTTTAAAAAAAGTGCTTTTTCACATGATTATACGTGATTGTCAAAAGAGCCCGCCTCGGGTAGAGTTTAGAAATGGATGTTTTGGGTTGTTCAAACCCTTTTGGGGGTGCCGTCTACTACGAGCCTGTGGTCGATTCCACCATGCATCGGGCCAGAGTCATGGTCTCCGAGGGACAGAAGCCCGGCTTTGTGGTGGTCGCGGGGTTTCAGCAATCCGGCCGCTGTCGGATCTCCGGGAGGCGCTGGGAGTCGGCTCCGGGGGAAAGTCTGATGTTCACCGTCGCTCTTCCGAAGGATCGTGTCGTGGGGCGAGGGGCGCCCTTGCCCATGATTGCGGCCCTTGCTCTTGCGACCCTTATAGAGCAGAAAACGACGTTACACCCTCTTTTAAAGTGGCCGAATGACCTTTTGCTTGACGGCAAAAAGGTAAGTGGTATCCTTTGTGAGAGCTATGGTGCTGTTGCCGCCGTGGGTATCGGCTTGAATGTTGCCCAGAAATCCCTTCCGCTTGAGAGTCGGGAAGGCAATACCTCCGCTTTCGGGGCTACCAGCCTCTTGCTGGCATCGGGGATGCTGTTCGAGCCCCTCAGCCTTCTGCCTGATCTCCTTGCTGCCCTTGATGCGGCGCTTTCAGATCCGCTTTGGCACCGACGCTGCAGCGACATGCTCTATCTTCGGGGTGAAGAGATTACCTTACTCGACGGTGATCCCAACGTCGACAGGAGGGTGAGCGGCCGTCTTGTTGGAATCGGACGGGACGGAGAGCTTTTGCTCGACACCGGATCCGGCGAGCCTGATGCGTTTTTCAGTGCTGAGATACTCTTTCCCCGCGCCAGGGACTCGGAGGGCGCCGAAGGCGGTCCTGAGCGATAGCGAAGGACGGAAGCGATGAGCGTACCCCGTAGAGGCCCGACCCGGCCGCGTAGCGGCTGGGTGGCGCCCAGAATAGATACAAAAAAGATAGAAACGATAAACGATAGAGGAGGAGCAGAATCATGGAAAAGCCGACGCGGGAAGATGCATGGGCTCTATTGACAAAGTGGACGGAATCCGAGGCGCTGATCAAACACGCATTGTCCGTCGAAGCGGTGATGCGACACCTTGCCCGAAAGGCGGAAGAGGATGAAGAGAAGTGGGGCATCGTCGGTTTGATTCACGATGTCGATTATGAGAAGTATCCTGAAGAGCATTGCGTCAAGGTGAGGGAGCTGATGGAGGCCGACAACTGGCCCGAGGAGTATATTCGTGCGGTCCAGAGTCACGGCTGGGGAATTTGCGTGGATGTGGAGCCGCAAAGCGTAATGGAAAAGAGTCTCTTTGCCGTTGATGAATTGACGGGTTTAGTGACTGCCACTGCCTTGGTTCGTCCCTCCCGAAGCGTTTTGGATATGAAGGCGAAATCGGTAAAGAAAAAGTGGAAGTCGGCGGGCTTTGCCGCCGGTGTCGACCGTTCGATTATCGAGAAGGGGGCTGCCATGCTCGGTGTTGAGGTGAGTGATCTTATTACCGATACCATCGAGGGAATGCGGACGGTCGCAGAAGAGATCGGCTTAAAAGGTACGATTGGAGAAGACGAGTAAAAGAGCAGAAAGCTGAAAAAATGCAAATTTCTTCTTGGCGTTTGCCCGAAATATTTGTATCTTAGCTTCAGAAATAGCATTAGCTCTTCATTATTAAACACATTAATAACACTAATAGAGAAGCGAGGTTATGACGATGGCGAAACAGCTCAGTTTTAACGAAGAGGCCCGCAGATCACTGACCAGGGGCGTTGAGAAGATTTCCAACGCGGTAAAGGTTACCCTTGGGCCCAAGGGACGAAATGTTCTGATCGACAAGAAATTCGGTGCTCCTACAGTCACCAAAGACGGTGTTTCCGTCGCGAAAGAGGTTGAACTCGAAGATCCTTTTGAGAACATGGGTGCTCAGCTGCTGAAAGAGGTGGCGACCAAAACCAATGATGTTGCCGGTGACGGAACCACTACTGCGACGGTTCTTGCCTACTCCATTATCAAAGAGGGGATGAAGAGCGTTGCCGCCGGAATCAACCCCATGGGTATCAAGCGCGGAATCGACAAGGCTGTTGAAGATGCGATTGTGGAAATCAAGAAAAATGCAAAAGAGATCAAGGACAAGGAAGAGATTGCTCAGGTTGCAACCATTTCCGCCAACAACGATCGCGAGATTGGTGATGAGATCGCCAATGCGATGGAAAAGGTCGGAAAGGACGGTGTCATCACCGTTGAGGAGTCGAAGAACATCGACACTTCAACTGATTTCGTCGAGGGTATGCAGTTCGACCGCGGTTATCTTTCTCCCTATTTCGCAACCAACCGCGAAACCATGACCGCCGTTCTTGAAAGCCCTTATATTTTGATTCACGACAAAAAGATTTCCAACATGAAGGATCTCCTTCCCATTCTTGAGAAGGTTGCTCAGGCCAACAAGCCGATTCTTATCATTGCCGAGGATGTGGATGGTGAGGCTCTTGCCACCCTGGTTGTCAACAGCATCCGCGGAACCCTGAACGCCGTTGCGGTCAAGGCCCCGGGTTTTGGTGATCGCCGAAAGGCTATGCTCGAAGATATCGCCGTTCTTACCGGTGGGCAGGTGATCAGCGAAGAGCTCGGTATGAAGCTCGAAAGCACCGATCTTAGCCAGCTCGGTCAGGCAAAGACCGTCAAGGTTGAGAAAGAAAACACCACCATCATCAATGGTGAGGGTAAGGCTTCCGATCTTAAGGACCGAATTGCTCAGATCAAGGCTCAGATCGAGGATACCACCAGCGATTACGACCGCGAGAAGCTCCAGGAGCGACTTGCCAAATTGGCCGGCGGTGTCGCCGTGATCAATGTCGGTGCGGCAACCGAGGTTGAATTGAAGGAGAAGAAGCATCGGGTTGAGGATGCTCTTTCCGCCACCAGGGCAGCCATCGAAGAAGGGGTTATCCCCGGTGGTGGTCTTACCCTGATCCAGGCCGTACACGCCCTCGAGAAAAAGGATATTTCCTCCTTCGGTGATGAGGAGCAGGTAGGATACAGAATCGTTCGCCGTGCTCTGGAAGAGCCGATTCGTCAGATCGCCATCAATGCCGGTCTCGACGGTGCGATCATTGCCGACAAGGCAAAGCACGAGAAGAAGGGTATCGGTTTCGACGCTGGAAAGATGGAATGGACCGATATGCTCAAGGCTGGTATCATTGATCCTGCCAAGGTTACCCGCAGTGCTCTTCAGAATGCCGCTTCCATTGCAGCGCTTCTGCTTACCACCGAGTGCTCCATTACCGACCTGCCTGAGAAGGCTGAACCCGCTGCCGGTGCTCCTGGTGCCGGAATGGGAGGCATGGGCGGAATGGGAGGCATGGGCGGTATGATGTAACATCGCTTTTAGGCGATGGCAGCATACCGTTTCACGGTTTTCTGTCTTGACCATGTAGGGCCCCTGTGCCAAGGTGCGCGGGGGCCTTTTGTGTTTAATAGAGGGAACAGAGAACAATGAAAAGAGATGATTTTGTGTTTTCCATCGGATATCAGGGCGATACCGCTTTAATCGATTCCAGGACCGCCAGACACTATTCGAAGCTTTCCGCGGCCCAGCTTAGCGAACAGGGGTTGTTCCGTGCGGCTTTTCGCATGGCTCTGTATGACGATGACCGGGATTCGATGAAACTGGTCGTGGATGCTTATAACCGTGTCAGCGGGGCTCATCTTGAGGGTATCGATGATATGAAGCGCTTGCTCGGAGTCTTTTCGGTTCCGGAAGGGGTTACGAAGGTCTCAAGAATATGAGTTCTCGTAGGCCATTCTTGACTCAGCTGAGTATCCGTGGTACGTTTTTTCGAAATCAACATGAAAAGGTGCGTTTTCTATGATGGAGATGTTAGCTAATTTACCCATATTGATGGGAGCTCCGGAGGGTGCCGCAGCCAGCGGTGGTTCCGGACAGATGATGACGACATTCGTCACTTTTG
Organism: Sediminispirochaeta smaragdinae DSM 11293; assembly: GCF_000143985.1. GTDB lineage: Bacteria > Spirochaetota > Spirochaetia > DSM-16054 > Sediminispirochaetaceae > Sediminispirochaeta > Sediminispirochaeta smaragdinae. The sequence continues at coordinate 3,473,844 of NC_014364.1, read as the reverse complement.
GGCTCGTTATTCTGATTTTCTACTTTTTGATCATTCGTCCTCAGAATAAGAAGCAGAAAGATGCAAAACGGATGCTTGAGGCCTTAAAGAAGGGAGACCGGGTGGTCAGTATCGGCGGAATTCGCGGAACTGTTGTTTCCGTCAAGGATCAGACCGTTGTTTTGAAGGTGGACGATAATACCAAGCTCGAGTTTACCAAGAGTGCGATATCTACAGTAGTTGAACAGGGTAAGGAAGAGGCCTCTTCATCCAAGAAGGACGCCTAAGACCTTTCCCTGTCAAAAAGACAAATCCCTACCGGAGTTTAACGTATGAGCAAACGTTCACGTTTATTCATTGTGCTGCTGGTACTTGTCGTATGCGGGGTCTTTCTGTACCCCACGTTCGAGTGGTACTTTATGGTTCCGCAGGCGCAGAAAGAACTCGCAGCCGGAAGCAAGCAGCAGATTCAGGCTTATGCCAGAGGCCAGGCGGCAAAAGCTGTTGGAGAATTGAAATCCCTGGTCGCGGCGTCCGGTTCGGACGCTGTTCCCGAAAAATATGCTTATCTGATACCGATTGCTAAGGAGCACTACAAGCTCGACGGCAGGGACCTTCCGTCTAAATGGACAGTCTCAACCCTTTTGAAGGGGTTTAATACCGAAGAGGCGGCTTTCTCAGCAATCGAAGGATACTATCGGACCAAGTTGTTTGATCTGAAAGATGAGGGCGGGTCGGTCTTGCAACTCGGCCTCGACCTTTCCGGCGGTATGAGTATCCTGCTCGAAGCCGATCTCGACAGCCTTGAGAAGCGTCTCGGACATCCCCCAACGGTGGATGATCAAAACCAGGCTGTACAGCGGGCCATGGAGATCCTCAACAACCGAATCGACAAATTTGGTGTGACCGAGCCTCAGATTCGTCAGCAGGGAACGAACCAGATCAATATAGATATTCCCGGTGCGGCCGATCCCGAGCGAGTAAACTCGTTCCTCATGGGTAAGGGCTCCTTAAGTTTCCATATTGTCGATCAGGAACTGAGCCAGAAGGTCGTGCAGTACTTTCAGCAGAATCCCACAAAGGCCTACGATGATCAGGGGCATGTCATTACTCCCGATTTTGTTCCGGCCGGCTATATTGTTCGCGGATTCTATGAAAAAGATAGTTACGGTATCGATCAGCTAAGGCGCTGGGTTGTTGTTCGCGAAGAAGTCGGCCTTGACGGGAGTCACATCCAGAATGCGACCGTTGGAAATCATCCTGTTACAGGCAAGCCTGTCATCAATTTTACCCTTGATCAGGAGGGTGGCGAGATCTTCTTTCAGTTGACAAGCACAAACCAGAAAGGGACGCTTGCCATTTTAATGGATGACAAGGTCAAATCGATGGCGGTAATCAACGAGCCGATTCGTGAGCGTGTCCAGATGAGCGGCTTTGACCGAAAAGAGGCAAACGATCTCGCCCTGGTTCTGAGAACAGCGGCAATGCCGGTTGATTTGAAAATCAACAACCAGCAGGCCGTCGGCGCAAGTCTTGGTGAGGACTCGGTTCGTCAAGGTTTGAAGGCCATTACCTTGAGTTTTATCCTGGTCATTATTTTCATGCTTCTGTATTATCAGGTTGCCGGGATTGTTTCCGATATTGCCTTGATTTTGAACCTGGTCATCATGGTGTCGATCCTTTCGGCCTTTAACCTTACCCTTACCCTTACCAGTATCGCCGGTTTGATTCTGACGGTTGGTATGGCGGTCGACGCCAATGTTATTATCTTTGAGCGTATCAAAGAAGAGTATCGTCTTGGAAAGACGCCGGAGGCTTCGGCCAAAGCGGGTTTCAGAAAGGCGTTCTGGACCATCATGGATGCCAATATTACAACCTTTATCGCTGCATTGGTCCTCAGTCAGCTTGGTAGCGGGCCTGTTCAGGGTTTTGCAAACACCTTGGCTGTCGGTATTGTCAGTTCCATGTTTACCGCTTTGTTCGTCTCCAGACTCATCTTCGACTTCGGCATTGAGCAACTGAAGGTGAAAAAACTGAGTATCGGCTGGAGGATCAGATGACCAAAGTAGTACGATTTACCAAAATACGGTACCTCATGTTTGTAGTCTCCCTGTCCCTGATTCTTGCCGGTATTGTCGGCACGATTTCCTTGGGCGGTTTTAATCTTGGTATTGATTTTCAGGCGGGATTAAGCCAGCGGGTACAGATTGCTCCTGTGGGTTTTACGCTTTCGTATACCGGTTCCGGGGCGGCCACCCTCGATATCAACAGTGGTACCGCAGTTCTGGAGGTTCGTGGTGATGAGGGGGTCACAAAGCATCGGTTTCCTCTTGCCGATTATTCGACCATTCAGGCTCTTGCGGATGTGTTGAACGGCATAGACGGTATTACCGCCTCTGCACAGCGGCCTTCCGCCCGGCCCTCGACCATTGCTACGGGTCTTGATTTTCCCCTCTCGCTTTCGACTGAGGCGCAGGGAGTCAATGTTTCCCCGGATGGCACTGAGTCGGCCGTTGAAATAAATCAGATTCGAGATGCTTTAGCCACCTTTGATAATCCTCAGGTCCAGGTAGTCGGGGATCCTTCCCGTCAGGAATTCCTGCTGAGAATCGCCGATCCGGCGGGTGGAAATAAGGATGCCTACGAAAAGAAGATTGTTTTAGACCTCGAAAAGGCCTTTGGCGATGGTACTGCCGTGGTAAAGCAGTCCGATTATGTCGGCCCCCGGTTCAGCCAGGATCTTGCAAGCCAGTCTGTTAGTTTGACGATTCTTGCCCTGGTACTTATTCTCGTTTATATTTGGGTCAGGTTTCGGTTCGGATTCGCCATCTCGTCGATTACCGCCTTGGTCCATGATGTTCTGATCATGCTTGGCTTTATCGGTGTGTTCAGGCTGGAGGTCTCGACGACCACCATAGCGGCGGTTCTTACCATTGTCGGTTACTCTCTTAACGACACGATCGTCGTTTTCGACCGGATTCGTGAAAATATGGGCTTGATGAAGGACCGGCCCATGGATGTGATTATCGATACCAGTATTACACAGTCTTTGAGCAGAACCTTGATGACCAGTCTCACAACCTTGTTGGCTGTTCTCGCCCTTTACTTTTTCGGTACGGGTGCAATTAAGGATTTTGCCCTCAATTTGATTGTCGGTATTGTGGTCGGTACCTATTCTTCGATCTTTATCGCCAGTCCTGTGTTACTTGGAATCACCCGGGCTTCGGATAAGCGAAAGGCTAAAAAGCTTGGTTCTCATGCCCCGGCTTCCGGGACAAAGGGAGGCGCCGCACTGTCGGTCGAATCTTCGACTGCGGGTGAGGAATCGTCCGAACTTGTTTCCGGACCGGTTGAGATCCCAAAGGCCGATAGAAAGCTGAAAGGTAAACGACAGCAAAAACGGAAAAAATAGCGTAAATGATGGTCCGCTCCTGTCGGGGCGGGCTTTTTTTTGTATATTGAAAACGATGAATCGTAAGATTGTACTTTCAAAAACAATGGGTTTCTGTTTTGGTGTACGCCGCGCTCTCGATCTTGTTGAAAAGGCCCTTGCCGAGAAAGGGGATGGGCGTGTTGTTACCTTCGGTCCCATTATTCATAACTCCATCGTACTTGATTCCTTAGCAAGGCGCGGTGTCGTCGTTGTTCACAGCCTTGAGGAACTGCAGGACGGTGATCGGGTCGTCTTCCGGGCCCACGGTGTGCCAAAAAGTGTTTCCGACCAGGTGAGGCAAGCCGGATATGCAGTGTACGACGGTACCTGCCCCCGCGTCGGAAAATCCCAGAAGATCGTTCACGACTATTGTAAAAGAGGAGAAACGGTCTGTATGACCGGTGACCGGGAGCACGGGGAAGTGATTGCGGTAAGCAGCTATGGAGAGGGGGTTACGGTTCTCAACAACCGGATGGATGTGGAATCCTTTGAGCCCTCCGGACCTGTGCTTTTGATAAGCCAGACTACCTTTTCCCTGCCTCTTTTTGAAGAAATATCTTCTCTTCTTGAAAAGCGTTGTGATGAGCGAGGATTTTCCTTTGCTCGGTACAACACAATTTGTCCTGCTACTGCCACGCGACAAAAGGCTTTGGAGGAACTTGCCTCCGAGGTGGAGGCAATTGTGGTCGTCGGTGGAAAAAACAGTTCAAATACACGCCGATTATATGAGGCCGCCTTGCGACTTGTCTCTCGGGCATGGCATATTGAGGATGCTCGTGGGATCGTGTCAGAAATGGCGGATTACCGGAGCATCGGGATTACGGCCGGGGCTTCTACTCCGGATGATATTATTTTTGACGTAGAGGCTGCTTTAAAGGCGCTCTGAAGGATGGATATCATGGCAGAAATCGTTAGTGAAATTGAAAAGAGACGGGCGTTCCGTGCCATCGGTGAACAGGGCGTGCCCGAGGATGTGAAGCGACGGATTGCGAGGGCCGCACTTCTTGCCCCTTCCTGCGCCAATAAACAACCCTGGCGTTTTGTTATCGCTGATGAGGAGCCTGCACTATCTGTGGTGAGACAGTCCCTTTCCGGAGGAAACTACTGGGCAAAGAAGGCTCCCTTGTACCTTCTTGCTGTGACGGATCCCACCTTCGATTGCGATTTGGAAGATCGAAGAAGCTATGCGCTTTTTGATACGGGAATGGCTGTTATGAATCTTCAGCTTCAGGCTGTGGCCGAGGGGCTTGTGGCCCATCCCATAGCGGGTTTCTCCGACACCCAGCTGAAAAAGGGGCTCAAGATACCCGAATCGCACATTTTGATCACCATTGTGGTTGTGGGCTATCCCGGAGACGACAGCCATCTTTCGGAAAAACATCTTGTTTTGGAGTCAAGCAGACAGGAGCGAAGAGCCGTGGAAGATCTTGTTTCAAAAAACGGATGGTATTTCGATGAGTGACGAGGCGATTGATACGCTGCAGGATAGTCTTGAACGGATTCGGACCAAATCTGCCTTTATTTGTGATATGGATGGTGTTTTGTACCATGGGAATAGGCTTCTCGATGGAGCCGATCGCTTTATTACCTGGTTGCAACGGGAGAACAAACGCTTTCTTTTTCTTACCAATTCGAGTGAGCGTTCCCCCAAGGAGTTGCATCAGAAGCTTGCGAGGATGGGGGTTGATGTTGGTCCTGAGCATTTTTATACCAGCGCTCTGGCAACCGCAAGCTTTCTTGCCTCGCAGAAGCCCGAAGGTTCCGCTTATGTGATTGGAGAAGCAGGACTGATCAATGCGCTTTACGAGGTCGGTTATGCCATGAATGATATTAATCCCGATTATGTTGTCGTTGGCGAGAGCCGGAACTACAACACCGAGACACTGTTTCATGCGGTCTCTTTGGTGCGGGGTGGGGCTCGATTGATCGGCACAAATCCCGATTTGACCGGGCCTACCGAGCGGGGAATCGCGCCAGCCACAGGTGCCCTCATTACCCCCATTGCTCTTGCAGCCGAGGCTGAACCCTATTTTATCGGAAAGCCCAACCCCTTGATGATGCGCAGTGCGCTTAAACGGCTTGAATCGCGCAGGGAAGAGACGGTTATTATAGGGGACAGAATGGATACCGACATTAAATCGGGGCTTGAGAGCGAAATAGAGACGGTTCTCGTGCTTAGCGGAGTGACCGATCTTTCGAGAGCCGAAAGCTTTGCCTATCGCCCGCATCATATTTTGGAGGGGGTAGGAGCCATAGCTTCCTGATCTCTTCGTTTACCACCACGATTCCGGACACTATGTATACTAATAAGAGGCCTTGAGAAAGGGGCTGCTCTTTGCTCCTGCCGTCCTAATAAGCGCCCGCGCAAGGGAGCTTACCGGGTCCACCAGCATCACGTTTCGAAAAGGCCCTTCCCGGAGTGCAAGGGGAATTTCGGTACAACCGAGAATGATAGCATCGGCCCCTTTATTAATGAGGTATTCTGTCGCTTCCTGTAGCATTGCCTTTGCCTTCCCGGAGGCCGGACTTTTTGCCTTAAGACCCCAGCTGTGGTCGTAGATCGCCCCATGAACCTTCTCTGTCCACATCTGGTCGGTTTCGAGAGGAATAAAGCCGGCCTCTTGGATCGCATTTCTCCATACCCCGCTTTCCTTTGTCCCGATGGTCGAGAGAATGCCGACATGTGCCCCCGGGGCAAATCGCTGCCTAAGCTCTTCAACCGTCTGGTCGAGCATGTGAACTGGCTTGACGGCAGCGTGTAACTGCTCAAGTTGTTTTGTAAAGGCGTTCCAAACTAGTGGCGCATGAAAGGTATTGCAGGGAACCCCTGCTGCCAGAGACACAGGCATCTGATCCTCCGGACGCTGAAATGCTGTTACCGCAGATGCGACAAGTTCTGCCATGACCGTGCCGGGATTGGGCCCCTGAAGGTCGTGAAGAAACCGGGTACGGTCAGGAATGAGTCGTGATCGTGAGAGGTGGATCAGATCCAGATGGTCCTGGTCGCTTCCGTCAGTGATGGTGAAAGTGATGATCTTTTCGTGTAGCTTCACGCCGGCCATGGGACCGACTCCTCCCCCTATGATGATGGCTCCTCGTTTGTTTGCTGATCCTTCCTGCATGACGGCTCTCCTTTCCGTTTTTTTCTCTGGGAGGAAGAATATCGCCATCTGCAAAGCGATACAAGTGTCTCTCTTCCTTGACCCTGTGAACGATGAATCGTAGGATGAGGAGATGGATGGATTATATCTTGCAGAACGTTTGAGCCAACTTGGACTCTACGACTCTTTCAGACACCGATTGGAATATCGGCATCTTACCCAGGTGCTTCCTTCCGATGGTGAACTCCTCGCTGCTTCCGGTGGTGTATTCAGGGGAAAGCGTTGGCTTATCTTTCTTATGTCCGGTGGGTGGTTCTTTGTGAGTGCCAATCCGATTACCGGGCTTGAGCTGTTAAGCTTTTCCGATGATGCTGTCCTGCAGCTGGTGCCGAAAAAGGGGCTATTGTTTGGATCGCTTCTTCTTCGACTGGAGGAAAAGGAGGAACGGATCTCGAACATGAATCGTAATGCTCCCAATGCCTTTGCCGCTGTCTGGTCCCGAAAGGCTGGCAATTCGTGATCCTCTCTCATGTACAATATCCCTGTTCCGATTCTTCTTGTGCTCGCTGCTCTTTGATTATTGTGCACGGACTCTTTGGCGCGGGGATAAACTGGAGACGGATGGCAGAGCGGCTTTCTGATCTACGCGATGTCTATACCCTCGATCTCCGTAATCACGGAGAGAGCGGCCATGAAGAGGCCCTTGATTATCAGGTCATGGCCGCCGATGTTGCCGAAACCTGTAGGGCTCTGGGCATCGAACAGGCCATGTTTCTCGGCCACTCCATGGGGGGAAAGGTCGTTATGCAACTGGCCTTCGATTATCCCTCCCTCGTTCGTGGCCTTGTTGTCGCGGATATCGGCCCCGACGCTTACCAACACCGTTTTACCACCATTGTTGAGGCCCTGGGCTCTCTGGATCTTGGGGGCATACACGGCAGGGGAGAGGCTGATCAAAGGCTGGCCGCATCCATTGGGGACCGGCGGGTACGTACCTTTCTCCTTCAGAATCTGCGCCGGGACAAGGATGGGCATTTTTTCTGGCGTTTGAACCTTGCTTCGATCAGGACCCATCTCGATGATATCGCCGCTTCGGTAGGGGAGGGTGCGGCCCCCTCGTCCCTGCCTGTACTTTTTCTCGCCGGAGAGCGCTCTTCGTATCTGAACGACGGGCAGCGAAAAGCGGCCCTGTCACTGTTCCCCTCGGCTCGTTTTATCGAGGTCCCCAATGCCGGCCATTGGGTCCAGGTCGACAATCCCGATGCCTTTTTTCGCTTTGTAAGCCCCTTTCTCGCCTCCCTCGATCCTTCTTCTTGACAGTCGGCGGAGAAAACAGCATATTCTATACATAAGGCGTTGATGGAGACGAGTAGCGAAAGTGGCTTGACCTATAGAGAGGGGACCCTGTCGGGTATATTGTTATTGCCCGCCGGCTGAAAGGTTCCTGTCGGTCCTTCGTGAAAACCCCTCCTGAGCCGCAGACGGAACGAAGGGGTCTGTAGATTCTCTTCAAGTATGTTCTGCCGTATTTCCGGCGTTAACGGATCAATGAAGTGCCGTTTTGATCGAAGTGAAAAAGATCGAAACGGAAGTAAGGTGGAACCGCGAAGGGCCCCGGGCTTTTCGTCCTTACCTGCATGCAGGAAGGGGCGTGAAGTTCGGGGTTTTTTTATCGCTATACAGGAGGATTATATGTCGTTGCAAGGATTATCCCAGGAAGAAAAACTGCACAGAATTCGCCACTCTATGGCCCATGTTATGGCCGAGGCTGTCGTGGATCTTTTCCCCGGAACAAAAGTGGCTATCGGCCCCGCCATTGAAAACGGCTTTTACTATGATTTCGACTTTCCAAAACCTTTGGCAAACGATGATCTTGAGAAGATATCAGCCAAAATGAAGGATATCATCAAGGGAAAGCATCCCTTTCAGCGAAAGGTCATTAGTCGGGAAGAGGCTGAAAAACTCTTCAGCGGTAAGGGCGAGCAGTACAAGGTCGAACTTTTGAAGGCGATTCCCGAAGGTGAAGAGGTGTCCCTCTATTCGCAGGATAGCTTTACCGATCTCTGCCGGGGACCCCATGTGGAAAATACCGCCGATCTGAATGCCGAGGCCTTTAAGCTCCTTTCCATTGCCGGGGCTTATTGGCGCGGGAAGGAAACCAACCCCATGCTTACCCGTATCTACGGAACCGCCTGGGAGAATCCCAAGGAGCTTCGTCTCTATCTGAAGCATTTGGAAGAGATGGAAAAGCGGGATCATCGAAAACTGGGAAGGGAACTCGATCTTTTCAGCCTTCACGAGGAGGCCGGTCCGGGATTGGTCTATTGGCACCCCAAGGGGGCCAGAATCAGGCACCAGATCGAAACCTTTTGGAAGGATGAGCACTTTAAGAACGGTTATGAGCTGCTCTATACCCCTCATGTCGGAAAATCCTGGCTATGGGAGACCTCTGGACACCTCGATTTTTATGCCGAGGGGATGTATCCCGAGATGGTGATGGATAAGGCCAACTACTATGCCAAGCCGATGAACTGTCCCTTCCATATCATGATCTATAAAACCAATAAGCACTCTTATCGTGAACTGCCCTTTCGCTGGGCGGAACTCGGTACCGTCTATCGCTATGAAAAGTCCGGAACCCTTCACGGTCTCATGCGGGTAAGGGGCTTTACCCAGGACGATGCCCACATCTTTTGCACCCCTGAACAGGTGGAGGACGAAATCCTGGAGGTGCTGCGCTTTAGCCTCCATATGCTGCGAGCCTTCGGGTTTAGCGATATTCAGGCCTATCTCTCCACCAGGCCCGAAAAGGCTGTGGGCGATCCGGAACAGTGGAAACTGGCCGAAGCGTCACTGCAAAAGGCAATTGAGGCCGAGGGGCTTGCATACGAGGTTGATGAAGGAGGCGGTGCCTTCTATGGTCCGAAGATCGATTTGAAGGTAAAAGATGCCCTCGGCCGTTCGTGGCAACTCTCAACGGTTCAGTTCGACTTCAACGAACCCAAGCGCTTCGGCATGACCTTTGTCGATCATGACGGCAAGGAAAAGCAGCCCTACATGGTGCATCGTGCCTTACTTGGCTCTATTGAGCGCTTTTTTGGGGTGCTGATTGAGCACTACGGCGGGGCCTTTCCTGTCTGGCTTTCTCCTGTCCAGGTCCAGGTGATTCCCGTGGCTCCTGCCTTTGAAGCGTATGCAAAATCGGTTGAAACCGAGCTTCGCCGCCATGACCTTCGTGCGGATGTCGATCTTTCGGACAGCAGAATGAATGCAAAGATACGCAATGCCCAGAAAGAGAAGATCCCCTACATGCTGATTCTGGGTGAAAAGGAACAGGAAAGCCGAAGCGTATCGGTGAGAAAACGAAACGGCGAACAGGTTAATGGTCTTGCCCTTGATGAGTTTATCGCTCAGACCCTGAAGATTATCGCTTCAAAGGAAAATGTATGACCCATAATGAACCATATACACAGTTGCAAGACCTGGATCGAGAAATCAGAAACCTTGATTCGATCGCTCAGCTTCTATCCTGGGACCAGGAGACCGGTATGCCGCCAAAGGCGGTCACCGGTCGTGCCGAGCAGATATCGCTTATCGAAGGAATGGTTCACGACAGGGTAGCCGGAGAGGAAATGGCTTCGCTTCTCGAAGGGGCTGATACCTCCGACCCGCTGGTCAGAATGCTGCGGAGGGAGCACGATCGGGCAGTGAGGCTTCCCCGGCGGCTGGTGACGGAATTGGCCAAACAACAGACCACAGGCCAGCTTGCCTGGCGTCATGCCAAACAGGAGAACAACTATGAAGCCTTTCGGCCCTACCTTGAAGAGCTCTTGAAGCTGACTCGGGAAAAGGCCGACGCCATCGGCTGGGAAGATGATCGATATGATGCACTTTTGGATGAGTATGAGCCCTGGATGAAAAGTTCCACCGTTGACCGTCTTTTCGACGAGATGAGCTCCTTTCTTTCCTCCTTACTGGCCAGGATTCTCGATAAAAAAGCTGTCGACGATAGTTTTCTCTTCCTCCACTATCCCGAGGAGGGGCAGCGTCGTTTTTCCCGTGAGGTATCCGAAGCGATGGGCTTTGATTTTTCCCGCGGAACGATTGCCGAATCCGTGCATCCCTTTACCATCCGTCCCGGTGACGACGATATTCGTATAACCACGAAGTATGATGAGGGGGCATTCAAAACGGCCATTTTCGGAACAATCCATGAGACCGGTCATGCCCTCTATGAGCAGGGGGTTGCTCCCTCGTATGTCGGCACTATCCTGGGGCAGGGCAGCAGTCACGGAATCCACGAATCGCAGTCACGAACCTGGGAGAATATCATCGGAAGAAGTGCTGCCTTCTGGCGTTATTTTTATCCCAGATTGCAGGAGATTTTCCCCGAAAATCTCTCTTCCGTTCCGTTTGAGCGTTTTTTGCTTGCCGTGAATAAGGTGAGGCCCTCGGATATTCGTACGGAGGCCGATGAGGTCACCTATGGATTGCATATTGTTCTGCGCTATCGGCTTGAGCGAAAGATGCTTTCTGGAGATCTGTCTTTACGTGATCTTCCCGAGGCGTGGAACACCCTCAGTGAAGAGCTTCTGGGCTTCCGGCCTGAAACAGATGCCGTGGGTGTGCTGCAGGATACCCATTGGTCCGGAGGGGCCTTTGGTTACTTTCCTACATATGCCCTGGGGAATCTTTACGGTGCCCAGCTTTTTGCCGCTCTGCGAAAGGAGGTCTCTGACCTTGATGAGCAGATAGCTGCAGGACACTTTCATGTGCCGCTTTCCTGGTTGACGGAAAAGGTGTATCGCCATGGGGCGGCCCGTACGGCGAATGAGCTTATGACATCGGTAAGCGGAGAGCCGGTACAAGCTTCTTACTTTGCCAGATACCTCGAGGAGAAGTATACTGGTTTGTATGGGCTATAGCACGCTTGTTGCAGAAAATATTTATACCTGGCTCTTTTTTGCCTCTTTTTTCTTCGGATGCGCCGTCGGAATCCTTCCGGCGGCCTTGTTGCGGCGGTTTTCAGGACGAAAAAACGGGCACATCTCGATTACGCTTTCACTCTTTCTTCTTATCCTTGCCGCCGTATCGTTGCTATGCGCCATCTTTTTTGTTTCTCTGCCTCAGGTGCTGTGGGACAAGTCTCTGCTCTTTTTCTGTCTTGCTGTTTTTGCCCTCGGGATGCTCGTTCGGTTGGGGTGGCAGGTACTGCTTCCTCTTCTGCTTGCCCTGCTTCTCATCTTCAGCCTTCAGCTTTACCATGATCTTGACGGCTGGTTTCCTCTTGCCGACGGAAGGGTGTTAGGCGAGTTTCGCCTGATTCGTCTTACCGAACAAACCGTTGATGTTGATCTCTTGTCAGGCGGCTTCCTTCGCTCCGCTCTCTTCCGTCTTGATGATGGGCGGATATATATCCCCTATCGTCGGCTGAGGTCCGATCCCCGCCTTTTTTTTCTGCCTTCCACAGGTTTTGTTACTTCGCAAGACGTCGATGCCCCTGTGCCGTTTTCGTCGCCCGCTGCCAGGATGATGACAAGATTGAGACTATGGTCTCTATCCTCCGAGCTCTCTGAATCCGCCGAAGCTCGAACGCTAGAGCAGTATGGCGTCTACGTTTTCAAAAAAGCCGATCGCTTTGTGGTTGATATTCGATCTCTGCCTGCCGATAGATGAAACAATGATTGTTGTCTTGTATAAAGCCGACCGGTCCGGAAGGACACGATACTATACCCTCCATGATCGGCAGGGAAACCTTTTTTCCCCGTACTCTCTTTCCATTTTGTGGGGGAATGCACCCGGAGCAGGACGTGAGCGTGAATACGTGTTCAGCACTGGGAAAGAGAAAGAGCGAATGATCCGGACGCGGATTAGAAAGCGTCTTCGCAGTGGATACCATCATCTGTACAGTTTTTCTCGCAAACCGGAGGAGCGTCGTTTCCTTAGGCAGGAAGTGATTAACTTGTAACTGTTGTCCCCATGGGATTGACGAAACGTTTTGTAAAAACTAATGTCAATGTATGAATTTACCAAACAAATTGACCGTTTTTCGGCTTATCCTTTCTCCACTTTATTTTATCGTTTTTTTTCTGCCTGTCTGGACGGGGAGATGGGAGATGGTTTCGGCTTTTGTACTTCTTGTGATTTTTCTCGGCATTGAAGCCAGCGATGTGCTCGACGGACATATTGCCCGATCCCGAAATCTTGTAACCGACATAGGAAAGGTTCTTGATCCCTTTGCCGATGTATTTAGTCGGATGACCTACTTTATTTGTTTTTCTGCAGTAGGCTTGATGCCTGTATGGATCTTTGTCATCCTTATCTACCGGGAACTTGCCATCACCTTTCTCCGCATGTACATGATCAAGAAGGGTTTTGTGATGGCTGCGTCGATATGGGGAAAGATCAAGGCGGTCTTTTACGCTTTTTCGGGAATTATCGGATTGGCGACCATCTTTACCGAACGTCTTTCTCCCTCTTCGGGGGCACTGCCGACCCTACGTAATATCAGCCTTGTTATCTTTTTGATTGCCGCTTTTGCTTCGGTGGCTTCCTTTCTTACCTATGTGAGGACGGTCGTTATCTTGGAGCGTTCCGGTGGGACTAGTAAGGTCTAAAAAAGGCTAAGGGAGGCTTGTGCAAAACCTTGCAGCTTTTCGTACCGAATCGATTTCACTGCGATTTCTCTTTACCGATATAGACGATACGGTCACAACCGACGGCCGTGTAACAGCCGATGCATATGAGGCGATTTGGAGGCTTTCCAGGGCGGGTATCTCCGTTATTCCTGTTACCGGCCGTCCCGCAGGATGGTGCGATCTCATTATCCGGCAGTGGCCGGTAGATGCAGTGGTCGGCGAAAATGGGGCCTTTGTTTACTATCGTACCACAGATGGTTCCATCCGTACCTATACCCATCCTTCGATCGCCGATGAAGACCTGACATCCCGTCTCGCAGAGGTGCGGAAAGCCGTGCTGAAAGAGGTCCCGGGGAGTAGGGTCGCCCGTGATCAATTTTGCCGTAAATACGATCTCGCCATCGATTTTCGGGAAGATCCTCCCGATCTTGGGCTCGAAGCCGCCGAGCAGATAAAACAGGTCTGTGAACGTTTTGGGGCGGTCGCGAAGATCAGCTCGATTCATGTCAATTGCTGGTTCGGATCTTACGACAAGCTTTCCATGGTTACCGCCTTTATGCAGTACCGATACGGTATCGATGAGGCTGAATTAAAGCAGACTGCGGTATTTTGTGGGGATTCTCCAAATGATGAACCGATGTTTGCCTTTTTCCCTCACTCGTTTGGGGTCGGTAACATCGCTGATTTTGCCCATCTGATGCGCCATCTACCCGCCTGGGCGGCTTCGAAACGGGGTGGAGAAGGTTTCGCCGAAATCATCGGAGCACTTTTGCGGGAGGGGCGAGGTAGCGGACGAAGAAAACGTGTGCCCGTAAGCGGAGACCAACTCCGTATCGCGATTTTTACCGATTCTTTTTTACCTCAGGTCAATGGCGTAGTCACTTCAATTATGAAACTTGCCGAGAACCTTGCGGAGCGGGGGCATTATGTGCTGATTTTTGCCCCAGCCCATCGGAAACGGCCGGACTATTCACATGAAAATGTGGATGTACACCTGATTCCGTCGATTCCTGCGAACTTTTATGAAGATTTTCGTTGGGTGGCGCCCTACGACTACAGCGTGTATCGAATACTTCGGAAATGCAACATCGATATTGTACACGCTATGACACCCACGCTTGTCTCCTTCCTTGGAATTCGTTTTGCAAGGCGCCTGGGACTGCCTGTTGTGTTTTCCTTTCATACGCTTATCAGCGATCCTGCCTATTACGAGCATATGTTTAAAGGGCTGATAAAGATCGAAGCAAAAACGGTGTGGAAGTTCTGCAACTATTTTAATAATGCCTCTGATCTCGTGGTGGCACCTTCCCGGGTCACCGCAAGGCTATTGCAGGAGAATGGTTGCGAGAGTGATGTCATAACCATCTCCAATGGGATAGATCCGAGAGATTTCGATAACAGCCGGGCCGATGAATTCAAAAAACGGTTCGGTTTGAAGGGGAGGACTATCCTCTATATTGGCCGCCTTGCAACGGAAAAAAGTGTACCGATACTTATAAAGGCTTTTGACCGAATCTACCCTGCTGTTCAGGATGCCAGATTGCTCATCATCGGTGATGGTCCGGAGCGGGAAGAGCTCGTGAGTCTTGCGGCCTCTCTTCCCTCGTCGGAGGCGATCATTTTTACCGGGAAGATGGAACGAAAGGAGCTTGTTGCTTCGGGTGTTTTTGGCGCCTGTGAGCTCTTTGCCTCTCCTTCTCGGACCGAAACGCAGGGAATTTCCATTCTGGAGGCTCTGGTGAACCGCCTTCCCTGTGTCGTCGTTAATGAGGGGGCTGTTCCCGAGTTGATCCATGACGGTGTGAACGGTATGGTTGTTCCCTCAGAAAATGTGGGTGCCATGGCGAAAAGCCTGAAGTCGCTACTTCTTGACGATGAACTCCGGCGTTCTTTGGCGAATTTCCCTGAGGCCATGATTGCTCCACATTATCTTTCCCGTGTGATTCGTGAGTGGGAGATGCGCTACTACCATCTTCTGATGCGTAATGCGGCCGGATCCTTACCGAAAAGGCCGGAACTTGCCCTTCATCGTATGATTTCCATTATTAGAGATTTTTCATTTGACACTTCCTTGCGGAGTAAACTCGAACGGGCTTTTGTGCATTTCTCTTTTCGGGAAAAAGAGGGGCGGTAATGTTTCTTTTCATGAACTTTTTACAGAATGGTTGACATAAATAGCTCAGATAGATATAGTTGCCAACGTCGCCGAAACAAAAGGCGCTGACCATCAGGTCGGTGAAGACAGTAAATCACTTTCGTTGCAGTTGACACTGAAACCACGAGCTGATATGCTGACTTTCCGATGTTTGAAAAACATCGGTGGCGATTGCCTTTGTGTTCAATGCCTGACCGGCAAGAAACTTGAAAAGGTTGCTTGACAAGGTTGAGGAGATTTGGTACAACTGGCGTCACGCTCATGAGAGTGAGGAACTTTTATGAGTGAGAAAGGATCTTTGTCAGAGGAAATAGGGAAGGGAAGAAAAGTATCCGACGCGAGCGAAAACGGGTTGGGATAAGGACTTTTTATAAGTAAGAAGTCAACATCTTCGGATGTTGAACATACTATAATGGAGAGTTTGATCCTGGCTCAGAACGAACGCTGGCGGCGCGTTTTAAGCATGCAAGTCGAGGGGTAGAAAGTCTTCGGACTTTTGAGACCGGCGAACGGGTGAGTAACACGTAGATAATCTGTCTTGGGATGGGGGATAGCCCATGGAAACATGGGGTAATACCGCATAAGCTCTTTTACCCATAAGGGTGATAGAGGAAAGGCGCTTAGGCGTCGACCTAAGAGGAGTCTGCGGTCCATTATGTTAGTTGGTGGGGTAAAGGCCTACCAAGGCGGCGATGGATAGCCGGCCTGAGAGGGTGAACGGCCACACTGGGACTGAGACACGGCCCAGACTCCTACGGGAGGCAGCAGCTAAGAATCTTCCGCAATGGGCGAAAGCCTGACGGAGCGACGCCGCGTGAACGAAGAAGGCCGAAAGGTTGTAAAGTTCTTTTCTTGGAGAGGAATAAGCCTATCAGGAAATGGATGGGTGATGACGTTAACCGAGGAAAAAGCCCCGGCTAATTACGTGCCAGCAGCCGCGGTAACACGTAAGGGGCGAGCGTTGTTCGGAATTATTGGGCGTAAAGGGCGCGTAGGCGGCATGGCAAGTCAGGTGTGAAAGGCTCCAGCTCAACTGGAGAAACGCGCTTGAAACTGTCGTGCTGGAGTCTAGGAGGGGAAGCTGGAATTCCTAGTGTAGGGGTGAAATCTGTAGATATTAGGAAGAACACCGGTGGCGAAGGCGAGCTTCTGGCCATAGACTGACGCTGAGGCGCGAAAGCGTGGGGAGCGAACAGGATTAGATACCCTGGTAGTCCACGCCGTAAACGATGTGCACTGGGTGTCGGCCCGTTGGGGTCGGTGCCGAAGCAAACGCGATAAGTGCACCGCCTGGGGAGTATGCTCGCAAGGGTGAAACTCAAAGGAATTGACGGGGGCCCGCACAAGCGGTGGAGCATGTGGTTTAATTCGATGATACGCGAGAAACCTTACCAGGGCTTGACATATGGTGGACGGTGGTAGAGATACCGCTTCCCTTCGGGGCCGCTATACAGGTGCTGCATGGCTGTCGTCAGCTCGTGCTGTGAAGTGTTGGGTTAAGTCCCGCAACGAGCGCAACCCCTGCTATCTGTTGCCATCATTAAGTTGGGGACTCAGATGGAACTGCCGGTGACAAACCGGAGGAAGGTGGGGACGACGTCAAGTCATCATGGCCCTTATGTCCTGGGCTACACACGTGCTACAATGAACGGTACAGAGCGCCGCGAGACCGCGAGGTCAAGCAAATCGCAAAAAGCCGTTCTCAGTACAGATTGGAGTCTGAAACCCGACTCCATGAAGGTGGAATCGCTAGTAATCGCGCATCAGCATGGCGCGGTGAATACGTTCCCGGGCCTTGTACACACCGCCCGTCACACCACCCGAGTTGGGGGTACCCGAAGTCGCTAGTCTAACCGGTAACGGAGGACGGTGCCGAAGGTATGCCTAGTAAGGGGGGTGAAGTCGTAACAAGGTAGCCGTACCGGAAGGTGCGGCTGGATCACCTCCTTTCTGATAAGAAAGATAAGATCATTCTGATCCTTTGAGCTAACGCGTCGGTACTTCTTCCTTTCCCTCTTTTCTCTGATTGGGCCTGTAGCTCAGTTGGTTAGAGCGCACGCCTGATAAGCGTGAGGTCACTAGTTCAACTCTAGTCAGGCCCACATACGATTACCCGGCTATTTTACGTTGGGTAATCATTGATCTTTAACAGGGGAGCTATAAGGCGAGGAGTCATATAGCTGATAGGGAAGGATTGCAAGATAATATGGTCAAGCGAATAAGGGTCCACGGTGGATGCCTTGGAGCTGTCTGGCGAGGAAGGACGTGGTAAGCTGCGAAAAGTCCCGGGGAGGAGCAAACATCTGCTGATCCGGGGATGTCCGAATGGGGTAACCCGGCCGTTTAGATGACGGTCACTGTACGGTGAATCCATAGCCGTATGGAGCGAGACGCAGGGAACTGAACCATCTAAGTACCTGCAGGAAGAGAAATCAAACGAGATTCCCTAAGTAGCGGCGAGCGAAAGGGGAAGAGCCTAAACCTATAGTGTGTAAGTTCTACAGCGTTGCATTATGGGGGTTGTAAGCGGTTTCTGGACTGGGTGTAGAACCGGTCGCGCAGTGATAAAACAATTGTATAGCGGAATGCTACTGGAAGGGCAGCCAGAGAGGGTGAAAGCCCCGTATGCGAAATAGAATTGACTGCGTGGGAGACGAGCTTGAGTACGACGGGACACGAGGAATCTTGTCGGAAGCAGGGGAGACCACTCTCCAAGGCTAAATACACGACAGCTACCGATAGCGAATAGTACCGTGAGGGAAAGGTGAAAAGTACCCCGGGAGGGGAGTGAAATAGAACCTGAAACCGTGGA
Organism: Sediminispirochaeta smaragdinae DSM 11293; assembly: GCF_000143985.1. Taxonomy (GTDB): domain Bacteria; phylum Spirochaetota; class Spirochaetia; order DSM-16054; family Sediminispirochaetaceae; genus Sediminispirochaeta; species Sediminispirochaeta smaragdinae. Next base: position 3,455,726 of record NC_014364.1, on the reverse strand, counting down.
CTTACAAGCGGTCGAAGCCATTGAAAGATGGTGACGGCGTGCCTTTTGTAGAATGAGCCTGCGAGTTACCGTATGTAGCGAGGTTAAGGGATAGGAGTCCCGAAGCCGGAGGGAAACCGAGTCTTAATAGGGCGACTAGTTGCATGTGGTAGACCCGAAGCCAGGTGATCTATCTATGGCCAGGTTGAAGCTCAGGTAAAACTGAGTGGAGGACCGAACCCTAGTCCGTTGAAAAGGGCAGGGATGAGCTGTGGATAGGAGTGAAAGGCTAATCAAACCTGGAGATAGCTGGTACTCTCCGAAATAGCTTTAGGGCTAGCCTTGCAAGGACAGACGCGGAGGTAGAGCACTGGTTGGGCTAGGGCCCTTCACCGGGTACCAACCCCAGATAAACTCCGAATGCCGCGTGTTAATATGCAGGAGTCAGACTACGGGTAATAAGGTCCGTGGTCAAAAGGGAAACAGCCCAGACCGTCAGCTAAGGTCCCGAAACTATGCTAAGTGGAAAAGGAAGTGAAACGGCGAAGACAGCCAGGAGGTTGGCTTAGAAGCAGCCACACCTTCAAAGAGTGCGTAATAGCTCACTGGTCGAGTCGTTTTGCGCTGATAATGTAACGGGGCTAAGCATAGTACCGAAGCTACGGCATCGTCTTTGGACGGTGGGTAGGAGAGCGTTCCACATACCGATGAAGGTGAACCGGGAGGTTTGCTGGAGGGAGTGGAAGTGAGAATGCAGGCATGAGTAACGAAAAGAGGGGTGAGATCCCCCTCCGCCGAAAGCCTAAGGTTTCCAGGGTTAAGGTAATCTGCCCAAGGGTTAGTCGGCCCCTAAGGCGAGGCCGAAAGGCGTAGCCGATGGGAAACGGGTTAATATTCCCGTACCTCTTCCAATTTTGATGGGATGACGCATGAGGCGAAGCGAGTCCGGGCGATGGTAGTCCCGGTCCAAGCGATAAGCTGATGAGTGGTGTAGGCAAATCCGCACCATGAGGTGAGTCGTGAAGGCGAGTGAAGCTACGGCGGAACGAAGCACGTGGAGTCAAGGTGACGAGAAATAATCTCTAAAGTTAGGTTGGAAGGGACCGTACCGTAAACCGACACAGGTAGGCGGGCTGAGAATGCTAAGGCGCTCGGGAGAACTCGCGTTAAGGAACTCGGCAAAATGCACACGTAACTTCGGGAGAAGTGTGGCCCTTTTTGGATGTTAAAGTTTGAAGGGGGTTGCAGAGAAATGGTTCAAGCGACTGTTTACCAAAAACACAGGTCTGTGCGAATCTGTAAAGAGACGTATACGGACTGACACCTGCCCGGTGCTGGAAGGTTAAGGGGAGTGGTTAGACCTAGAGTCGAAGCTGCGAACTGAAGCCCCAGTAAACGGCGGCCGTAACTATAACGGTCCTAAGGTAGCGAAATTCCTTGTCGGGTAAGTTCCGACCCGCACGAATGGTGTAACGACTTGAACGCTGTCTCAACGCGAGACCCGGTGAAATTGAAGTATCGGTGAAGATGCCGATTACCCGTAGTTAGACGGAAAGACCCCGTGAACCTTTACTGTAGCTTGGCATTGAAATCTGGACTAACATGTGTAGGATAGGTGGGAGGCTGAGAAGCATGGTCGTTAGGCTGTGTGGAGCCGTTGGTGAAATACCACCCTTGTTAGTTTAGGTTTCTAACGGTGTCCATGAAACTGGATAACGGACAATGTCAGGTGGGCAGTTTGACTGGGGCGGTCGCCTCCCAAAGAGTAACGGAGGCGCGCGAAGGTCACCTCACACTGGTTGGAAATCAGTGCGCGAGTGTAAAGGCACAAGGTGGCTTGACTGCGAGACAAACAAGTCGAGCAGGTACGAAAGTAGGTCTTAGTGATCTGGCGGTAGCGTGTGGAAGCGCCGTCACTTAACGGATAAAAGGTACTCCGGGGATAACAGGCTGATCCTGCCCAAGAGTTCATATCGACGGCAGGGTTTGGCACCTCGATGTCGGCTCATCGCATCCTGGGGCTGGAGCAGGTCCCAAGGGTTTGGCTGTTCGCCAATTAAAGCGGTACGCGAGCTGGGTTCAGAACGTCGCGAGACAGTTCGGTCCCTATCTGCTACGGGCGTTGGATGATTGAGGGGAGCTACTCCTAGTACGAGAGGACCGGGGTGGACGAACCTCTGGTGTACCAGTTGTCGTGCCAACGGCATCTGCTGGGTAGCCAAGTTCGGAAGGGATAACCGCTGAAAGCATCTAAGTGGGAAGCCCACCTCAAGATGAGTCATCCCATCACCTTTAAGGTGACTAAAGACACCAGGGAGAAGACCTGGTTGATAGGCTGGAAGTCTAAGCATGGTAACATGTTCAGCTTACCAGTACTAATTCGTCGTGAGGCTTGACCATATTATCATGTAATCCTTTCCACCTTTGTGAATAAGCTTTGTTTTTATTCGCCTGGTGACAATTGCGGAGGGGTCCCACCCGTTCCCATTCCGAACACGGAAGTTAAGCCCTCCTGCGCCGATGGTACTGCCAAACGGTGGGAGAGTAGGTCGTCGCCAGGCGTTTTTTTTATCCTTTCCCTCTATCCTTGATCTATTATCCGCCTTGATATAGTAAGCTGCATCCGTTATGTTGAATTTTGTATGCTAACAAACCGATGATTGTGAAAAATAGATTACGAAGAGATAATTTTATCAAGGTACTCGAATCGCTTTGGCTTCGTCCCAATCGAAGTCGAGCCGATATTGCCCGTGAGTTACGACTTGACCGTTCCACCGTAGGCTATATGGTCGATCAAATGGTGGAACTTGGGATCATAGAACAAACTTCAAATGATTCTACCGGTCCTCGCGGTGGCCGCCCCTCGGTACTGCTGCGTATTTTGCCGGGATATGCCTACAGCATAGGTGTGGAGCTTACCTTCCCTAATATGAACCTTATAGCAGTCGATTTGTGCGGCCGCTATATGGGGGAACGAACCATTCCCATACAAGATTATGGTCCCCGGCTTATAGACTCTCTTGCGGTGGAAACATCCCGATTTCAGCGCTCTGTCGGGGCGGCATACGAAGGTAGGCAAGGGCTTCTTACTTTGGGAGTTGGTGCCAGCGGGGTGGTGGATGAAGAAAGAAAACATATCCTTCTTTCCGATGCTCTGGGCATAGAATGTCCGCTTCCCGTGGCTGAACCACTGGAAAAGGTGCTTGCGGTGCCCATAACCGTGATCAATGATGCTCAGGCCAGTGTCCTCCGAGAGGCGGGAAGGCGAAAACAAAAGGATATCCTTTTAGTACAAGTCCGATATCATCCCCGAAATGCCGTTCAGGAAATTGGAATTGGTGCAGGGCTTGTTATAGGAAATCAATTGATTCGCGGACGAACAATCACCCATTTATTGAAACCCCCGGTTTTGGATGATGAGGAAAAGCTGGCACACTATATCGATACCTTAGGGCAATCTTTCGCACTGGCTGCCAATATCTCCGGGGTTGATGAAATAGTACTCGGAGGCGATGCCACTTCGGTCTTGGACCGGCTTGACAGATCCATCCTTCATCACATGAGCCGAAAGGGGGCCGATCGGGATTCCCCGGTTATCGTCAGTCGCTTGGATGCCGGTAGTGACAACATTGCCGCCGGAGCTGCATATGCAGCGGTCGGTTTTCTTTTTTCCTCTTTGACCTTCCCCCTCTCTGCAAGCTTTTTTGATGCTCAGTAAGGTTTCACACCATTTCCATGAAAGCCGAAAAAAGAAGGCTTGACGAATTTTCTATCCCCGAATAAAGTGGTTAGTAGAAATTACAACAAACATAAAGGGGGGAGATCATGAAAAGATTTGTTTTGTTGTGCCTGGCTGTTTTATTACTGGCAGGAATGTATGTCTTTGCCGAAGGTAGTCAGGAGGCTGCAACCGTGAATCTGTCAGATCCTGTAACCTTGACGCTCTGGACACATGAAGATGTAAACAGAAAGGCTTTGGAGGCCGAGTTGATTGAAGAGTTCTGCAGGCAGCACACCAACGTGAGTGTGGACTATCAGACCTATCCTTCAACCAAGATGCGCGAAATTCTGACTGTTGCTTTTTCGGCGGATCAGGGGCCCGACATTTTTAATCAGAGTCAGTCGGTTATTCGTCAGTTTGTCGTTCAGGGACGGGCTTCCTCCCTGGATCCCGAATGGATTGGAGAAAAAACACTGGAGAGTGTAAGAAGTCGATACATCCCTGGTGCACTGGAAGCGGTTGAGCTTAACGGAGAAATATACGGCTTACCTCTTGAATATACCAATTTCTGTATGTATCTCAATAAAAGTATTTTTCGAGATGCAGGGCTGGACCCAGAGAAAGACTATCCCAAAACTTGGGAAGATGTCATGTCTCTTTCTGAAAAACTGGTTTTACGGAATGGTGAAATCATTACACGTCGGGGATATGATTTTCGTTATCCTTCTTATACCATGCAGTTCCTTCCCATGGTTGAACAGCTGGGCGGTAGGCTCATCAGTGAAGACGGAAAGAGAGCCATTATAGGAGATGAAGCGTGGCTGCAGCTTTTTCGGTACATGAAAGAGTGGGGGCCTACCGGAAAAAATTTGGGCGGGCCGACCTATACTGCCGCTCGCAAGGTTTTTGATAACAATGATAATGAAATAGCGATGAGTGACAGCGGGCTCTACCAGCAGGGACGTATGAAAACGGCGAATCCCGACTTCTTTGAGAGCAATGACTGGATGATTGTTCCCTTCCCACAGTGGCAGAACGCCAAGAAAGAAGTGGCCGGAGCAATTGCCTGCCATTACTATCTGGTAAATGGGCAGATTCCCCTTGCCCGCCAGATATGGGCTTGGCGACTTGTCGATTTCATGCTTACCCATTCCGAAGAGTATCTTTCGCGTGTAAATCTTGTTCAGCCCACCTATTCCTTACTGAATTCGGATACCTTCAAGGCCATTCCTTATTCCGATGTTTTCGCTCGTGATATGCAGAAAGCTCATTTGGTATATTATGCCGAAAGTAGCGCAGCAATTAATGACAAATTCAAAGCAGCTGTCGAGTCCGCCATGGTTTTGGGGGAGGATCCTGCCGTGGTTTTGAGTAAATTCCGTAAAGAAGTACAGGACATCATCGATTCGGAATAGTGGTTTTCAATAATACACAAAAGCATTGGAGGTCTTCCTTCCAATGCTTTTCATTTTATAGGACTATGTGATGAAATCTATCGGTATCGAAAAGAAAAAAGCCCGCTGGGGATATGTCTTCGTTACACCTGCATTGCTGCTTTTTCTCATATTTTCCCTGTATCCCATGTTGAATGCCTTTTATAACACCTTTTTCAATATCAAACTGCTTTCCCTGCGTCCTCCTAAGTTTGTCGGCCTAAAAAATTACTCATACATGCTGAGTTCCCCCGGATTCTGGAATTCCATGAAAGCGACAGCCATTTTTTCTCTGGGGGCCTTTATTCCTTTATCGCTCTTTTCTTTGATTTTCGGTTTGATTGTCACCACAAGGCGGAGGCATCAGAAAATTCTGCAGTTGTTGTTTTATACTCCTGCTGTACTTTCTTCGGTTGTTGCTGCCCTGATTTGGATGCTGATCTTCGATCCCCGAGGGATTGGAAACAGTGTTGTCAATTTTTTTCTCCGAACGCCGGGGGTGGATCATAACTGGCTTACCAATACTGGGATGTTACGATTTTCTACTATAACCATTTATATCTGGAAGTATATTGGCTATTTCACCATTATCTATGTTACCGGCATTGCAAAAGTACCAACATCGATTCTCGAAGCCGCTACCATTGCCGGTGCAAGCGCTATGCAGACCATCCGCCATATTATATTACCCCTACTGCGTCCCACTACCATGATGGTCACTATCGTGACTATGCTGAATTCTCTGAAGTCATTTTCGACCCAATATCTATTTACACAACGAGGGGCACCGTTAGAACCTATCGATGTCGTAACGCTCAATATCTACAATACCGCCATGCGGGATTTAAAGATAAGCCATGCCTGCGTGATGAGCGTTCTCCTTTTTCTGGTCATGATGAGCTTGACGCTGGTTCGGATGAAATCGTCAGAGAAGGATGTCACGGTTTATTAAAGGAGCACGCTTGTGTTTTTGCGAAATAACACTCCCCTTAACCGGGTGATCAACTATATAATCAATATCTTCCTTGTCTTGATTTTGCTGGCAATTTTGATGCCCATTGCTTTCATGTTTTCCGCTTCATTCATGCCTTCCTCGGAAATTTTCTCCATGCCATATCGCTGGATACCAAGTCGGATCTATCTGGAAAACTTTTATCGGGCCGTCGCAGGAAATGATCACAGCTTCATCTTTCTGCGAAATGTTTTAAATTCTGTTGTCGTTGCCAGCACCACGGCTACCCTGTCGGTAATGGTTTCATGTTTGGCTGGCTATGGTCTGAGCAAATTCCGCTTTCGAGGGAGAAATATTGTCTTTCTTATCATCATGGGAAGGATGATGATCCCATTTGAAGCAATCATGATTCCCATGTACATAACCGCAGTAAAGCTGGGGCTGCAGAATACCTATGCCGGATTGGTTCTGCCCTTTGTCCTCAACACATTTGGCCTGTTTCAGATGCGCCAGTATCTCATGACCTTCCCCGACGATATTCTTGACGCGGGACGGATCGATGGCCTGGGAGAATTAGGAATTTTCTGGCGGATTGTTTTCAAAAACAGTACCCCTGCCATTGCCACCGCCGCAATTCTCAGTTTTCGGGGGCAGTGGGATAATTTGTTATGGCCCCTGCTTCTGGCTCAGAAAGAAAAGATGAAGACGATTCCCACCTACATTGTCAAATTTACCGAAGAGAAATACTCCGATGAGGGAGCTATGATGGCTGTGGCCGTTCTTGCCAGCCTTCCCATTGTTGTGATGTTTCTTAGCTTGTCGAAGTACTTTTTACAGGGAAGTGGTATGTACTCGGCAGGGAAGGAGTAAAAATTACCTCTATGATTAGATTATGCATCTTTGATATGGGCGGCGTTGTGATTAGGAATCATAATGTTACCCCGCAGCTCATGGCATGGCTTGGTCGACAAGAAAACAGCTTTGCGGAGATTGGTTCCCGTCTGGCTGATGCCATTCATCGACATGGCCGGGGCGAAATCAGTGAAAAAGAAATCTGGGATCTCTATACACTCTGTACCGGAGAGCGACCGCCTGATAGTCAGCATAGCCGGTTTGGGAAATTTTTTGCTCCGCGGCTGCATGATCCCACTCTTCGTATTCTTAAACGATTAAAATCTGCTGGTATGCGGATAATCTGCGGCACCAATGTAATCGATTCCCATTATAAAATTCATCTTCGAAATGGCGATTATGCTGTTTTTGACAAGGTATATCCTTCTCATCTGATGGGGGTCAGCAAACCGGATCCGGAATTCTATCGCCGCATTCTTGAAAATGAGCAGGTACAGCCCGGAGAGGCTTTTTTTACCGATGATTTGAAAGAAAATGTCGAGGCCGCCTCGCTGATCGGAGTGCATGCCGTTCTTTATCGTTCTGCTGAAGATCTCTTACAGCAGCTGGTATCCCTAAAAATCCTTGATGAAAGAAACACCAAAACAGCGAGCGGAGAATAATATGACATCGAACTATTATCAATGTACCCAAAATGATCAAATCTTGCGGGATGCCAGAAAGATGGCCGACCGTTTTGTATCAGAGGAAGAGCAGTTCCACTTAGGATATTTGCCGACCGAACAGGCTCATCCTTATACGAGGAATTTTAGTCATACGGTACAGCTGGATCCGCTTGCTGGGATACGCCTTTTGCAAAAAGTGGATGGAGATTTGCCGCCGGTTGCTCGGCGGACCTTTTATTCAGATTCCTATGAACGGTTGGTAGAGGCCTTTGCCTCGGTTGTTTCAGGAAAGGGCAGACTCTGTTTTTCCGGCTGCGGCAGTACCGGCCGACTGGCCGTGATGCTGGAAGAGATGTGGCGTCAGTACTGGGAGGACCGTGCTGGTGCCTTACCAGGCGAAGCGGCCCAGCACTCCGAAACCGACAATCCCTTTTTACAAAAGGCCAATCAGTGCTGTAGCGTCATGACAGGTGGTGATCGTGCCCTGATTCGGGCCGTTGAAAACTTTGAAGATTTCGCGACCTTTGGAAGGCGTCAAATAGCTGAGCTTCATTTTTCCCGGGGGGATGTCTTGATTGCAATTACCGAGGGAGGCGAAACTTCATCGGTTTTGGGTACTGCAGAAGAGGCCCTTGACCGGGGAGGGAACGTTTTTCTGGTTTTTAGCAATCCTTCTTCCCTTCTCGAGTCCAGGATAGATAGATCGAGAAAGCTGATTAAGCACCCCGATCTTCATGTTATCGATCTTTTTAGCGGTCCTATGGCCCTTTCCGGTTCTACACGAATGCAGGCCACCACTCTGGAGATGATGGTGGTCGGATCTGCAATGGAAGAGGCTCTTCTCACCGCCGGTGAAGGACATAAGGAATTCGATCGCATGGGACAAGCGGATCGTTTTGCTTCCCTTCTTCAGAGTTTGGAGTCCCAGGCGTGTGGAGAGGCTATGGCCTATTGGGCTGGTAAAGAATGCCAAATCTATAAAGAGGGAGGTCGTGTGACCTATCTGGCTTCCCGTTTTTTGCTGGATATTTTTTGCGATACGAGCGAGCGCTCACCCACCTTTATGCTGCCTCCTTTCCGTCCGGCTGATGACGAATCGGCTCCTGTTTCTTGGGCATATGCCAAGGATCCCCGTCGTACGAGTGCCGAGGCCTGGTTTTCCATGTTGCGGCGTAAACCCCGAGGGCTTGACTGGAGCGGAGACGATTACAAGGCCATGGATGCCCCCCCGTATCTTTGTAAAGAGCCTCCCTCCTTGGGGACCGGAGAAATCGCCAGATACCTTATCGGTTGCGAGCATGATCCCAGCCGAAAGGAAAGGGAACCGTACTGGTTTCTGCAGATTGTCATAGGAGATGAGAATCCTGATACTCCTTGGAACGGTGATCTCCTCAGGATAGGGAGCAAAAGGAGCTATAAAGGAGGCGAAGAGGTTCTTCTCCCTATGAGTCTGCCTGATAGCCCCATCTTCCTCTGGCACCATCTGGTAGTGAAACTGGTCTTGAATACCGTTAGTACCGCAACCATGGGGATACTCGGGAGAATACAGGGAAACTGGATGGTTCAGCTTGATCCCACCAACAAGAAACTGATTGATCGGGGAAGTCGCATTATTTCACAGCTTACCGGCATCCCTTATGCCGAAGCATGTAACGAATTGCATCTTTCGATGCTTGCTCGGGATCAATTCCTAAAAGAGGGCGGGCAAACGACCACTTCTCCGGTGATCGATGCGCTGGAGCGTTTACATGGCATAATCTAGCAGGAATCTGCAAGGATGGTATTGGGATGCCTGTACACATGACGTACTTTTTTCCCGATATTTATCCCCGATTATTTTGATTTCTTTTTTCAATAGGATTATCCTGAAAGAAGAGCGGGAGCCTTCTGCCTTCGAACCATCCCTTACCAGAGTCGGATCGATCGGCGAATGTGCTCCCGCTCTTTTGTATACTAAACGTAAATACACGCTTTTAAAAGAATTTTTTTATCAACTGTTCTTTTTTGTTGCATTACATGCGGCATCTTTTTCCATATCCTATACGCAGGTGCCGCTTACACGGTATAGTAAGGAAGTGTACAAAAGACTCATGGAGGCTGATTATGAATATTATCATGAACGGTTCGGGCGGAAGAATGGGAGCCATGATGGCGACGATTGTGGCCGAGAGGGAAAAGGATCGGATCGTTGCCGGTATAGATCCGAAGGGAAGGATCAATGCGGAGCCCTTTCCCGTGTTTGAAAGCCTCGAGGCGTGTGATGTCGATGCCGATGTCTTAATAGATTTTTCAGGGGCCGAGGCTGTTCCCACCATGATTTCTTTTTTACAAAAACGACATGTGCCGGTGGTTGTCGCCACAACTGGTCTCAGCGATGAGAATATGACTGCCTTGAAGACGCTTGCTGAAACTTCGCCCGTTTTTCAGGCTGCAAACATGTCTCTGGGGATAAATCTCATCAGAAAGCTTGCTGCCCAGGCTGCCCAAGCCTTAGGGGACGCCTTCGATATTGAGATTATCGAAAAGCACCATAACCAGAAAAAGGATGCGCCAAGCGGTACGGCTCTTGCCCTGGCAGATTCGGTCAATGAGGCGCGGGACGGTGAGCTTCATTATGTTTTTGGACGACGTGAAAGCGCCAAAAAACGGGAGGCTTCGGAGCTTGGCATCCATGCCATACGGGGGGGGACGATTGTCGGCGAACATGATGTCCTTTTTGCCGGAATCGATGAGGTAATCACTATCTCCCATTCGGCGTACAGCCGAAGGGTTTTTGCCGCAGGCGCTATGAAGGCGGCCGCTTACATTGTGACAAAGACATCCGGCTTTTTCACCATGGATGATTTGATCAGCGGTAGATAGTTTTGCCTCGGACCCTGCGTCAGGGGGCGAAGCGGCCCACAGACGCCTGGAAAATCTACACCTCTTTAGACTTTTCGGGTACTATAATAAAAATATCTAGGGAGGTTGCTATGGCACGCTGTTACGCTTGTGGTGCGATCCTGCCGGAAAAGATAGGACGTTCCACCTCCTGCACTCATTGTGGCAAAGAGGCAAAGGTTTGTCTGAATTGCAGATTTTATGAGAAGGGCTTGCAATGGGATTGCCGGGAGCGGATCGATGAACCGGTCAGGGAAAAAGATAGGGCCAATTTTTGTGGTTTTTTTGCTCCCGAGGTAAAAAGAACAGAGGCCTTGGGCAAAAAAGACGAAAGGGGCGGGGAGGATGCAAAACGTGCATTTTCTAAGCTTTTTTCCGATGAGCATTAGGCATGTGTTCGCCTTAAAGCCGAAGAATAATCTGCCGATAGAATAGGTAGAGTCGCATCCATGACACATATACAAAAGATCGCGCTGAGTTTACTCTTAACGATTCTCCTCACTACCGCCTTTGCCTTTGTGGCGTATTCGGGTTTTTTTTCTTTTATTGAGGCGCGCTATTTTGATGTCAGGGTCACCGAGTCAGTGCATAAGGAGCTTGCCCTTAAACGGGCGGAGGTCGCTTCCTACCATAATGAGAATGTAGATCGCTTTCGTAATGTGTTGTCGGATTTTGATGCAGGGGCGATTTATTCGCCGAATTGGGATCAGGAAACGATCTTTTCGATCCGAAATCTGATCGATACCTTTCGCGATAGCTATCGCGGTATCGTCGGTATTCGTTTTGTCGACGATCAGCGGCGGGTTCATTTCAGTACCTTTGATGATGATGTTGAGCGAAGCGGACGCTACAAAACGATTTTTCGGGATTTGCCTGCTTCAGAATCTGAGGGGATTTTGCTTTCTCCCCAGCCTTCCGCTGGAGATTCGGATGCTCCCGAACGGAGCGGCACAGATGTGGAGCTCCGTTTTCTCCCCGATTCAAAGGAGTTTCGCTATTCGCTTCCTGTGACTGATGCTGATGGCCGGATGCGGGGGAATGCCTTCTGGTATGTTTCGGTCCGCGACCTTGAGCGTTTTCTGATTCGTGCCGGGGCTCTTGATCCGTCGGAATCGCTTCGTATTGTTGCCGGAGGCTATCTTTTCGATGCTTTCTCCGATGGCGATAGCGATGGGAACGGGAGCTGGAGCGATGAGTTTACCTGGTCTGAAGCGGATAATCGTGACCGAGAGGTGTGGAGTGATGGGGCTGGAAAGGGCTTTTATCTTTTCACGACCCCTTCCGACGGTTTCGGGCGTGTGGGTTTTTTTATCGATACGGCTGAGTTTCGTCTGCAGCCTTCCCTGAAGATTATTTTGGTCTTAGCAACCTTCTTTTCCCTGTTTCTCCTTTTCTTTTTGTTTTTTAACCTACGGCAAGATAAGGTCCTTGTCCTGTCTGAACGGGTCAGACGGTTTCAAATTCAGTTTCTTCGCGAGTATCTTGAACGCAAGGATGAGCTTGATTGGGATCGATGGCATCGTGATGTCGAGAATCGAAAGGATGAGGTGAAAAAGGGTATCCGTGCCGGTCTCGGCAAGCTGAAGCCTGAGGATGAGAAAGAGGTTGATCGGCTGATAGAGTCGGGCTGGAATGAAATCTTTTCTGTTATTGATCGCCACATCGCCGATCGTGCACCGGCTTTGCCCGGAAAGGTCGATATCAGCAATCTTGAAGCGGTTGTAGGTAAAATTCTTGAATTGGGGGCTGCCTCGGGTCAGATCGACTCCGGCACTTCGGCCCCTGCTGGAGCACATAAGCGTGCCGTAGGGAGGGGGACCGTCGGAGATGCTGCTTCGTCTCGCTCCTCGACTCCTGTGTCCCATAGCGCTGACAACGATGGTCGGATTGTCGCGCCTGAAGGTGCAGGTGTGGGGGCAGCAAAGGAACCCGAAGAGGTCGGAGAGCTTGAGGCGGCCGAGGAACTCGAAGAGGTGGAAGAGCTTGCCGAACTCGAAGAGCCGGAAGCGCTCGAGGAAGTGGAGGAACTCGAAGAGGTCGGGGAGCTTGAGGCAGCCGAGGACCCCGAAGAGGTAGAAGAGCTTGCCGAACTCGAGGAGCCGGAAGCCCTCGAGGAAGCAGAGGAACCCGAAGAGGTCGGGGAGCTTGAGGCGGCCGAGGAACTCGAAGAGGTGGAAGAGCTTGCCGAACTCGAAGAGCCGGAAGCCCTCGAGGAAGTGGAGGATCTCGAAGAGGTCGGGGAGCTTGAGGCAGCCGAGGAACCCGAAGAGGTAGAAGAGCTTGCCGAACTCGAGGAGCCGGAAGCGCTCGAGGCAGCAGAGGAACCCGAAGAGGTCGGGGAGCTTGAGGCGGCCGAGGAACCCGAAGAGGTAGAAGAGCTTACCGAACCTGAGGGAACGGGAGAACCTGAATCCTCCGCAGCAGCCGAGGAACCTGAAGAGGTAGAAGAACTTGCCGAACTCGAGGAGCCGGAAGCCCTCGAGGAAGTGGAGGAGCTTGAAGAGGTCGGGGAACTTGAGGCGGCCGAAGAACCTGAAGAGGTGGAAGAGCTTGCCGAACTTGAGGGAACGGGAGAACCTGAATCCTCCGCAGCAGCCGAAGAGCCAGAGGCCTTTGCCGAGCTGGAAGAACCTGAAGTCCTCGAGGAAGCAGAGGATCTCGAAGAGGTTGGAGAGCTTGAGGCAGCCGAGGAACCCGAAGAGGTGGAAGAGCTTGCCGAACTCGAGGAGCCGGAAGCCCTCGAGGAAGCAGCGGAGCTCGAAGAGACCCGGGAAATACTAGAAGAAACCACTAACGCTGAAAAACCGGAAGATACGGTAGTTTCGGAGCGAGAGTCACTGTTGCTCACGGAATTGAAAAACTTGTCTGGTTTTGGAGAACGCGAGAAGATATTTGCTCGAAAAGAGTTGGAATCTCAGTTGGAGGACACTTATTTTTCAGAAGTAGGTGGCCCCATATCCGATGGCGACCAGGATGGAGAGGTTCTGGACTTTCTTGAGCTGGTAGCCAGAAATGATGCCGAGGCCTCTGAGTTGGAGTATGTTTCGGGAGAACCCATACCGTTTGACCGGACCCGTATGTATGCAGGAGCCTTTTCCTATCAACCGGTACTCGGTTTTCTGGAAGCGGTCGGAGAAGAGAAGAGCGGTGGAAGGGAGAATGGTAGTATGGCCGATTTGTCGGATAAACATGGTGATTTCAAGAATCTGCCTGAAGAAGAGATGGAAGAGGCTGCCGATCTGGAAGGGCTTGAAGAACCCGAAGAGCTTGAAGAGATAGAGGAACTTGAAGAGATAGAGGAGTTGGAAGAGGTCGGAGAGCTTGAAGAGCTTGTTTCGGAACCGGGGAAAGGCGATTTTTGGCAGCTTAAGGAAGACAAACGCTTACGGCTTTATTACCTTGGTGATTTGAGCAAGGCCGATGATAGGGAAAAGAATGCCATCGCTTTGGAGGATGGGGTGTTTCAAATCGCCGATTCACTTGTGAGAAGTACTACCCGCAAGAACGACGAGCTTGGGGCTCTGGTGGGCGAAGTTCTTGCCGATGGTCGCCATGCTCCCGACAGTAGTCATGAGTCCTCTGTGTCGACAGGCGGTATCGATTCACTGTTTGGCGGTGAGGTCGTAATTCCCGAGTTCGACGATATCGTGGAAGAAGCGGGAGGGGAGTTTCATAAAGATGATGATCTTACGGCTCTACCCGAAGCGGTCTCGCTTTTCGATGATACCAGCTTTCTTTTAGACCGATACCTTTCCCGTTTTAAATCCGGAACCATCGGCCTGATGAAGGCCCTCATGAAAATATCCCAGAAGCTGGGAGCCATGTATGCGGCGCTCCTTGTTGAAACGGAGACGGACTGGGAGATCGATTATTCGGTCGGCTTTAATAAAAAAAGCCTTGAGACATTTCGTTTTGATCATAACGAACCAATCGTAGCAGAGGTGTTTGCAAAACATCTGTTTGCCACCTTTACTTCGGGAGCACAACATTCCTCTTATTTTCATGAGAAGATGTGTGAGGATGATCGTCGCTATGCAAAGGGAATGGTTTTTATTCCCGTTGTTTATGAGAGAAAAGCCTCATACCTTTTTGTAAGTTTACGAAAACCAGAAGCGGGTATTGAATCGGTTGTTTCGAAGCTAAAACAGCTATAGCTTGACAACTGGGTAGGTTATCCTTACTATAAGCGGTAATCTGGAGTAGGAGGAGTCTAATGACTGTCGTATTGGCAATCGTTCTCCCCGTCTCCGGTTTGATTCTAGGTTGGACAATACGATGGCTGTATGCCAGATTCCAGCTTTCTTCTTCTGAACAGAAAGCTGAACGGGTAAAGCAAGAGGCAGTCAAAGAAGCTGAAGCAAAGCGTAGGGAGTTGATTCTTGAGACAAAGGATGAACTACTTCGGGAAAGAAATCAGCAGGAACGAGAGTTCCGTGAAAGAAGAAATGAGTTGCAGCGACTGGAAAGGAGATTGCTGCAGAAAGAAGAAAATCTAGAAAAAAAGCAGTCTGATCTGGATATCCAGAAACAGAGGCTTGCAGACCGGGACGGTAAGATACGGGAACGAGAAGTTTTCCTCGATGAGGAGGAACAGAAATGGAAGGCAGAGCTTGAAAGGGTTGCGGGAATTTCGTCCGACGAAGCGAAGCAGCTTATTATTCAGTCTCTGGAAAGTGAGGCCCGTCATGATGCGCAGGTCCTCATAAATAAGATTGAGCAGGAAGCTCAGACGCTTGCCGAGAGGCGGGCACGTGATATTATCGTAACCTCGATTCAAAGGATCGCAACGGATGTCAGTTCCGATGTGACAATTAGTTCCGTCAGTCTGCCCAACGATGAGATGAAGGGGCGGATCATTGGTCGCGAGGGGCGGAATATCCGGACCCTTGAAACCTTAACGGGGGTGGATATCATCATCGATGATACTCCCGAGGCTGTTGTTATTTCCTGTTTTGATCCCATCAGGAAGGAGATTGCAAAGGTTGCTCTCGAACGACTTATTCAGGATGGGAGGATCCATCCTGCCCGAATAGAAGAGGTCGTGCTTAAGGTTACGAAAGAGATCAATCAGATTATTTTTGATGAGGGAGAAAAGGTCTTCTTTGACCTCGGTATTCACAATCTCAACCAAGAGGCCATACGGGCCCTGGGGCGGCTCTACTATCGGACCAGTTACGGTCAGAATGTGCTCAAACACTCAAAAGAGGTAGCTGTTCTTGCCGGAATGATTGCCGCGGAGATCGGTGCGGATCGGGAGATCGCCAAACGGGGTGGTTTGTTGCATGATATTGGGAAAGGGATTGAGACCGATAGCGACGGTAACCATGCCGAGCTGGGAGCGGAGTTGGCTCGCAAGCTTGGGGAGGATCCGCGGGTTATTAATTCGATTCTCAGCCACCATAACGATGTGGAACCAAATTGTGTCGAGTCTGTTATTGTTCAAATCGCCGATGCGATTTCCGCTTCAAGGCCCGGTGCACGAAGGGAAACCCTCAATAACTACATCAAACGCTTGGAAAACCTTGAACAGCTTTCCGAAAGCTTTGAGGGGGTTGAAAAGGCGTATGCAATCCAGGCTGGGCGTGAGCTGCGCATTATGGTGAACCATGAGTCTGTGGATGATGATCGGGCCAAGGAACTGGCGAAAGATATCGCCAAGAAAATCGAGGCTGAGCTTCGTTATCCCGGAAGAATCAAGGTGACTATCATCCGTGAGACACGGGTAGTGGAATATGCCAGATAAGATTACGGTCCTGCTTCTCGGTGATGTCTTCGGCCAGCCGGGATGCAGGGCTCTTTTTGTTGGATTGAAATCTCTTGCAAAGGAGTACCGGGCCGATCTTGTGGTCGTGAACGGTGAGAATGCCGCCGACGGTTTCGGAATTACTCCCGAGATCGCCGACAGGCTTTTTGCTTCCGGTGCCGATGTCCTTACCTCCGGTAATCACATATGGCAGAAGCGTGAAATTCTTCCCTTTCTCGACAGCCAGGAACGGATGCTTCGTCCCGGAAACTACCCGCCCGGGGTTCCGGGGCACGGGAGTTGTATTGTCGAGGTCAAAGGGGTAAAGGTCGGTGTGCTTAACCTTCAGGGTCGGCTTAGAATGGGCGATCTTGATTGTCCTTTTCGGATCGGTGCTGACATGGTACGAAAGCTTCGTGAAAAGACTAAGGTTATCTTGGTGGATTTTCATGCCGAGGCTCCGGAAGAGAAGGAGGCACTTGCATGTTATCTCGATGGCCAGGTCTCCTCGGTTACCGGGACCCATACCCACGTTCAGACCGCCGATGAACGAATCTATCCCAAAGGCACGGCCTATATCTCCGATATTGGCATGACCGGTCCTGTTGACAGTGTTATCGGCTGCGACATGGAAATCTCTCTTCGTCGTTCGGCAACACAGATGCCTTTGCGAATGGAGGTCTCTGATACTCCCGCTGCTATTCAGGGTGTCAAGATTGAGATTGATGCTGCTTCGGGAAAGGCTTTGTCGATTGAACGGGTGGTAAAGCATTCTCTTGTCTAATTGTATTCAATGAAACGAATTCCGCTTCTCGCATTATTGAAAAAGCGATATCCCGATCTTGATGCTGATGATCTCTATGCCCGTATTGTCTGCGGTGAGGTTTTTATCGCTGAAGAGCGGATCAGCGATCCGAAACACTTGGTGCCTGTCGACAGCGTCCCTGCCTTTCGCGTCCGTCGTTTTGTTTCACGGGGCGGGGAGAAGCTGGAGGAGGCAATACGTCGCCTGGGTATTGATGTTACGGGATTAATATTCGTCGATGCGGGGGCCTCTACCGGGGGATTTACCGACTGTCTCTTATCCCGTGGTGCCTCCATAGTCCATGCCGTCGACGTTGGGTATAATCAGCTTGCCTACTCCCTGCGGAACGATCCCCGGGTTATCGTCCATGAACGTACCAACATCATGGAGCTTGAGGCCCTAAATCCTGTACCGGATGCTGCTGTTGCCGATCTGTCGTTCCGTTCCCTCAGGGGGGCCGCTTCTAAGATCCTTGCGCTCACCAGACTCGGTTGGGGACTTGTGCTTTTTAAGCCGCAGTTTGAACGGGCTTCCGGTTTGCTTAACGGAGGGGAGCGTGCTTGCCTTTTCGACGGTGTGGTCCGAAATAACGATGAACGGCGATATTTGCTCAACGAGCTGAAGAAGCGACTCTCCGAAGAGGGTGTTGCAACTGCTGCGGCAATCGAATCTCCTGTTCCTGGTAGAAAAAAAGGGAACAGGGAGATTGTCCTCTTGATTCATCAAGGTGATGTTGCACCGCCTCGCTTTGATCCTCCTATTTGAATGAGTCCCGGCCGATGGGGTTCGCAATGGTAAGCCCTTCCGTGGCGATATAGTCCCTTTTCTTGCCATTGATGGTGATTTGAACCGACTTGACGGTGGAAAATTCCGTTGCGGTATAGACTATCTGTTTCAGTGCCGCATTCGCGCCCTCGACACCAAATTCGTTAAAGGTGAAGGCTTCGGAGAAATCTACGTACGCGACCCCGTTTCTTACCATAACGGATCGTAGCGCTGTACCTTCGGGGATCAAAGAAATCATTCCTTTGTTTAATTCTGCCGTCGTCAGCCCCTTCAATAGTGCATCCAAGGTCCTTGTCAAGGGTGAGGATTCGTAATAGACGGGCCTTGTCACGTGTTGAAGGGCGATTTCCCCTGAATCGCCTACTATCACAAAGTAGAGAATCGAGGTCCGAAGTTTTTGTTCCACGAGAGGCTTTTCTTCCGGCTTTTCCTGTTCCGGTTCGTCCAGCTTTTCAACCGGTAGTTCTTTTTCAATGACCTCCGGTTCCTTTGGCTTTTCTTGGGCTTGTTCGGAAGGCTCTGGGGTCGGCCTTTCTTCGGCCGGCGGCTTTTCTTCCTCAGGGGAGATGCGCTTGACCTCTGGCTCCTTTGTGTCCTTTTGTACCGTCTTCAAAAGGGTGTCAAATCCTGTTGTTTCCAGAACGGAACTGATTCGTTCCCTGCTGAAAAGGAAGATCACGAGTGCCAGTAAAATTAATGCTATCCAGAAGAGACAGCCTAATGAGCTGTTTTTTTTACGTGCCATAGTACATTATCTATCGGCATCAATTGCCCTTGGTTTGACACCGAAGCCAAAACTCCGTATAGTTTTAGCTGCGATGAAAACGTTCAAAGGCATATCTGCCAGCCCCGGTATTGTTATTGGAAAGGTTTTTCTATACGTCGATGATGCCGGTCAGATCCCTAAATATACTATTTCCGCAGATCAGGTGGATGCGGAACTCGAACGTTTTTTCGTGGCTGCGGGGAAGGCTGCTGAGGAGATACGGGACCTTCAGGCCAAGGCTTCTCTGACCATGCGAAAGGAAGAGAGTAAAATTCTCGATTCCCACGTTTTGATGCTTAGTGATCCGGAATTTACAAAGCGCATCGAAGAAAGTATCCGCTCTCAGCTATTGAATGCCGAATGGGTGCTCTATACGACCATTAATCAACTTGTGGAACCTCTCGAGAATTCCGCAGATACCTATTTACGCGAGCGAACCATCGATATTCGTGATGTTGCCAAGCGGGTCTACAATCATCTACTCTACCGGGATCGGATCAATCTCTCTGATCTTGACCAGGAGGTGATCCTGGTTACCCACGATCTTCTGCCTTCCGATGCATTGGCCATGAACAAACAGTCGGTAAAAGGAATTGCAATGGATGCAGGAGGCAAGACAAGCCATACTGCCATTCTTGCTCGTTCTTTTGAGATTCCCGCAGTGCTGGGCCTTTCCTCTATAAGCAGCAGTGCCGCTACCGGAGATACGATCATCATAGACGGTACCTCGGGAGTCGTGCTGCTTAAGCCTGATCAGCGGACGCTTGCCGCTTATGAAAAGCGTATAAGGGCCTGGCAGCGACGCGAAGTCGAACTTTTAACCTTGAACGAACTACCGGCCGAAACCAGAGACGGTAAACGAATTGTTCTGAAGGCTAATATCGAGGTACCCGAAGAGACCGAATCCGCCATTGCACACGGCGCAGAAGGGATAGGCTTGTATCGATCCGAGTTCCTTTTCCTGCAGCCGGGCGGCTATTCCTCTGAGGATGTTCAATACGATGCCTATGCTAGAGTCCTTAAGGCGATGGCTCCCTACGGGGAGGTTACCATCCGTACCCTGGATGTGGGGGGGGATAAGGTCATTCCCGGGATGGCTGGATTGGATGAGAAAAATCCGATACTCGGCTGGCGTGCCGTTCGCTTCTGCCTTTCCCGAAAGGATCTTTTCAGGACCCAGCTACGGGCCATGCTGCGGGCTTCTGTTCATGGAAGGCTCCGAATCATGTTTCCCATGATCAGCGGCATTGAAGAACTTGAAAATGTTCTGGCGCTTTTGGATGAGTGTCGGCAGCAGCTTCGGGAAGAGAGCATCCCTTTTGCCGAGGATATCCCGGTAGGGATTATGATCGAGGTTCCTTCTGCCGCTTTGACCGCAGACATCCTTGCGCGCAAAGTTGATTTTTTCTCGATTGGAACAAACGATCTGATTCAGTATACTATCGCCGTCGACCGCGGTAACGAAAAGATTGCCTATCTCTATGAGCCTTTTCATCCCGGAGTACTTCGCCTCCTTAAGCGGATCATCGAAGATGCTCACAATGCGGGTATTCCCGTCGCCATGTGTGGCGAGGTGGCGGGGGATCCCTATGCGGCTGTCATTTTGCTCGGTTTCGGACTGGATGTGTTTAGTATGAGTTCCTTCGGAATTCCCGAAGTGAAGAAAATCATCCGCTCGGTTTCCATGAGTGAAGCGGAAGAGCTTGTCGGTACGATCATGGAAATGAAATCTTACAAAGAGATTGACAGTTATGTGAGGAGTTGGATGAATGAGCGTTTCGATCTCGCAGTCACCTGATAGTTCCGGCCGAAGGCCTCTCATTGCAGTGGTCGGCCGACCGAATGTAGGAAAATCGACCCTTTTCAACAGGCTTGTCAGAAAACGACGAGCCATCACCGATCCCACCCCCGGAGTTACCCGTGATTCCATTGAGCATGAATGGATTCTCGACCCTTATGCCCTTACCATAGTCGACACCGGTGGTTTTAAGGTCGAAGGCGATAGTCTCGACGAGCAGGTAAAAGAAAAGAGTGTTTCCTATCTGAAACGTGCCGATTTGATTCTCCTGCTCATGGATGTCACCGATGTTACCGGCGAGGATGAGACCTTTATTGAATACCTGCGCCCCTATTCCGATAAACTTTTGCTTGTAGTTAATAAGGTGGACAACAGAGAGCGGGAAAACGGTGTCTGGAATTATCTTTCCTATGGGCTTGGTGAACCTATTGCTATCTCTGCCGCTCACGGTTTGGGAATAGACCTGCTTGAGGAGGCTGTTTTGCGTTTCCTCGGGGAGGCCCAACTGTTGAAATCGAGAGAGGCTGAGGCTGAAGATTCCTTTTCATTACGCCTCGCTCTGCTCGGAAAGCCCAACACCGGTAAATCCACCCTTGCAAACCGTCTCATTGGGAGAGATGTCTCCATCGTTTCCGACCTGCCGGGAACGACAAGGGACGTGGTGGAAAGTTCATTTAGCTATCGAGGTATGAATTGCACCATTTTGGACACCGCCGGAATCAGGCGGAAGAAAAAAGTAGGTGAGAATATCGAATACTATTCGGTTAACCGTGCCCTTTCGGCCATTGAGGAAGCGCATGTTGTTTTGCTCATGATTGATGCCCAGGAAGGTCTCTCCGAACAGGATAAAAAAATTACCAGCCAGATCATAAAACGCGGCCGGAGTGTTGTCATGGTGCTGAACAAATGGGATCTCCTCCAGGAAGTCCCAAACATGATCCAGGCTATTTCCGACCGGGTACGCTTTTTGTTTCCCGTCCTCTCTTTTGCCCCTCTTGTGCCGATTTCGGCTAAAACCGGAGAGGGCGTGGATAAGTTGCTTTCTACCGTGTATGCGGTACGTAAGCAGATGTCAAAAAGGGTGGATACTTCCCGTTTTAATGATAAACTCAAAGAGTGGGGCGAACATTATCAGCCGGCCCGGGGTAAGCGGGGGCACTTTAAGGTGCTCTATGGAACCCAAGTCGGTGTGGAGCCTGTTCGATTCCTTCTGTTTGTGAACAGGAAAAAAGGCTTTCCACCTGGGTATATCAGTTATTTGACGAACAAAATAAGGAAGGAGCTTGGTTTCCCTTCGGTACCGGTTATTATCGACCTGAAAGAACGTCGATAAAGCTAAGAGGCAAGGAGGTTGAAAGAGGAGAGTGGATGGATACTCCATCGGCGAAGTGTGCAAACTTCTTGGAATACGTCCTCACGTCCTCAGGTACTGGGAGCGGGAACTTGAGTTCTTACATCCCGAAAAGGATACCGGCGGCAGGCGCCGTTACTCAACCGATGAGCTGCAGCTCCTGTTCCGCATTCGATACCTGGTTCAAAAGCGGCGGATGGGGCTTGAAGGGGTGAGGCGGGCTATCTGGGAGGGTATCGATGCCTCCTCCCGCTTTCCTGTTGCGGAAATTCGCTCCTTGCGTCGCGAGTTGCTGACGGTTGAACGTTTGATTGCAAGGCAGCGCCTTAGGCTGGAAAGTGTTGTGTCCGAGCCGAAAGTTTCCGATATTCAAATATGATGAGTAAAATCCTGTCACATTACATGGGTATTCTCCCTTTTTCCCTCTTTCTTTGTGTCGGCCTTTCGTTGGGGAGCCTTTTTGCGCTTCCTGCGGATGGCAAACTAATTCACGATTGGGGAGGTTCCTACCGGCGTTATCTTCCTCCCCCCGAACACGATGCCGTCCGGCGGGAGGTCCTTGATGCGGAGCTGCTGCCTGCGGATGAACTACGGCGATTACCGGCCTACGATCTCTCCGTTCGTTTTTTTTCCCTTATTCCGGAAGAGCCGGGGCAGCGGTGGCTCTGTTTTACCTTCGGTGATGAGTGGGACCTTGAGCGACCGGGCAGGGGTAGCTGGGTCATCAAACGAGATCGATTTACGAAAGAGCTGCTTTCTATCAGAATTTTTCTTTCTGAGGACGGAAAAAACTATCTCGATTTGACTTCCGCCCCTTCCGGAGAGGCCTCTCAGTTTTCCATCTATCTTCAGGGGCGGCTTTTTCAGCGGCAGGTTCCCCTTAGCCTATCTCTCTCCGATGTCGCCCGTAGTTCATTTGAGAAGATTGCGCAACTCAGCAGTGCCTATGTGGAGTGGAGTTTCTATTTTCCCGACCCCGAATCTCTTCCCTCAGGGCCCGTGAAAGAGCTCTCTTCGGTGGTTAGGACCTTGCTTCCTCGGCTCCATTATAGCGATGATGGTGTCCTCGATGAGAACGGTAATTACATCTTTATCGGAGACGGCTCCCCTCAGACGGGCGAGAAGGGGCTCAACTGCTCGGGTTTTGTGAAATGGATCGTGGACGGGATAGCCTACCCGCGTACTGGGAAGCTTTTTTCGGTTGCTGCTTTAAAAAAGCGAAGAGATGATCGCGGCAATCGCTGGAGCTCGGGGCTGGAAACCCAACGTGATCCCTATTTCGGCCTCGACTGGACCCGCAATCTTGCCCTCGCTTACCGGCGGATAACCTTTCCTGATGCGCAGGTGGATCAGGTAAATGTAGATGATCTTGCTTTTCACCCCTACAGGGAGGATGTCGGCTATCCTGTTTCCTGGCTGAATAGCCTCGCCTGGGAGCTTGCGGTGCGGGAAGCCGGTTATTTTTATCTGCTTGCGGTAAATGAGCAGAAAGGCAATCCTCCCTTACGGGAGTACTTTCATACTGCCGCTCTTTTTCCCTATCTCGACGATAAGGGAGATCTTCAGACGATCATTTTCGAAAGCGGGGAAGAAACCCCTGTTGAACAGTTCATTGCGCGCTATCCTATAGCTTATGTTCATCTGGTGCGGGTTGCCGCCGAGCGACGTTTTGATCCGCCGGCAATTCGTCTCGAACCGACGCTGCGGAGACCTTGATTATGATATCGTCACATACCTTTTTTTCTCATAAACGATGGATCCTGCTTTTCCTCTGCTTCTTTACGGCAATGGGAAGTCTTGCTGCACAGGATGAAGCTTCTGCTCTTTTTCGCGAGGCTGAAACCCGATTTCGTAAGGGAGACTATCTTTTTGCCCTTCAGCGCTACGAGGAGCTGATTCGGCAATACCCGGTATCGGAATATGTTGCCGATGCCCAGTTCCGCCGGGCCGTTATCCTCTACAGGACAGGAAAGGCCGAAGAGGCCTTATCCCTGTTTGAGCGTGTCGAAAAGCGATACGCTTCCACCCGGTTCCGGCGCTACATTCCCTTTTGGAAAGGGGTCGCTCTTTTTACCCTGGACCGTTTCGAGTCTGCCGCGTCCGCCCTTGCTACCTACCTCGCTTCCTCCCCCGATCAGTTGCAGGCCGAGGCCGGACGTTATCTCGCTCTCTCGTATCAGAAGCTGGGCGATGCCGATAAGGCCGCTGAAGCCGCCGTTGCATCCCTCGGCAGTCTCTCTTCCGACGATGGGGCATTTCCTTATACCCTTTCTCTCGCTCTTTCCCTGCTTTTGGAGGCAGGGAAGGTCGACCAGGCCCTTGCCCTTCTTCAACCGGTGGACCCCGCCCGCTTTTCTGCCGATTGGCAACAACGATTAGGATTTTTCAAGGCGGAAGCCCTGTACCGCTCGGGAGAAGAGGAGGAGAGCATTCCGTGGTATGTTTCCTCTCTTGACGCTCCTGCCGATACCTCTGCGCCTGCCTATGAGCGGCTTTATTCGATCTACAGAAAGCTTGGGATGGAGGAAGAGCAAAACGAACTTTTCGATCGTGCCATGATCGCCCTTGCCTCGAGGCCGGAAATGCTGAATCGTTTTCTTCTCCAGGCCGGCATCGAGCAGTTTCATGAAGGCTCAAGGGAATTGGCCGAATCCAACCTTCGGAGGGTCTTAAGAACTTCCGGCAACGCTGATCGCCTTGATCTTGCCTCTCTCTATCTTGCGAGAATCCGTGCCGATCAGGGAGATCGGGACGATGCGATCCGTATTCTCCAAGAGCGGGAAAAGGATTCGGGAAGCCTGGACCAGGAACTCCTATTCACATTGGCGCTCTTCCTCTCCGATGCCGAGCAGTGGGATGCTGCAACCCGACGGCTGGATACCTTTCTTGGGCGATATCCCGATTCCCTTCATCGTGATCAGGCCGAATACCTCCGGGCCTACTGTGAATATCGTCTGGGACATCTTTCCCGCTCGTTGAATCTTGTGGATAACATTTTTCGTTCCGGTTATGCCGGAGAGAATACAAGATCGCTCCTCCGGCTGAAGGCCCGTATTCATATGGGGCTCAAGGATTACCGCTCGAGTATCGAAAGCCTTAAGGAGTATATTCCCCTTGCACCCGATGATCTTGAGGCCAGATTGGACCTCTTGCGGCTTTACTATCAGGTCCGCGAGTATCATCAGGTTATTTCGGATGCTCCCTCGCTCCTGAAGGAGTATCAGGAAAAAAATCGATCGATAGAGTACCTACTGGGACTCTCTCTTGTCGCCGTCAAGGAGTATGATCAGGCACTCGATGTCTTCGACCGAATGCTTTCCCGAAAGATTGACGACGATATTACCCCGTATGCCCGTTTTTATGCGGGTTGGGCCGCTTATCGAACCGGTGCCTACAGCCGGGCCGTGGATTTTTTTCGGGCCGTCTATACCGATAATCCTGACCATGAGCTAAGTGCCCGTAGCCGCTACCTCTCGGGCTGGGCGCTCTACACCCTTGGTTCGTACAAGGACGCCGCCCTTGCCTTCGGCGAATATAGTCGACAAATGTCGGGTTCAGAGGCCGAGAAGGGGCTTTTCATGTATGCAAAGAGTTATGCGGCGGCGGGAGATGTCGGGCGGGCCTCCTCCGGCTTTCAGGAATTATCAGGCAAGAAAAGTTCCGCTTATGCAGACGACGCTCTCTACGAATATGCCCAGATGATGCAGAACAACGGCAACGATGAGGAGGCCATTCGAAGCTATTATCAGCTGTGGCAGCAGTTTAAAAGCAGTCCCTATGCCGGCGACGCCCTTTACAATCGCGGAGAGCTCCTTTTTCTTTCCGGTCAGTATCGCAAGGCAGGCGAGGCCTTCTATTTCTACCGGACTCGTTTCCCCAAGGGAGCCCTTGTCGATGCAAGTCTCCATTATGGTGCCCTGGCCGCCCGTAAGGAGGCTGCTCCTTTTCAGGCGGTGTTGCTATGGGAAAAACTCATCGACGAACATCCGAAGAGCGCTTTCTATCCGGAGGCCTTACAGGGCTGCGCCGAACTTTATCGTCAGGCGGGGGAGTATCGAAAATCGATCGCCATGTATACTAAGCTTCTCGATTTTTACCCTGATATTGCGAAAAAGGCGAATGCCGAACGGGAAATAGAGACCCTCGGCAAAATGTTGCAGGGCACGGGAAGCAGGGAAGCCGCCTTGCAGGTGACGATCGAACAGGAATCTACCGGAACGAAGAAGGGAGTGGAGGCGATGGTCGAACTTGGGCGTCTCTACTACGATCGTTACGACCGACAGGAGGAGAAGGCGAAGTCGCTTCTTGAGAAGGTTGTTGCCGAAAAGGATCGTTTTCCCGCTCCGGCGGCCGAAGCCTATTACCTGCTTGGCGAAATGGCCGCTGAAAAGGGTGAGGCAAAGAAGGCCGTCGAGCACTTCCTTGATGCCGCAGCCTTGGGCGGAGAGGGGGATACCTCGGCCCGTTCCCTGTATCGTGCCGCGGAGGTCGCCGCCGATGCAGGGGATCATGATCTGGCGCAGACCATGGTCAGACAGATCGAACGTTCCTTCCCTGATTCCGAATGGACACTTCGGGGACGGGAGCTCTTGGAGGATCGAAGATGAAAACACCTGCCGTAATCATTGCACTGATATTCATCATGCCGATCGGCCTCTTTGCTCAAACCGCTTTGACTGGGCCCGACGAACCCGAAATGGTTGTACCTGAGGTTATCCTGGAGGTCGAAGACGAAGCGGCGGAGGATGTACGAGCCCCCCTTCCCGAGGCTCGTGAACTTCCTCTTCCCGAATTTTCCCTGCCCTCCCCCCAGAGTAGCGGTGAGGATTCCCTCGATCTTCCTGTGATGGCCGATATCCCCGATACCGAGATCGGCAGCTCCGATTCCGGTGCCGACTTTTTCAGTGAGGCACTTGTCGGGGGAGGGATTAACAATAGGCTTGTCGGTGATATCTCCCTCTACCGTCTGGGAGAGGGCCCCCGTTTTTCACTGCGTTTTGCCCACGACGGAACCGACGGCTATAGCGGGGAGGCTTCGGGCACCGGTTATTTTGATCGCACGGACCAGCTTCAGGGAACGGTGCAGGGAGATATCCAGGGAGGCTCCGGAGTTTGGAACTATGGGCTCGACGGATCTTATCTTGAAAACGAACAGGGATTGCAGGGAAAGATGAATGATGCAAGTTCGATTATTCTCAGGTCAACTGCCGCCTCCGGTCATCTGCGATACCCGGGAGAAGGGCGCTTCGATATCGGTTTTGAGGGTAATTATCGTAACACTCGTCATCTTTTTGCCGGGTATCAGGGGGAGAGTGAAGAGACGGTCCTTAATCCTTCCGTTGTCGGATCCTACCAAGGCGAGAGCTTGCTTTCCCGTTTAACCCTTTCGTACCGCTATCACGGTTTCGATGATGAGGACGACAACCGGCTGACGACATCACTTCTTGCCGAGGCGAAACTTGCATCCATGGAAATCGGTGTATCCGGGGGACTGCGATGGGATTTTTCCGGCCAGATGCGTTATCCTGTTTCGATATGGCTGGATGGTGCGTGGAAGGATCTTCTTTCTTACAATACCAGCGGAGGGTTTCGAGTTGTGGAGGATCAGTGGTACGACCTCTGGTCCCTTTTCCCCTTCTGGAATGCCTCCCTCCTTCCCAGCCTGCGGGAACAGTGGTTTTGGGAGGGTTCGGTGGAGCTAACCCCTTTCGGCGGATTCGGTATCCGAGGCTCCTGGGAATTGCAGATAGGGGATTTACTCCCCATTCCCGTCGGTTCCGTTTCGGCAATTTCTTCGGGGGGCCCCTACGAATGGAGAGAGCGCAGCGGAAACGCCTTATCGACGGGGGCGACGCTCTTCTGGGAGCTGGCATCGGGGATCACCCTTGGGACCGGATGGAGCGGATGGTTTTACGACCAACCGGAGCCCCTTGCCTCGGAAAGTCGTTTCCTTGGATATGTGGAGTACAGCTACCGCGAGGGGCTGTTTATCGGGCGTACGGATATCTCGGTGGACCCTCTTGAGGACGAAACAATGCCGCGGCTCGGTTTTTCTCTTGCATGGAGGGCTGCCGAGGGAATGGTCATGAGTGTTGAAGGGGAAGACCTCCTTGAACCGTTTATCGAAGGCGGGCGAAGCTGGACTGGACCCTTCATCGAGAAGGGAGCGCAGTTGACGCTGCAACTTAAAATATCGTTATAGGTAAAGGGGAACTACATGTTTGTTCTGATTGAAAAAGGCGGAATCATCATGATTCTGATCATGATTCTGAGTGTTCTTGCCGCTGTTATTATCATTGAACGGTTGCTCTTTTTCAGAAAGATAAAGGTTGATGAAGAGTCGCTGATTAATCGCTTAAAGGCTACACTTGGAAAGGGCCATTACGATGAGGCGATCGATATTTGTGAGAACAACCCCTCTCCGATCGCCAACCTGATCAAGGTGGGGATTGAGCATCGCGATTACCCAACCTCCGATATGAAGGAGGCAATTACCTCGGCCGCAAACCTTGAGATTCCTCAGCTCGAACGTTACCTGACGAGTTTGGGAACCATCGCCCATATCAGTCCCCTTTTGGGGCTTCTCGGAACGGTCACCGGAAATATCAAGGCGTTCGGTGTTCTCGGCTCCTCCGGGGCTGTGGGGGATCCATCGCTCCTTGCCACCGGTATCTCCGAAGCGCTTTTGACCACTGCAGCAGGCATCGTGGTGTCGGTTCCCGCCATCACCTTTTATAATTATCTGGTCAATAGGGTAAACCATATGATTATCAGAATGGAAAACCGGGTGAACGAGCTGATTCTCTTTATAGGTGGTTCGGAGAAGGAACGATGACCTTTCGCAGACGTTTGAAACCGACGGCAACCGTCGATCTTGTTCCGATGATCGATGTGGTGTTCCAGCTGGTTATCTTTTTCATGGTATCAAGCACCTTTTTGCTGACCCCCGGCATCAGTATCGAGCTTCCAAGTTCCAGTACTGCCGAGCCTGCGGTGATGACGCGACTCGTTGTTACCGTGGTATCCGAAGATGAGATCTACCTGAACAGAGACCGTTACGCTCTTGCGGATCTGAAGGAGGGGCTGGCCTCCCTCCGGAGTCAGGACGATATTAAGGCTGTCATCATCGAAGGAGACTCCGGGGTAAGCTACAGTCTGATGGTCCGGCTCCTCGATGTGCTGCGTACCGAGGGGTTTACGGGTATAACATTGCGAACAAAGGATGATGCCCCGTGATGTATGATTCCCGGGAGCGACTTGGCGTGAGCCTTCTGATCGCTCTGGCTCTGCATCTTTTACTTGCCCTCCTGCTTGGTCTTGTCGACTGGTCTCCCGAAGCGGATACCCTTCGGCTCGACCCTGTGGTGCTTTTGCCTCCTCCTCTTCCTACCGAGCCTGAAGCGGTAACGCCTTCGGAGGTAGAAAAGGTAGAAAAACCAGAAGCAACGGAACCGCAGCCGGAAGCCATAGTGCCTGCCCCCCAAAAGGCCCCTGAGCGGCCTGCTCCTCGCCCGGAAGTCGCGAAGCAGACTTCTCCCCGCGCTTCTGCAGTTGAGACTCCGGCACAACCGCAGCCTAGGGCAAGCAGGGAGCAAGCCTCTCAGCCTCCAGCCTCGGCCGCTCCGTTGCCCGCCCCCGCTCCCCGCATCTCTTCTTCCGAACCTCCCAAGGCCCCTCCCGAGCCTGAAGTCGTCCGCAATAACTGGTCTCCCGGTTCGGAGATTGTCTATGGTGATGAGGCTGCAGGAAGTACCTCAGACCTCTCCCGGTCCGATGAGGACGCGGAAGCTCCTACTGCGGGCGAGGGAAATGAGAAGGCAGCTTCTCCGCTTCTCTCCGACAGTACGGTAGAGGAGAAGCTGGGGGCCATTGCCGATCAGGCCACCTCAAGTGGCCGTTCGGGACAGACCTCGGCCGGTTCTTCCGGGGGGACGGATAACGCTTCGGTCGATGAGCCGGATGTGACCTTCGAGGGCGACCAGACCAGGAAGCTGCTTGCATGGAGTAAACCCGAGATAGAGCCGGAGATGCTTGGCGGACGAAGCTCCGTCATGGTAGAGGTCCAGTTTACCCTTCCTGCCGACGGGCGGCCGCTACTTCCCGAGGTTGTCTCCTCATCCGGTAGCACAGAATTGGACAATGTGATAAAACAGGCCATAAGAAACTGGAAGTTTTCAGAGGCGGAAGATGGCTCTTCGGTGAAAGGGAAGGTCCGCCTTATTATCAGAACCCAATAACAGCAAGACTTGGAGTAGGTATAGTGCAGATTCGGGCTATTGCTTTCGACATCGACGGGACCCTCTATCCGAACCGCAGGATGTATCTTCATTCCCTTCCCTCTTTTCTTTTTCATCCAATGCTGGTTCTCCGTTTCGGCAGGGTGAGAAAAGAGATCAGAAAAAAGGCTTTCGACGGAGGCTTCAGGCAGGCCCAGGCCCGCTTTCTTTCCCGCGCCTCTGGTGGACGACTTTCGGAAACGAAGGCGGCAGAGAAGATTGATCGTCATCTCTACGGGGTATGGGAACGCTCATTTCGAGGGGTCCGCCCCTTTGCCCAGCTTCGGGAGACCCTCCTGTCCTTCAAGCGGTCCGGGGTGAAGCTTGCCGTGCTCAGTGATTTTCCGATTCAACGGAAGCTCTCCTATCTCGGAGTGGACGATCTTATCGATATCGCATGTTGTTCCGAAGATTCCGGACGCCTCAAGCCCGATCCTCTTCCTTTCCGCCGGCTGGTTTCCGCTCTCGGTTTGCCTCCGGAAGAAATCCTGTACGTTGGGAACAGTTATCGGTATGATATCGAGGGAGCCGCAGGAGTCGGGATGCGAACGGCCTATTTGACCCGTTCTCGGGAGCAAAAGGGGATTGCCGACTTTGCGTTCTTCCGTTATCCGGAGCTGCGGCGCTGGGTGGAAGAGAGATTGAATTGACATCTTACTCTTCCTGGGTAACAATAATCGGGGATAAACTGGGAGAGAAATATGGTATTCTCATTGGGAAATGTTATTACCCTCTTGATTGTGGTGCTGGTACTGGCGTTGTACCGGCAAATGGACCGCAATAATCGTTCTTTGGACAAAATTCGGCGCTATTCGGAGAAGATCAAGGGCGAGCTGGACGGTTTTGTGGATGGAAAGACCCAGGAAGTAAAGAATCTCGCCATCGATCTTGATGTTCATCAGAAAACCGGCAAAGAGATCCTTAAGCGAATTGTCGGTATCGAAGAGGAGCTTGGGAAAAAGGCCGAGAAGATTGAGCTTGTGCATGAACGCATCAGTGAGTATGACAAGACACTCGGTGAGCTGGGCCGCATGACCGGTCAGGTCGAAGAGAATCTCAAGCGTCTCCATGAGGAATCGGAATTTGTCGATAAGGTCGGCAAGCGGGTGAAGGAGGCCGGGGTTCGGATTCTCCAGCTGGAAAAACAGATCCCCGAAATCAATGGAAAATTCACAAAGGAAAACGATACGGCCTTGCGAAAGGTGAGTGCCGAGGTGCTGAAGCGTACCCGTCAGATCGTTACCGGTGTTCATAAAGAGGTGGAGGAAGCCGAAACCAGGATCCACAGTTTCACTGAGCAGCTGGACCGGCTTGAGGATCGTCGAAGCTCTATGGAGGCCGAGACGATGAAGGCAATTGAGGCTGGTCTTGATGAACAGCTCTATCGGGCCGAGCAGCGCGGGGAATCTCTTGTCGCCGGTTTCGACGAAGGGCTGAGCGGTACACTTGAAAAGCGAAAGAAAGAGGGCGATCTCTTTCTGCAACAATTACAAGGCGGTCAGGAGCAGCTGAATCAAAGCCTTGCCCGTTTTCGGGATGAGATGTCGGCGATTGAATCGGCCTATCAGGAATCCCTCGAGAGGGCCGCCAAGCGCGGAGAAAACCTTGACGATGAGGTCTTTGAACTTCTTAGAAAAAATATCGAAGCAAAGCGGCAGGAAACCGAGTCGAGGCTACTTGCTGATATCCAGTCGACGGCCAATGCAGCCGAGAAATCACGATCGGAGGTCGATCAGCGCTTAGGCGCTTTTGAGAAGGGGATTAATGATCGCTACGAGGCGCTTACAAAGACGGCTGACGCTGCCGCACTACAGCTTGACGAACTGACCGAGCGTTCCGGCCGCCTCGACACCGATCTCAAACAGCGTCAGGAAGAGAAGCTTGCAGGTTTTGAGCATACCATTGAGAAGACCTTTACCGAACTTGAGGATAAAATTTCCAGTTGGGAAGAGGAGGTCTCCTACCGGTTTACCAGGATCGAAGAGGTTAGCGCCGATATCGATTCTCTTGAGGCCAATCTGCGTGACTCCATGGAACGGGTATCTTCCCGGGTGCGGGATGATTTCGGTCTCTTTAAGGATGAAATGGCCGGCTATCGCAGCGATGAAAAGGAACGGGCTGATACGGAGATCGGCGAAATCCGTAGCGCCATAGCCGGGGTTGAAGAGGAGCTTAACCAGCTGAAGAACCAGGCCTATCAGAATGTTTCTGAAAAACTTGAGGTCTTTGAGTCTGAGTTTTTCGGCGATCTTCAGCGCAGGGCCGGTCAGATGGATGAACGCATCGAGGCGTGGAAAAAGGATGTGGAGATGCGCCTCGAAGAGCTGGGTACCAATGGAGAGAACGGTCGGCAGAAACTGGAAATCGAATATGCCGATGACTTGAAGCAGCGCTTGAGCAGCTTCCAGGGAAAGATATACGCCCAGCAGGAAAAATTCGAGCAGCAGGTCGCCGCTTTTCAGGAGCGAATCGGCGAGCGTATGAACACTACGGGGCAAGCCCTCGGCGGACTTGAAGAGAGTCTCAAGAATCAGATCCTCGAGGCAAAAGAGAGTTCTCGCCTTGCCTTTCAGAAGGAGTTCAGCGATTACGATAGTTCGGTTTCGTCGCAAATCAAGCGGCAGGAGCGGGAACTTACCAGTCGGCTGACAGAAATTTCCGAGGGTGTCGAAGCCAAGCAGGTGGAGCTTAGCCAGATGATGGAGAGTGCCAGAAGCGATCTCTCCGGATGGCAGGAGAAGGTACTTCAGGAGCTCGAAGAGACAAAAGGGGAGCTTTCCGGCGACTATAGCGAATTGAAGAAATCGACCGAGGAGAATATCGGTGCCCTCAGGCGTGATTTCGAGGCGCAGCGTGACGACCTCATCCTTCAGACTCAGGAGGAGCGCACGCGCCTTAAGAACGAGTTAAAGGAAATTT
This sequence comes from Sediminispirochaeta smaragdinae DSM 11293, assembly GCF_000143985.1. Taxonomy (GTDB): domain Bacteria; phylum Spirochaetota; class Spirochaetia; order DSM-16054; family Sediminispirochaetaceae; genus Sediminispirochaeta; species Sediminispirochaeta smaragdinae. Next base: position 3,422,800 of record NC_014364.1, on the reverse strand, counting down.
CCGATACCATTTTAGCGTTCGAGGGTGATCTGCGTAAACGTACCGAATCGGCTTTCGACAACTTTAATCGTGACTATGAAAACTTTTCCATCGAGATACAGAAACGTAACAGGGATTTTCAGGCTGATATCGATGAAAGGATCAAGGATTTCAAGGCCTTCGGCGCCGATACAAAGGATAAGGTCGAGCAGATGCAGAAGAAGCTGCTGGGCCGAATTGAGGAGAACAGCGGTGCTCTCGATGCACAGCTCCAGGATATTGATAAGCGTTTAAAGCAGTTTCTGGCCCAAACAAAGCTCTTTGAGCGTGCCGACGCCCTGAAGATCGGGCTGCAGGAAACGATTGAGGATCTCAAGGTGGAAATCAACAGAATCGAAGGACAGAGCCAGGAGATTCGTGAAACCGAACGGAAATTCCAGTCGATTCGGAAGCTGGGTGATGAGGTGAACGGCCGGCTTAACCGTTTCCTTGCCGAAAAAAAGCGGCTTGAGGAAATGGAGGGAGATTTTAAAAAGCTCATCAATATCAGTCAGGCCGTTGATGTAAAGCTTGATCAGGTGACCGGCAGCCATGATGAGCTTCAGTCTATACAGGCGCGGCTTCGGAGCCTCGAGGATCTCGAAAAAGAGATCGAGCAGCGCTATGAACGTCTCGAGAAACGGCGAGATGTAATGGATTCCACCATCGAAGGGGTCGACAGTAATTTCCAGCGAATGACCGATCTCGAAAAGGAGCTTAAGGAGATCGATTCGAAATTGCTCGAGCTCCCGGAAACGATCGACGAATTGCGTCGTCGTATCGATACCCTGGCGATAAACAAGCGTAAGGCAGAGGATGCCATGGAGCAGCTCGAAAAGGTCGATACCCTCCTTAGTGATTCGGAAAAGCGGATTGACGAGTTGCAGAAGGCGCGTGAGTGGCTTGCCCGGACCGAAACCCGTCTTGAAGAGGTAAGCAAACAGGCTCAGGAACAGGTGAAACTGCTCGGATCCATCATGAAAAGCGATGGGGCGACGGGAAGTGATAAGCGGGGGGGGGCTCCGGGGATGAATGCCAGGGAGCTCGTCTCCAGGCTTGCGCGGCAGGGGTGGACCGTCGATCAGATTTCCAGGGCAACGAAGCTGAGCAGAGGTGAGGTCGAGCTTATCCTCGAGATGATTCCCAATAATAGATAACTCTATCTCTTGTTGATATTTCCTCCCTTCATTTGTGAAAATGCTTGACGCCTTTCATCTGGGCTTAGTATTTTAATGATGGCCGTAAAGCCGAAATCAAAGTATATGTTACCAACTTATCATAGAGGTTACGCATGACCAGAGATGATGAACAGAATATAAAAGATGCAAACGATCAGTTGCGTACCGAAGCAGAGGAACAAGAGACTGACGGTACACCGAATATAGCTGAGGGGGAAGAAACGGAAGAATCCGCTCCTTCCTCGGCGGAAGCATCTGTAGGAGAGCAGGGCTCCGATCTTGAGGCAAAGATTCGCGAGCTGGAGGCGGAAAATAGTGATCTAAAAGATCGCTATCTTCGTAAACAGGCTGATTTCGAAAATTTTCGAAAGCGCATGCTTCGGGAAAAGGAAGAGTCGATTAAATATGCCAATTCAAGTCTGATTTCGGATTTGATTACCGTTATTGATGATTTTGAGCGGGCCATTCGTTCTTCCGATGAATCGAAAGATTTTGAGAGCTTTCACTCGGGTATCGAGATGATCGAGAAGCAGCTTGTCGGTGTTCTTGAACGAAAGTATGGTCTTTCGCGAATGGAGAGCGTAGGGAAGGAATTCGACCCTCAGCTTCACGAGGCTATCGGTATGGAAGCGAACCCCGATTATGATGTGCAGACCGTCGTCGAGGACTATCAGCGGGGCTACATGCTCCATGATCGGGTCCTTCGTCATGCCAAGGTACGAGTGGCCATGCCGGCCCCTGAAAAGGGTGGACAGAAGCCTGAGGAGGAGCCTCAAAACGAGGCCGCAAAAGAATAATACGGCGAAGGCCGAATACGATATTTTTATACGAGATAATTAGAGAGAGGAGATATGCACTATGGGACGGATCATCGGAATTGACCTTGGAACGACAAACTCTTGTGTCGCGGTAATGGAAGGCGGAGAGCCGATCGTCATTCAAAATGCCGAAGGGCAGCGGACCACCCCTTCTATTGTAGGTTTTACGGCAAAAGGTGAGCGGTTGGTTGGTCAGCCTGCAAAGAACCAGATTGTTACCAATCCTGAAAACACCATCTATTCGATCAAGCGTTTTATCGGACGTCGTTTTTCCGAAGTGCCGAGGGAAATCCAGATGGTTCCCTATCAGCTGAAAGAGGCTTCCAATGGCGATGTTCGTGTTATGGCTCACGACAAGGAATATTCTCCCCAGGAGATTTCGGCGGCTGTTCTTCAAAAGATGAAGAAGACGGCCGAAGACTATCTGGGCGAGTCTGTTACCGAAGCCGTTATCACCGTTCCTGCCTATTTTAACGATGCTCAGAGGCAAGCGACCAAGGATGCTGGGCGTATTGCCGGTCTTGAAGTAAAACGGATCGTCAATGAGCCGACGGCAGCCGCCCTTTCCTATGGTTTCGGAAAGGACGGGAAGGATGAAAAGATCGCCGTCTATGACTTCGGCGGAGGTACCTTTGATATCTCGATCCTGGAGTTGGGAGATGGTGTTTTTGAGGTTAAGTCGACCAATGGTGATACCCACCTTGGTGGTGATAATATCGATCAGCGAATTATTGAGTGGCTTATTGAGAGCTTTAAGCAGGACAGCGGAATCGATCTTTCCCAGGACCGGATGGCCCTTCAGCGTCTGAAAGAGGCTGCGGAAAAGGCGAAGATCGAACTCTCCGGCACCCAGTCTTCGGATATTAACTTGCCCTTTATTACCGCCGATGCGTCGGGGCCGAAGCATCTGCAGTACAATCTGAGCCGAGCCAAGTTTGAGCAGATGGTTGGGGAGCTTATCGAGGGGACTCGTAAACCCTGTACAGATGCCTTACGGGATGCAGGCCTTTCGCCCTCGGATATTGATGAGGTTATTCTTGTCGGTGGCTCAACACGTATCCCCGCCGTACAGCGGATTGTAAAGGAGATCTTTCAGCGTGAACCCCATAAGGGTGTTAACCCCGATGAGGTAGTAGCCATCGGTGCTGCCATCCAGGGGGGGATTCTTGGCGGTGATGTGAAGGATGTTCTGCTTCTCGATGTTACCCCCTTGTCCCTCGGCATCGAAACCCTTGGCGGTGTCTTTACCAAACTGATCGAGCGGAATACGACGATACCGACCCGCAAGAGCCAGATATTCTCGACTGCCGCCGACAATCAGACTGCCGTTTCCGTGCATGTGCTCCAGGGTGAGCGGGAAATGGCAAGCCAAAACCGTACCCTCGGTCGTTTTGATCTTGTCGGAATCCCTCCGGCCCCTCGAGGGGTGCCTCAGATCGAGGTAACCTTCGATATCGATGCCAATGGTATTGTCCATGTCTCTGCAAAGGATTTGGGCACCGGCAAGGAACAGAAAATCAGGATCGAGTCCTCTTCCGGCCTCACCGAAGATGAAATCAACAAGATGGTTCGGGATGCCGAGTCCCATGCCGAAGAGGATAAAAAAGAGCGGGAAAAGATTGAAGTCCGCAATGAGGCCGATTCCCTGATTTATTCGACCGAAAAAAGTCTGAAGGATTTTGGTGATAAGGTCGATACGTCCGAGAAAGAGAAAATCAATGCTTCCGTCGAGGCCTTGAAAAAGAGCGTGGAATCGGGAGATATAGCGGATATTAAGAGCAAGATTGAAGAGCTGAAACAGGCCTCCTACAAGCTTGCCGAGGAAGTGTATAAGCAGGCAGGGGCCGGCCAGGCTTCCGGTGCCGCCAGCCAGGAGTCCGGGCAGGGCACAGGTAACGAAGCTGGCTCCGGTTCCTCTTCCGAGGCTTCCGGCAATGGCAATGTCGAAGATGTTGATTACGAGGTTGTCGACGACGAGAACGACAAATAGAGTGGAGTCCTAGACAGTGGCCAAGCGTGATTACTACGAAGTCCTTGGGGTCCCGAAAGGGGCCTCCAAGGATGAGATAAAGAAAGCCTATCGTAAACTTGCGATAAAATACCATCCCGACAAGAATCCGGGAGACAAAAACGCCGAAGATTCTTTCAAAGAGGCTACCGAAGCCTATGAGGTTCTCGGAGACGAAAAGAAACGGCAGGCCTACGATCAGTTCGGCTTTGCCGGTGTGGAAGGCATGAACGGAGGTGGTGGAGGCCACGACTATTCGACTGTTTTTCACGATTTTGAAGATATATTTGGAGATTTCGGCGATATCTTTTCAAGTTTTTTCGGAGGTGGCGGGAGCCGGTCTCAGGGCGGACGAAAACGGCGATCCAACCGTGGTCCTGATCTTCGCTATAACCTTGAGGTTTCGTTCAAAGATGCTGTCTACGGAACAAAGGTGGAGATCGCTTATACCAGAAACGTCTCCTGCTCCACCTGTGGCGGATCTGGCACAGCTTCGGGAAGCGGCAAAAAGGTGTGCCCAACCTGCGGCGGTAGCGGCCAGGTTCGACGGAGCTCCGGATTCTTTTCCATTGCTTCCCCATGTCCTACCTGTGGCGGTGAGGGGTACATCATTGAAAATCCTTGTACTGCCTGCCACGGAAGTGGATTGCTGCGAAAACAGCAGAAAATCAAGGTGACAATTCCTCCCGGGATCGAAAGTGGAAAGCGGATCAATATACCGGGACAGGGAGATAATGCAGCCGGCGGCGGCCCTGCCGGAGATCTTTACGTATTTATTACCGTTAAGCCCCATGACTATTTTGAGCGGGATGGGAATGATCTCTACTGTGCAATTCCGATTTCCTTTACGCAGGCTGCACTCGGCTCCGAAATTCAGGTTTCGACCCTTGAAGATAAAAAACTGAAGCTTAAAATTCCGGCCGGGACCCAAAATGGAAAAATTTTACGTATAAAAAACGAAGGTGTTCCCTATCTTCATAACAATGCAAAAAAAGGTGATCTGTACATTAAGATTATGATTGAAGTTCCCAAAAAGTTATCACTGCGCAGCAAACAGCTGCTTAAAGAGCTTGCCGACATAGAGGGGGAAAATGGGACACCGCAACCGGTATCTCTTTCATCTTTACGGTAGGTTTTTGGTGTTTGGAACGCTTGATAATTTTGGTTTCCTTTCTCTTGGATTTGGACACATTCTTTCAGCCTCTGTACAACGGTCGTATCTGACCGTAAACGGAGGCTGTAAGAATGACCAGATGAGGATTGTCGACCATGAACTCTCGGAACTTTTTTCTCTTTTTGATACCTATAATGCTCTCGTTGCGACTCTTTATGATCCGCAGCGCTCTCGTGCTAAGGGGTACCATGTGCCCGATGATATTCTATCGGCTCTTGCCGTTCTGCGTTGTTCCATACGTGCCAGCCGGGGCGAATTCCGTTTTTCTCTTGAATCGGCCCTCGTCGTCATGGATCTCAGCCATTTCCTGTTTGCCATGGCGTCTGCCTCGCAGAATTTTCTTGAAATTTTCGATGGGAGTTTGTCTTCACTGAAAACATCCACTCCTTTTTTTCCCGTTGCTGCCGACCGTCATCTTTTCCTTGAGGGAAAGCAGGAGGATGGGGAATATGTGTTTCGTTTTTCGGGAAAGAACCGTACCAAGGAACTACGATTTCTTCTCGGGGGAAACGAATCTGTTAACTAGCTTTTATCTCCTTCCGATACTTAAAAGGATTTCTCTCTGCAGGAGCCGTATGCAATGAAAAGCCTCGTTACTCTATTTTTTCTTCTGTTGATATGCTATGCCCCCTCGCTCTATGCGGAAGAGAGAGGGCAAGAAGATGGAAATAATGTTTTTCTCTCTGTCCGTGAATTCCGTGACCATGCCCTTTCTGATCCGGTCGGCGTGCCTCCCGATCAGTTTGATACCAGCGGGGACGGAAATATCGATTATATAGTTATCTCCGACCATGACGGAAATAAGCGCTATGAGATGCTTGATTACGATCGTGACGGAGAGATGGACGATTTTTGCGTCTATGGAGGGGAAGGGAAGCTGCTTCGGAGGGAGATTGATTCGAACAGTGATGGTATGCTTGATATTTGGGTCTTCATCAAAGATGGGGCCTACGTCGAAGAGCTGCGACAAGATACCGATTTCGATGGAGTTGTCGATAAGGTAACGAAGTACGGCGAGGAAGATCAGTGAGGAAGGAGATGATGGATCGGCAGCATATCTATGGTTTTCATGCAATTGAAGAAGCGTTGAAAAAGCGGCATCGGGGCGCCGAACTCATGGTTTCCGGCAAGTCCAAGCGGATATCCGCCCTTATTGCGCTGGCGGAACAAAAGGGATGTAAGGTTCGTAATGTAAGCCGGGAAGAGCTTGATGATCTCTCGGGAGGGGTCGATCATCGCGGAGTTCTGCTGTTCCTTTCCGATGCTGTTTCCTCAGGAAGGAAGCCACCTACAAATCGTGATTTCGATACAGTTTTACAGCAGCTGGCAACAAGAGAGGAGCAGGCCCTGATTTTGCTGCTTGACGGAATCACCGATCCCCAGAACCTCGGAGCTATTTTGCGGAGTGCCGATCAATTTGCCGTCGATCTTGTGGTGCTCCCAGAACGTCGAAGCGCCGGGGATGGGGCCGTCGTCGATAAGGTCTCTGCTGGAGCCAGCCTTCATGTTCCAAGGAGTGTGGTTCCCAACATTCCGAGGGCCGTCGAAGGCCTCAAGAAGGCGGGTTTCTGGGTCTATGGGGCCGATATGGGGGGAGGCAGTGCATGGAATTTTTCATTGAAGGGAAAGGTCGCCATGGTTCTTGGCGCGGAAGGAAGAGGAATCGGCAGGCTGGTACGAGAACGATGCGACGAAATTATCTCCATCCCGTCACGAGGCCATATCGATTCGTTTAATGTTTCGGTTGCCGGCGGCATCCTTCTGTATGAATGCCGCCGCCAACAGTGGAGTGATTAATCCTCAAAAAAAGCGTTGCCGATATCGTTTCTGTACCAGGCTCCGTCGAACCTAATACGTTTTACCGCCTCGTATGCACGGGTATTTGCATTGACAATATTATTCCCAAGCCCCACAACGGTAAAGCAGCGGCCGCTGGTTGAAAGTGTTTCGCCTTTCTCTCCAACCCGGGTGGATCCATGAAAAACGAGGGTCTCTTTTTCCGGGAAGGCCGGAATCCGCTTAAGCGGAATCTCTTTTTCGGTTTCTCCCGGATATCCTTCGCTGGCAATGACTACGCCTACCGCAGAGTTGTCATTGTATTGCATAGGGAAGCTGTCGATCGTTTCGTTTTCAATTGCCTCAACCACATTGCCGAAATCCGATTTGATCAACGAAAAGAGCACCTGAGCTTCCGGATCCCCGAATCTGACATGATATTCAATCAGTTTGGGCCCTTCTGCAGTGAGGACGACGGAAAAGAAGAGCACTCCCTTGTACATAAGCCCCTCTTGTTTTAATCCTTCGAAGCTGGGGCCGATGATGGTATCCCGTATAAGATCCATGGTTTGCTTACTTACCGGTGGAACGGGGCAGATAGCACCCATCCCGTTGGTTGCAGGGCCTTGATCGTTTTCTTTTGCCCTCTTGTAATCGGCACAGGGAGGGAGAACCAGAAAACCGTTTCCGTCGGTCAGGGCAAATATCGAAAGACTTATACCGACATGATACTGTTCAAGAAGGATTGAATCCTTTTCCAGAAGCTGCGAACCATATTCAAGGAGCTTCTCCGGCTGATCGGAGTCGAACATTGCCTTCCAGCGCGAAAGACCGTTTTTTTTGATGATCAGCCGCCTACCGCTGTTTTCCTGTATCGCCCTTTCCAGTTCAGAAGCGTTTGTAACAAGGGTTCCTGCCGTTGAAGGAATTCCATAGCGTTTCATGAAGGCTTTTCCGTGGGCCTTATCCGCCTCTAATCTCGTTGTTGCCTTTGGCGCGCCGAAGGTTGGAATTCCTCTTTTCTGTAGGAGGTCCACCATCCCGTTTTCAAGCGCATCCTCGATGCCGCAAAAGACATAATCGATATTCCACTGGCTGCACGCCTCGGCTACCTGTTCGGGATCAGCCGGGTTGATCCCCTTTAGGTTCTCCCCCAGTTCATTCGTCCCCGCATTTCCAGGCGCAATATACAAACCACAGATCCTGTGACTTTTTGAAAACATCCAGGTAACGGCATGTTCCTTCGCACCTGATCCCAACACTAGTACGCGCAATCTCATCCTCCCCATATTGCTGTCAGACAACAGAAAACGGCCTGAGGCCGTTCATCTGAGATTGTCTGAAATGGCATGTGCTTATGTAGCATGATCTATTCTGAAACAATACCTATTGATGAAACGCTAACACTCTTCAGGGGGCAAGGTCAAGTGTGGAGGAGGAGGACTCTCCTCTTAGCGATAGATAGTCCTCTACCGTCCTGCGATAATCTTCTTCGGTTTCACAGGTCACGATACTTTGGCGAAGCGCCGCGGAGCCGTCGAGCCCCTTGGTATAGCCGGTCATTTGTTTTCGCATTTCTCTGCAGGCGACCCGTTCTCCCTTCTCCTCTATGGTGTAATGCAACTGAGTTAAGGCTGCCTTCATGATCTCCGCGACGGAAGGAATTTTGCCTGTGGAATCGTGTTCCAGAAGCCTTCTTGTTTGTTCAAAAATGAAAGGGTTCCCCATGGCACCTCGAGCAAACATGACCCCGGAACATCCCGTTTCCATAAGGAGTCGTTTTGCGGCTTCCGGGGAAAAGGCGTCGCCATTGCCGATAACCGGGACCCTGACTGTTTGGACCAGTTCGGCAATGGTGTCCCAATCGGCACTACCTGAGTAGCCCTGGCTGCGGCTCCTCCCGTGGAGGGTTATCATGGAGGCCCCTGCCGATTCCGAGGCCTGGGCAGCCTCAAGATAGTTTATCGTCTTGCTGTCCCAACCTGTGCGAATCTTGACGGTTATGGGACGGGAACTGCTTTTGGAGAGCAATGAGACAATCCGATAGATTGTCTCCGGGCTACGCATCAGAGCGGCTCCTGCTCCGGTTTTTACCACCTTGGGGACAGGGCAGCCACAGTTAAGATCGATAAGCGTCGGGTCCGCCTTTTCAATGACCGGGAGGGCCCTTTCTGCCTGTTCCGGGCTTGAGAGGAAGATTTGGACACCAAGGAGCTTCTCACCCTTCGCCCGCCTCAACAGGGCTATGGTTTTTGCGTTCCCTCTGGCGAGCGCCTCCCCACTTACCATTTCCGTATAGGTGAAGGGGGCTCCGTGTTCGATGCAGATACGCCGAAACCCCCTGTCGGTAATACCTGCAAGGGGTGCAAGAAAAAGATTGCCCGGAATTGTCACTCCGGGCAGGATGATCGGATGATATAAGCAATCGGTTTTCACAATCCCATTGTCACGGCACCGCTGTGTGCCTATTCCGAGAGACCGAAGACCGTAAGACTGTTACGGTACAGCTGCTCGTTCAGCTCCTCAAGGGAGAGCCCGCGCAGCTCGGCAAGAAATTCCGCGGTGGCATGGAGATACGAGGGTTTATTACGCTTACCACGATAAAACGCCGGAATCATAAAGGGACTTTCCGACTCGATCAACATGCGATCGATGGGCATGTGTTTTGCCGTTTCCTGTAAATTCCTGGCGTTTCTGTAGGTAACATTTCCGGCAAAGGAGATGAAGAGGTTCAGATCCAGCGCCTTTTTCGCATATTCCCAATTCTCGGAGTAACAGTGCAGAATTCCGCCCTTGGGGGGAAGCTTTTCTGATAATATGTCGAAAACATCGGCTCCAGCCTCCCTGTTGTGAATGATAACAGGAAAATCCAGACGGGCCGCAAGTTCCAGTTGTCGCACAAAGAGTTCGATTTGAG